>JALQXR010000248.1 GCA_023263105.1 Marivivens sp. | reverse complement strand
ATTCTTGGGTGTGATCGACAGCGTCGGATTGGGCGGCGCTCCGGATGCGGATACGTTCTTTAACGGCGTTACGCCCGACACCGGTGCCAACACTTTGGGGCATATTGTTGCGGAATGTGCCGCCGGTCGCGCCAACGACGGACGGTCGGGCCCGTTGCGGGTCCCCGTGATGGACGCCATGGGCCTTGGCGCTGCGATCCGGCATTCGACGGGCGCGCCAACGCCGGGTCTGGACGCCGAGGCCACGGGTTTCTGGGCCGTCGGGCGCGAAACTTCGCGCGGGAAGGACACGCCATCGGGGCATTGGGAACTGGCGGGCGTGCCGGTGCCTTGGGACTGGCACACCTTCCCCGATCACCATCCCGCCTTCCCGCCAGAGGTGACAAAGGCGCTTTGCGACGCCGCCGGAACCGACGGCATTCTGGCGAATTGCCATGCCTCCGGAACGCAGGTGATCGACGATTTCGGAGAGGAGCACCTGCGAACCGGTTGGCCCATCTGTTACACCTCTGCTGACAGCGTTCTGCAAATTGCGGCGCATGAAGAGGCGTTCGGACTGCAGAAATTGTATGAAATGTGCAAGTCGGTCGCGCCGCTGCTTCACGGGATGAAGGTCGGTCGGGTCATCGCGCGGCCCTTTGTCGGCGATCGCAAGGGCGCTTTCAAACGCACCGCAAACCGCAAGGACATCGCCATCGCTCCGCCCGCGCCTACGCTCTGCGACTGGGTCAGCAAAGCAGGTCGTCCGGTGCTTGCGGTGGGCAAAATCGGTGACATCTTTTCCATGCGTGGCATCGACGAAGTGCGCAAAGGCAGGGACGTCGACCTGATGACGCATCTGTCCGACTATGTGGACGCCGCCCCCGACGGGGCGCTGGTCTTTGCCAATTTCGTCGAGTTCGACAGCGAATACGGGCACCGGCGCGATGTCTCGGGCTATGCCCGCCATCTGGAATGGTTCGACGCGGCGCTGGGTGAATTGATCGGTCGTTTGCGCCCTGACGATCTTCTGATAGTCACAGCCGACCATGGCAACGACCCGACATGGATCGGCACGGACCACACCCGCGAACAGGTGCCGATTATCCTTCACGGCGCGGGCACCGGTAACGCTGGCATGGTGCCATTTGTAAATGTAGCGGGCACGGTCGCCGCGCACCTTGGTGTTGCGCCGCAGGGCCCCGGACGGAGTTTCCTATGAGTTTCAAATCCATGCCCAAGGTCGAGTTGCACCTGCATTTCGAAGGCGCCGCTCCGCCCGCGTTCATTCGTGGGCTGGCAAAGGAAAAATCCATCGATATCAGTAAGATATTTGATGAAAAGGGCGGCTATGCCTATCGGGACTTCGACCATTTTCTGACCGTCTACGAAGCCGCCTGCACCACGCTCCGCTCGCCCGAGGATTTCCGGCGCCTGACACTGGCGGTTCTAGAAGAAAGTGCCAGCCACGGGGTGGTTTACAGCGAAACATTCCTGAGCCCCGATTTTTGCGGCGGCGGCGACCTGTCGGCGTGGCGTGACTACCTTGCCGCGATCGAGGACGGGGCCGCCGAAGCCGAAAAGAAATTCGGGATCACGCTACGCGGAATCATCACGTGTATCCGCCACTTTGGTCCCGAACAGGCAAAAACCGCAGCACGTTGCGCGGCAGAGACAAAGGGCGATTTCATCACCGGTTTCGGCATGGCCGGAGCAGAGATGGTGGGTCGTCCGGGCGATTTCAGCTACAGCTTTGACATGGCCCGAGAGGCCGGCCTGCGCCTGACCTGCCACGCGGGCGAATGGGGCGGTCCCGACATGGTTGCCGACACGTTGCGCGACCTTCGGCCAGAGCGGATCGGCCATGGCATCAACGCAATCCATGACCTCGCGCTGGTCGACCGGATTGCCGAAGACGGCATCGTGCTAGAGGTCTGCCCCGGTTCAAACGTGTTCCTCAACGCCGTGAAAAGCTGGAAAGACCACCCCATCGTCCGACTGCGCGACCGCGGCGTCAAGGTCACGGTTTCGACCGACGACCCGCCGTTTTTCCACACCACGATGACTGCGGAATTCGATATGCTGGCGCGGACCTTTGGTTGGGAAGAAGACGTGCTGTCCGACCTGAACAAGACGGCCCTCGACGCCGCATTCTGCGATCCGGCCACCAAAGAGAAAATCGCGAAAAAACTGGAGCTTAGCCAATGATCGACCATCTCACAGTCGTGGACCACCCGCTGGTCCAGCACAAGCTGACCTTGATGCGGGAAAAGGACACGTCGACCAAATCGTTCCGTCAGCTCCTGCGGGAAATCAGCCTGTTGCTGGCCTATGAGGTCACCCGTTCGCTGCCAATGACCACCGTGCGGATCGAAACCCCGCTGTGCGAAATGGACGCGCCGCAGATCGACGGCAAAAAGCTTGCCTTGATATCAATCCTGCGGGCCGGAAACGGGCTGTTGGACGGCATCCTTGAACTGGTGCCCGCGGCGCGCGTGGGCTTTGTGGGGCTTTATCGCGATCCGGAAACGCTGAAGCCCGTGCAGTATTATTTCAAGGTTCCGGCAGAGCTGGAGGACCGCGTCACCATCGTCGTCGACCCCATGTTGGCGACCGGAAATTCGTCGGTCGCGGCGATCGATCTTTTGAAAAAGGCGGGGGCAAAGGACATCCGGTTCCTGTGTCTGCTGGCCGCTCCGGAAGGCATCGCGCGCATGAAAGAGGCCCACCCCGATGTGCCGATCGTCACAGCATCTGTGGATGATCACCTGAACGACCATGGATATATTGTCCCCGGCCTAGGGGATGCGGGAGACCGCATGTTCGGCACAAAATAAGGGGTTTGCAGACTTTACAGTGATTCGATTGTAGGGCATCCTTCCACAATAGATTTCGGGGGGATTTACTGTGTCGCGTCACTAT
>JALQXR010000247.1 GCA_023263105.1 Marivivens sp. | reverse complement strand
AGAGAATTGCGACCAGCACCACGTCGATACCCCAAGCCGCGGCCCGCTTGAACAGGACGCCGTCATAGAACTCTGGCGCGGTTGACGGATCGGGCAGGGCGCTGTGGCTGTAGGAACGGGACTGGGTGTAGGTCATGTCGACGAACGCTTTCTGATGGAGTTCCGGAACGGGACCGTGGCCGCCCCCAGGGGGAAAGGCGGCCACGGCGGGTTCATGATCAGGACCGGGCTTCGGGCTCGTCCGCTGCGTCATCCGCCGGATCGGTGGACTCGGCCGAGGTGTTGCGGCGGCTGCGGTCATTCATGAACTGGTCGAACTCGGATTTGTCCTTTGCTTCCCGCAGCCGCTCGAGGAAGGCCTCGAAGCTGGCCTGTTCGTCTTCCAGACGGCGCAGCGTGTCTGCCTTATAGGCGTCGAACGCGGTGTTGCCGGACGACCGGAAGGCGGTCTTGGCAAAGTGGCGAGAGTGATGGCGGGACGAGGCGCAGGTGCGGCTGAACATTCGTTTGCTCCAGATCATATATGCAAGAAGGGCGAGGCCGACGGGCCAGACAAAGATGAATCCCAGCACCATGGCGGCGATCCATGCGCCGCGGCCTTTGGAATCCAGCCAGGCTTCGGCGCGGGACAGGGGGCCCATCACTCTTTTATAGGTTTCGTCCTGCGAAAAGGATCGGGACGCAGGGTGAAGGCTCGTGTCGGACATTTCACTTTCTCCGTTGTTGGATCGAAAGGCTCATGTAAATGCCTTTCACATTATCCGATATCGGGAGTTCACGGGTCCGTTGCAAGAGGCTATGTAAAAGATTTTAACATAGAGCCGAGGGAAATGTCCCAACTCTATGATAATACACACTTAAATATTAAAGATCAGGCGGTGAAATCCAGCTGCTTTGCGCCCGTCGTGACCAAAAGATCATCCGGTGACAGCGGAAAAACATGACGCGGTGTGCCCGCTGCGGCCCAGATTTCCGTGAAATCAAAGAGTCGGGGATCGACGAAGGCACGGATCGGATTGAGGTGCCCGATCGGGGCCACGCCGCCAATCGCGAAACCGGTCTGGCTGCGGACCAAAGCAGCATCCGCGCGCCCCAAGGCTTCGCCCGCGGCGTCGCTCGCCTTTGCCGGATCGACCTGATTGCCGCCGGCGGTCAGGAACAGGATCGCCTCGCCGCTGGTTTCCCCGCGAAAGATGATCGACTTTACGATCTGGTCCAACGCGCAGCCGACCGCGTCGGCGGCCTGTTGCGCTGTGCGTGTCTCGTCCGGCATCTCGACCGGCTGGCTGGAGAGTCCCGCGGCTTTGATCGCTTCGGTCACTCGGGCAAGGCTCTTGGACATGGGGGTTCCGATCGGGGGTTTGTTGGACTTGCGCGATGGTGCCAAACGACCGGGCGATTGACCAGCCCTCGTGCATCGGCTCTAGACTGGCGCATGAGTTTCGCAAGCAGATTGACCCGAACCCCCCGCGCCTACGACCCCGATCGGGGCGCCGAAGCATCTATTCCCGGCGTGTCCGGACCCTTAGCCGCGCTGGTGTCCGGCACGGCGGGGTCCAGCCCCTATCTTGCCGGTCTGATCGCCAAGGAAGGCGCGTGGCTTGGCCCCGCGATGGACGACCCAGAGGCCGCGCTGGCCAGCGTGCTGGACGAAGTCGGCGCGCTTCCGCATGACGCGTTGTCCGGCGCGCTTCGACAAGCCAAACGGCGGGTCGCGGCCCTGACGGCGCTGGCCGATCTGGGTGGTGTCTGGCCGCTAGAGACGGTGACCCAAGCGCTTACCGATTTCGCCGATGCCGCTGTCTCGGTCTGTCTGCGGCGGCTGGTCGGCGCCGAAATCTCCCGCGGCAAACTGCCGGGTCTGACCCCGGATGACGCGGAAACGGCAGGCGGCATGGTGGCGCTGGCGATGGGCAAGATGGGCGCCGGAGAGCTGAACTATTCCTCTGACATCGACCTGATCATGCTGTTTGACGAGTCGCGGTTCGATGGCGACGGCTATGACGACGCGCGGGCGTCCTTTGTCAAAGTCACCCGCCGGATGACCGCGCTGATCAGCGACATCACCGGCGAAGGCTATGTGTTCCGCACCGACCTGCGCCTGCGCCCCGACGCAAGCGTCACGCCGGTCTGCCTGTCGATGGGCGCGGCCGAAGGATACTATGAAAGCGTTGGCCGGACGTGGGAACGCGCCGCCTATATCAAGGCGCGGCCCTCGGCGGGGGATCTTGAGGCGGGGGGGCGGTTCCTAGAGACCCTGCGGCCTTTTGTGTGGCGCAAGCATCTGGACTTTGCCGCCATTCAGGACGCCCACGACATGCGGTTGCGCATTCGCGATCACAAAGGCTTTCACGGACCCGTCGTGCTGGAAGGTCACAACATAAAGCTGGGCCGGGGCGGTATTCGGGAAATCGAATTCTTTACCCAGACCCGCCAGTTGATTGCCGGCGGTCGCGATCCGTCGTTGCGGGTTCGCGGCACGCGGGACGGGTTGAACCGGCTGGCTGGCGCGGGCTGGATCCCAGAGGATCACGCGACCACGCTCTATGACCATTACCGCGCCCACCGAGAGGTCGAGCACCGCGTCCAGATGGTCAACGATCAGCAGACCCACGACCTGCCGATGACCGCCGAAGGCTGGGACCGGCTGGCGGCCCTGATGGACCGCGATGTCTCGGCGCTGAGGGGCGAACTGACAGAGCGGTTCGCGGCGGTTCACGAACTGACCGAGGGGTTCTTTGCCCCCGGAGAGGCAGCGCAGGTCAAGGACGACTTTGGCGCAGAGATCATCGCGCGTTGGCGCAATTATCCCGCGATGCGGTCCCCTCGGGCGAGCGAGATATTCAAGCGGCTGAAGCCCGAAATCATCGCGTCCTTGAAAGAGGCGGCAAAACCGGACGAGGCGCTGTTGCAGTTCGACGCCTTTCTGGCGGGGCTGCCTGCGGGTGTGCAGTTGTTTTCCTTGTTCGATGCCAATCCG
>JALQXR010000246.1 GCA_023263105.1 Marivivens sp. | reverse complement strand
AAATTCTTCTGACACTATCCTTCAGGTCGAAGGTGTTTATCGCGACATCGCCGATGTCGGCACACTGGAGGCTGTCGAATGGAGCGGCGCCGGTGCCCATGTTGTAGGGCCGGATCATCGCGCTTTCGGCGCGGATCGATTTCGGCCCGAAACGGGTGCCTGACCGCCAGGACGCGCCGATATCCATCGGCACCCCGACAAAGGCGACATCCAGCCCCGCCGCATCCTGAGCCACCGGCAATCGCATGAAGGTGTTCGGCCCGCCAAACCGCGGCATCTGGTTGCCGCCAAGAGGTTGATTTTTCATAGATACCCTCTGAATTACAATGGCTTATATGATTAACCTAACGCGACACATTAGCTGTGGTCAGGCCAGACGTCGGTGTCGTGATCGGGGTGCTGGCACGACGTCCGCAGCGAAACCTGCTCAAGATCCCCCCAGTCGGCGGTCCGGTACCTCTCTAGCCCGCCCAACTGGTCCAGCTGGGGCAACCGCGACTCATATCCTGCCTCAAAGCGCAGCGGGATCGCGCCGGGATCGTCAAAGGCCGCAATGGACAGCGACAGATGCGCGTTGCCCGTCCCCGAATAATAAAGCGGCGTTCCGCAGTCGCGGCAAAACCCGCGCGCGCCGGACTCTGAACTGCGGAACTCGGCTGGTTGGCCGCGTGTCCACGTCAGGTCCTCCTTCGGCACGCCGACAAGTGCGGCAAAGAAATTGCCCGTGGCCTTCTGGCACATCCGGCAGTGGCAGACGTGCGGATTGTCCTTAAGCGTGGCCGCCCTGAACCGGACCGCCCCGCATTGGCACCCGCCTGTCCGCGTTTCGGTCATTTGCGCCGCGCCCAGCAGTAAAGCGCGACCAGTTCCATCGCCACATGCGCCCCCGCGATCGCGGTGGCTCCGGTTGTGTCGTAGGGGGGCGACACCTCGACCACGTCACCTCCAACCAGGTTGATCCCTGCCAGATCGCGCAGCATCGCGGCCGCTTGCCAACTGGTCAGACCGCCCCAAACCGGCGTGCCGGTTCCCGGAGCAAAGGCCGGATCAAGCGCGTCGATGTCAAAGGTCAGATAGGTCGGGGCCGTGCCGACCTTGGCCTTGGCGCGTTCGACCACATGGGCCACGCCCTTTTCATGGACCGTCCGCGCGTCGATATATTCGATCCCGCAATAGTCGTCACACTCGGTCCTTATGCCGATCTGCAGCGACCGTTCGACATCCACCAGCCCCAGCTTAACCGCCTTATACATAAAGGTGCCGTGGTCGATCCGGCTCATGTCATCGTCGGCCCAAAGGTCCGAATGAGCATCGAAATGCAAAACCGCGACGGGGCCGAATTTCTCGGCATAGGCGCGCAAGATCGGCAGGGTGATAAAGTGGTCCCCGCCCAGCGTCACCGTCCCCACGTTCTGCGCCAGAATGCCCTTGATGTGATCGGTCAGCAGACCGGGAAAGCTGGGCGTATAGGCATAATCGAAGGCAAGATCGCCGTAATCCACCACCGAGAAATCGCTGAGCGGATCGAAGCCGTCCCAGCCATAGGGCGGATCATAGGGCTGGAGGGTGCTGGCTTCGCGGATGGCGCGCGGGCCGAAACGGGTGCCGGTGCGATGGGTCACCGCCTGATCGAACGGCACGCCCGTCACGGCCAGATCGACGCCCGTCAGATCCTTGGTGTATTTCCGCCGCAGAAACGAAGTCGCCCCGCCGAAAGCGTTTTCATAAGACAGCCCGCGCGGGTCCTTACGGGTGAAAGCCAAGTCGATCTGTTTCTTCGCGTCTTCGAGTGCCATCCGTGGCCCCTATATTTGATCAAATATTACCGACTAAGCGCGTTTTGCCCTTTGGGGTCAAGAGCCCTTGGTCACCGCCGCGCGGGTTGGGCGCGTTCGACGATGCGGGCGAAAAAGGAGGCGCCCGATGCGGCTGTCTCATCGTCGAAATCGTATTTCGGATGATGTAATCCGGCGGTGTCTCCGTTGCCGACGAAAAGGTAGCTGCCGGGTCGATGTTCCAGAAAATAGGCAAAGTCCTCTGCCCCCATTTCGCGACCCCCGTCCGCGATGACGCCGGCCTCGCCTGCAACTTCTCGGGCGACGTCGGCGGCAAAGGCGGTCTTTTCAGGATCGTTGATCGTGGCCGGATAGCCGCGCAGGTAATCGATAGAGACCTCTACCCCGTAAGAGGCCGCCTGACCTTCGACAATCGCGCGAAGACGGCGTTCGACCATGTCGCGGGTCTCGGGGGCGAATGTCCGCACGGTCCCGTTCACAAAGGCCGTGTCAGGGATGACGTTGTCGACGGTTCCGGTGTGGATCTGGGTGACCGACACGACCAGATCGTTCAGCGGGTTGTGGTTGCGGCTGACGATCGACTGGATCGCCTGAACCATGCCGACGGCTGCAATGACCGGATCGACCGTGTCATGCGGATAGGCCGCGTGACCGCCCCTGCCCTGAATGTGCAGCGTAAAGGTATCGACCGCCGCCATGATCGGGCCCGGCGTGGTATAGAATTCGCCCACCGGCGCGCCGGGCGCATTGTGGAGAGCATAGACCTCGGCGATTGCGAAGCGGTCCAGAACGCCCTCTTGGACCATCAGTTCGGCGCCGCCGCCGGTTTCTTCGGCCGGTTGAAAGATCAACGCGACCCGACCGCTGAAATTGCGCGTTTCGGCCAGATATTTGGCCGCCCCCAACAGCATCGTCGTGTGGCCGTCGTGACCACAGGCGTGCATTTTCCCCGGGTTGCGCGACGCATGGGGCAGGCCCGTGGCTTCGGTGATCGGCAGCCCGTCCATGTCCGCCCGAAGCCCGATGGTGGAGCCTTCGCCCTGCCCGTTGATGATCGCGACGACACCGGTGATCGCAATCCCTTCGTGGATTTCATCGACCCCGAACTCTTTCAGACGCTCGACCACATAGGCCGCAGTTTCGGGGCAGTGCTGGCCCAGTTCGGGGATCTGGTGAAGGTGGCGGCGCCAGCCTTTCATCT
>JALQXR010000245.1 GCA_023263105.1 Marivivens sp. | reverse complement strand
CCGCGGCTTTCGCGATTGAACGTAATATCGATCGCAGGGGGCCGTCTTAGGTTGACCAGTTCTCCGCCCATGACCGGCATGGGACCGCCGAAGTCCGAGTTCCCGAGGAACAGGACGCCGTTGGATGCGTTGGTCGGCGTGCTGGATACGATGCTGTCGACGATCTTACTAGAATAGTTGGGTCCCGCTGGGCTCACGGCTGTCCACATACTGGCGTCGTCTTCCAGTCTGGTCGCATATGTCGCGAAAGAACCGTTAAGAGCACTGCGAGCAGCGCTATCAAGCATGGCAAAGTCAGCCTCGGCGCGGGCCAGCAGGATCGAGTTCGAATGAAACATAGACGCTGCGGATGACCCGAGTGTGACCACGAATGCGACCAGCGCGGCCCGGCGCGGGATGATGACGTCAGGCACCTTGAGCCTACTCATTTATCCACGCTCCTTCTTTCGTGTCTTAGGGACCGTGCGCAAACAGGTGAATGTTAGCGCCCAGCTTTCCGATTGGTTCTGGTGCCTGAACGCGGCGTCGGAAGGCAAATCGGTCGTCGCATGTTATAATAAAAAATCGCAGCCAAAGACACCCCAATAGCGATACCTGAGCGCCAAAAGAAGCATGGCCATTGGTCCCCGTCAGGTGCGGCCCCAGAAATTTGAGCAATCGCTTTAATTTATTGGGGTTTTGACCTATCTCTTTGCAATCTATGCGCAATAAATGCTTACGCTAACGGGCGGGGCATGACATTCTGCGGGCGTTGTCGGGGCGTGCCGGTGTCAGGTCCGCACCGAATCTCAGCCGATCGGGGGATACGTGTCAGACAGAGTTCCGCAGTCGATCCTTGACGCTTTGACCGACGTCGAAATGCCGCGTCTGCCGCCGGTTCGGCCGTTCCGGCAGACCGTCGACGTGGCAGGCCATCGGGTCAACGTGGCCCCGTGCGGGGCGCTGGTTGTCGGCAGTGGTGCCGCCGGACTTCGCGCCGCGGTCGAGATGCGGCGCCGTGGCGTCGATGTGGCCATCGTCACCCAAAGTGCGTGGGGCGGGACCTCGGCCTGTTCGGGGTCCGACAAGCAGACGCTTCACACGGCCAACACCGCCGACAGGGGCGACAATTTCCTTGCCATGGCGCAGGCGATCCGCGCGGGCGGCGCAATGGACGAAGACACCGCCTATATCGAAGCCGTCGGCTCGGCCCGTGCTATGGCGTCGCTGCAGTACCTTGGCCTGCCCCTGCCACAAGACGAACTGGGCGGCACGTTGCGGTATCAGACGGATCATGACGAGGTCGGCCGCGCAACCAGTTGCGGACCGCGCACGTCGCGGCTGATGGTCAAGGTTCTGGCCGAGGAGGCGCTGCGCCTTGGCGTCCCGTTCTACAACCAGACCACGGCAGTCGGCATCCTGAAGGACAAGGCCGGAGTCACCGGCGTTCTGGCCATGCGCCCCCGCGACGTGACCGCGGACAACCCGTTGGGGCTGGTCGTCTTTGGCTGTCGCGCGCTGGTTCTGGCCGCCGGCGGACCCGGAGAGTTGTATCGCGACAGCGTCTTTCCAAACGGCTGTTTCGGGTCGCTGGGTCTGGCGCTAGAGGCGGGACTCACGCTGACCAACATGACCGAAAGCCAGTTCGGCATCGGCACCCGCCGCGAAGGGTTTCCGTGGAACCTGTCGGGAACCTATGTGCAGGTCATCCCGCATATCTATTCGCGCGATGCGGACGGGATAGAGCATCACTTTCTGTCCGACTATTACCGCACCACCCAAGAGATGGCGTCGAACATCTTTCGCAAGGGATACCAGTGGCCCTTTCACGCGTCGCGGATGCTCGACTTTGGTTCGAGCCTTGTTGATCTGGCGATCTACCGAGAGGGCCAAAAGGGGCGGCGCGTGTTCATGGACTTTAACCGCAACCCGCTTGCGGTCGAGGGGGACCTGCCGTTCGACCTTGGGCGGCTGGACGACGACGTGCGGCGCTATCTGGACAAGGGGGGCGCGACACAAGCGCTTCCGATTGACCGGCTGCGGCAGATGAACCCCCTCGCGATCGAACTTTACCGCAGGTACAAAGTCGACATCGCGGCCGCCCCGCTAGAATTCGCGGTCAACAACCAACATATGAACGGCGGGATCGAGGTCGATATCTGGGGCCGCACCAGCCTGTCGGGCGTCTATGCGGTCGGTGAGGCCGCCGGCACCCACGGCGCCACACGTCCGGGCGGTGCTGCGCTGAACGCGGGTCAGGTCTTTGGCACACGTGTCGCAGAGCATGTGGCCGCCAGCGGTCCGGCTGACGGGGCTGCGGCATCCCATCCCCCCAGGGGGGATATTGCGGGCGCGGTCGAGGCTTTGGCCGCGACTTTGCGGCCCGACAGCGACCAGTCGGTCCGGTCGGTCAAAGACGCCGTGCAAGCAAGGATGAGCGACCACGCGGGGATCCTCTGCACGCCGGACGGGGTGGGCGCCGCCCTGACCGCCGCAAGGGACCTGAACACCGCGCTCCGCGCCTCTGGGATCCGCGTTTCGCGCCCGTCCGAGGCCCCCAGAGCGGTCCAGTGGCGTCAAATGGCACTGGTTTCCGAGGCAGTTCTGGCGGCACTGGACCATTACATCGGCGGCGGAGGCGGAAGCCGTGGGGCGCGGGCCATCTGCGACCCTGACGCCAGCGCCTTGCCCCGAACGCGGCTTGGGCCGCTGGACGATGTCCGGTTCCGGCCCGAGCGCGAGGCAGACAAGGCGCAGCAGATCAATCTGCGGATGACCTCGGACGGGCTGCGGATATGGTCGCGCCCCAACCGGCACTTCGACCCCGAAGCCCGCGCCTTTTTCGAACGCGACTGGCCCGCGTGGCTGACCGGCTCAATCTATGATGCGGCAGACCTGAAACAGCGGACGGACTGATGGCCAAGGAACGCGTGATCGCAATCGGCGAAGCGATGGTCGAAATGGCGCCTGTGGGCGACGGGCTATACCGTCGTGCCTTTGCCGGAGACACCTTCAACACATACTGGCACATGGC
>JALQXR010000244.1 GCA_023263105.1 Marivivens sp. | reverse complement strand
GCAGCGGCATGCCCAGATCGCCGCGCTCGACCCGTCCGGCGGGCGCATCGGTGCGGCGTCCGACCCGCAGCTTTGCGGACCGCGACCGCGGATTTTCGGCAAGCTCGTCTTCGTCCGGCCCGACGGCCTTTCTGGTCAGCACCTCGAAGGCGGGTTTTTCGCGTGCGATTTCAGGTGCGTAGCGGTTGGCATTGCCGCCACCGCCCGACCGCGCCTGAAAGAAACGTTTGACCATACGGTCTTCGACCGAATGAAAGGTGACCACGGCCAGCAGTCCGCCGGGTTTCAAGGCCCGCTCGGCGGCCATCAGGCCCTCGGCCAGTTCCCCGTATTCGTCGTTCACGGCGATCCGCAACGCCTGAAAGGTCCGCGTCGCGGGATGGCTTTGCCCCGGTTTCTGGCGCGGCAGGCAGCTTTCGACGGCCTTGGCCAACTGCAGGGTCGTCGTCAGGGGACGCGCCGCAACGATCGCGCGGGCGATCCGGCGGCTTGCCCGCTCTTCGCCATAAAGATAAATGATATCAGCCAGTTCGGCCTCATCTGCAGTGTTGCACAGATCGGCCGCCGACTGGCCCGACTGGCTCATCCGCATATCAAGGGGGCCCTCCTTCATGAAGGAAAAGCCGCGCTCCGCGAGGTCCAGCTGCATCGACGACACCCCAAGATCAAGAGCGACGCCATCCAGATCCGAACCATAGCTGTCCAGTTGCGAAAACGTGCCCTGAACCATCTCGAGCCGGTCGCCATAGTCGGCAGCCCAGCCCGCCGCCATCTCGAAGGCCAAGGGATCGCGGTCGACGCCGATCACCTTGGAGGCACCGGCCTCTAACAAGGCACGCGTATAACCGCCCGCGCCAAAGGTCCCGTCCAGCCAGACGCCAGAAACGGGCGAAACGGCCCTGATCAGGGGCCGCAGCAATACGGGGATATGGGGTCTGTTATCGGGTGCGGCAGCAGCGGGGGTCATGTCTAGCCCCCACCCAAGAGACTGAGCGGGTCAAAGTCGTCAGGCTGGTCGGCCAGCCAATCCGACAGGCGGTCGCTGACGGTGGCCTGGAAGGTGTCGGCTTTCCAGACCTCGAAATGGTCGCCCACGCCGGAAAAGTAGACCTCGCCGTCGGTCAGTCCCAGTTTCTGACGCTGGCGGATCGGCATGACGATACGACCGTCCTTGTCCACGTCCAGCCGGATCGACTGACCCAAAATCAGACGCGACAGGCGCGTGCGGTTGGGATCGCCCAAGGGCATCGACTTGATCCGCGCGGCGACAGCGTTGAATTCCTCAACGGTGTAGACGTGCAATTGTTCTTTGAGGTGGTCGCCGTACAAAATGTAAAGCGACGCGGTCAGGCCGTCCGTCCAAGAGGGGTCACCGGTTTCCAGAACACGACGAAAATCAGCAGGGATCGAAACTCGACCCTTGCCGTCCAACTTCTGGACATATTCGCCTGTGAAACTCAGAACCACCTCTTCGCGGTCCTTTCCTGCCTGTTGTCCCGACCCGCTTGAAACGGAACGGCGGATTGAGCTGCTGCCACTGCCCAATCCGCCGCCGTGTCCCTCGCGGGATGTCCGACCGCGCGCGCCACCTGGGGGGATGTCTGCTCGCTCACGCGCCGGATCTCTGTGTTCGAAGAAGGCGGGCCTGTATGAAACCTGCTTTTGCCGTGGGGTCTTATCGCCCCGAATTTCGTTTTCCGCTTTCTTTCGATGTATAAGGGATGACATGGGAATTCATGGTAATCAACATAAATTTTTCCCTAATTGTCCCGACACGGACGTTTCTGGGACTGGGCAGGCCGATATCTTTTGCTGAAAATCACTGGAAACCGGCCATATGTAGCCAGTCCGGTAAAACTTTACCCAATATATTGTTTTTGGCGCTCAAGATTGACGAGATTCCAGATAATCCCAAAAAATTTCGAGCTTTCGGCCCACCACGTTGGAACGGTGGCGAATTGTTGCGGACTTGTCCCGAATTGCCCGTGATTCGTCCATTTTTCGCAGGTTTTCCACGACCAAGGCCCAGCGGGACCCAAGATGTCCCGCTGATTCCATGATTTCCCAGAGGATGAAATCCGAACGACTCGCGCGCCTCGGACCAACGGCGGTCGGGCGGCTGTCCGGCTGCGTTTACGCCATGCCGCCGTCGATGAACCGGCGCGCCAGTTCCGCGTAGGCATCGGCGATCGGGCCCTCGCCCGCTGCGACCGGCGTGCCGCTGTCGCCTGCGACTCGGGTCGCCAGATCGATCGGCAAGGCGCCCAGAAACGGCAGCCCCATTTTCTGCGCCTCGGCTGCGACCCCGCCATGTCCGAAGATCTGGCTTTCGTGGCCGCAGTTCGGGCAGTGGAAGGTCGACATGTTTTCGACCAGCCCCAGAACCGGCGTGTTCAGCGTCTTGAACATATCCAGCGCCTTGCGCGCATCCAACAGGGCCACGTCCTGCGGAGTGGACACGACGACCGCGCCTGTCAGCTTGGTTTTCTGACACAGGGTAAGCTGCACATCCCCCGTTCCCGGCGGGAGGTCGATCAAAAGAACGTCCAGTTCGCCCCAAGCCACCTGCCCCAGCATCTGCTGCAGCGCGCCCATCAGCATCGGCCCGCGCCAGACCACGGCCTTGTCGGGATCAACCATGAGTCCGATGGACATGACGGTGACCCCGTGGGCGTGCAGGGGAATGATGGTTTTGCCGTCGGGCGATTTCGGGCGCTCGGACACCCCCATCATGCGCGGCTGGCTTGGCCCGTAGATATCGGCGTCCAGCAGGCCGACCCGCCGTCCCTGCCGCGCAAGCGCCACGGCAAGGTTCGACGACACGGTCGATTTCCCGACCCCGCCCTTGCCCGACCCGATGGCGATAATCCGGTCCACACCGGCAACCGGCACCGGCCCTGCCTGCGGCGTCGGGTGGCGTCCGATCTTTAGCGACGGCGGCTCGCTGTTCTGAGGCGCAGGGGCGGATTTGGCCGAAGGGCCATGCGCCGTCAGCAAGGCTTGTGCCTTTGACACGCCGCTGATCTG
>JALQXR010000243.1 GCA_023263105.1 Marivivens sp. | reverse complement strand
ATCCCGATGCGCCCTCTGTCCCGATGTTTCCGGGGGCGGGCGCCCTGTCCAACCTGACCAATTCCGAACAGCGCACGGCGGTGGAAATCTATGTCAAATCGAACTTTTCCGCCGTGTTGGCCGACATCCGCGCCGGAGGGGGGCCGACCCTGACCGAATCCTACCGGCTGGCCAATGTGCCCGAAACCGAACGCGGGGTCAGAACGCTCCAGTTGCGGGGCGATATCGGGCTTTATGAAAATGCGCCGGGTGCGTTGGTGAACGCGATCCTGCTCTATGGCGGTTGATCAGGACCACCGTCCGGCAAAATCGAACGCGTTGTCATACCCAAACAGCCCTGCCGCGCCGCCGGTGTGAAGAAACACGATCGTTTCGCCTTTCTTGAAGTGGCCGTTTCGGATCAGGTCGATCAAACCCGCAGCCCCTTTGGCCGAATAGACGGGATCCAGCAGGATCGCTTCTAGTTCCGCGAACATCCGGATCGCCTCTTGGCCGCTCTTGGTGGGAATGCCGTAGCCCTCTCCGACATAATCGGTATTGGCAACCACATCCGAACGCTGCACCACATCGGGGCAGCCCAGTTTCTCGGCAGTGGCCCGGGCCAGGTTGAAGACGTTTTCTTCCTGTTTGAGCTTTGGCGCGCGCACTCCGATGCCCAGCAGCGGGATGCCCGCGTTCATGGCCTTCAGCCCCGTGATCAACCCCGCCTGAGTGCCCGCGCTGCCGGTGGCAGTCACGATGTGGTCGACCTTGAGGGCGCGGTCGTTGAATTGGGACAACATTTCAAAGGCGCAGTTCACATAGCCAAGAGCACCCGTCGGGTTCGAGCCGCCGCCCGGAATCGTATAGACGGTCTTACCCTCGGCGCGGAACCGATCCGCGACCTTTTCCATTTCGGCGTTCATGTCACCGCCACCGGGCCGCTTTTCGGTCGTGGCCCCGTGCAGATGGTCCAGCAGGACGTTTCCGTTGTTGTTGTAGTTAAGATTGTTCGACCCTGTGCGGTCTTCCAGCAGGATATGGCAGGCCATCCCCAGTTTGGCGGCAAAGGCCGCTGTCTGGCGAGCGTGGTTGGACTGGGTCGCGCCTTGGGTCATGACCATGTCGGCGCCCATCAGCTCTGCCTCGGCCATCAGGAACTCCAGCTTGCGGGTCTTGTTGCCGCCGGTCGACAGGCCGGTGCAATCGTCGCGCTTGATCCAGATGTCCGGCCCGCCCAGTTCTGCTGACAATCGGTCAAGCCGTTCCAGCGGCGTGGGCAGATGGGCGATGAATCGGCGGGGAAAACGGGCAAGATGCATGACTGGTCCTCGGGTGCCGCGACATCGTGGGTCCATCCCTTGCCCGGTCTTTTCGCAGGCTAATCGGCAGAGGCCCGCTGTTCTACCCGATTCTAGAAGGCAAGGTCAAAAATCAGCATGATGACCCCGCAAATGGTTGCGATACCTGCGGAAATCACCGCAGCGCCGAACATCGTGAGGTGGATCGCGGGCGCGGTCACGCCCATGACTTTTTCGTCTTTTGGTCTGGATCGTTTTTTCATGGCACCGTTTAACCATGAATTAGGTTTCCGCATGCTTAATGCCGGAATGGAAATCACCGACGCCCTACCCGGCCCCGCGACTCTGCTGCCGCTGCAACAGCATCCCAACTTCGCCAAAGCTGTGCTGGCGATGGGCGGGACTGCGCGCGTGATGACGATGCGCAACCGAAGCCGGCGCATCGGCAACGCGCTAATGGTCAAACGGTCGCTGGTTCGGTTGGCGACGGTCGGGATGGTGTCGCAGGGCCCCGTCTGGTCCCCCGACACGACGATCGACCACCGGATCGACGCCTATCGGTCGATGGTAAAGGACGGCCTGCGCGTCGTGAACTCGGTAGACGGGGATGAGGTCGCCCTTGCCCAGTCCGGATTCCGGAAATTCGCGACCCATAGCACGGTTGTCGAATGGGACCTGAGCGCGGGCAATGCACAACGGCGCGCGGGGATGACCCAGAACTGGCGCAACCGGCTGTCCAAGGCGAACCGGAACGGGCTGGGATGCCGGTCGCTGCGCTATGAACCCGGAGGCGAGGACTGGTTTCTGCGGGCAGAGGCTCTGCAGCGGCGCAGTCGAAAATACCGCACCCTGCCCCTGCGGTTCACCACCAGATACATGCAGGTGAACCCCAATGACAGCCGGCTCTTCGTGGCCTTCGACGGACGGGAACGGGTCGCGGCGGCGCTGGTGCTGATCCACGGTCTGGTCGCCACTTATCACATTGGATGGACCAGCCAGCTTGGGCGGGAACTGTGCGCGCACAACCTGATCCTCGATCAGGCGGCAGAGTGGCTGACCGGTCGCGGCGTCGCCCGTTTCGATCTGGGAACCATCGACACCGACCACGCGCCGGGCATCGCGCGATTCAAACTGGGCACCGGTGCCGCGTCGCGGCCGTTGGGAGGAACTTGGCTGAATATCCTCGGGTAGCGAGGTTGTTTTCACCCGTTCCAAGCGCTGATAGGGTCGGATCAATGCCCCGATCCACGGACCAAGCCGATGACGCCCACCCCTATCTGTGCCTTTGACGTCCAGCCGGACCGCAAAGCAACCGACGCCGCAGATCTGACGCCGCGCCCGTCCGGGGCGGCTGCCTATCGGTGGATCCATCTGGATCTGAACGACACAGGCGTCGAGGACTGGCTTTACGCCAACCTCCCCCAACGCGCGGCGCAGGCCCTTGCCGAAACCGAAACGCGGCCGCGTTTGATCCAGATCGACCACGGCATTTCCTTGACGTTGCGCGGGGTCAACCTGAACGCGGGCGCCGATGCCGCCGACATGGTCGCCCTGCGGCTTTGGGCGACAGAGGATCTGGTCGTGACGGTCCGCCGTCGCAAAATCTTTGCCGTCGATGACCTGCGCAAACGCACCTCGGCGAATGACGCGCCGCCCAGCACGGCCGATTTCATCATCGACCTTCTCGACCTTCTTGTCGGTCGTATCGAAACCGTATCGCTCGATCTGGAAGAGGAAACCGACCAGATGGAG
>JALQXR010000242.1 GCA_023263105.1 Marivivens sp. | reverse complement strand
AGCGGCAGCAGCTCTAGCTCAGTGTTGGCGATCCTTGCGTCGCGCCACAATAGGATGCCGTTGATCACATAGCTCCACGGCAGGCTCACGCCGCCGAGCGTGCCAAGGTTCTTGTCCGCCCAAAGCCACGTGTGAAAGGTCAGTGCGGTATAGCCCGCGTAGGACGCCAGCGTCGTCACTAGGGCCAGCGCCAAGCCGATCCGCGACTGCCTGATCCGGAGGCGCGCCACCAAGAGTGACGGCAGCACGCCGTAGAGGCCGAAATAGAGAAGGATTTCAGGGTGCAGCAGATCGACGGTCGTTTTCGTGTCGGTCGCGAAAACATTCAGGACGATGCCCGAGTCGATGACGATGTTGTATTTCGAAATGAAGTAGTAGGCGACCGAATTGGCCAATAGAAAAAGGATTGCGATGGATTTGGTCGCGCGGCGGGACACCAGAGCGGTCAGGAACAACAGCAGCAACTGCAGGAACATCACCGCGACAAACATGGTCGCCGGATACAACAGCCGGTCGGTCCGGTCCGCATCGGGCAAAAGCTCGAGCGACCTCTGCAGCAGGGGGCCGCCAAACACGATGGTCGAAAAGACCGTGTAGAGGACCACAAAACCGACAACAGAGATTTCTGCGGTCAGCACCTTGCGAAGCGAAATCGGGAGTTTGGGCACGGGGGGTATCCTACGGCGTCTTCGGCGGACGGACAGGGCGACGGGCGGTGTCGCTGCGGTCGGTCGGGTCTGTGATCGGTGTCTTTCCAATGGGGTCGCGCGGGCGGTCATGTGGTGTCGGCCACCCGAGGAGGTTAGATAGGTCCGAGTCCGCCCCCTGTCGATCTCTTACCGCAACTTTTGGCGGACGTTCGCCCCTGCTGCCGCGACGGCTTAGCCTTTGGGCGCCGTCGCCGTCATCGACGGGCGTTGCGAAAACGCGGCGAACCACGCGGCGAGTTTCGGGTGGGTGTTGCGCCAGCCGCGAGCGTCATGGCGCAGGTCGAGGTAGCCCAGAGCGCAGCCCACGGCGATCTGGCCGATGTTCAGGTCGCCACCTAGCTGGGCGTCCAGGTCGTTTTCTAGATAGTCGAGAGCGCCAGAGATTTTTGCCCATTGGGCGTCCAGCCATTCGGGAAACCGTTTCTCCTCGGGGCGGAAGCGAAGCTCGTAGGTCATCGCCAGCGCGCAATCGAGGATGCCGTCGCCGGTCGCCTCAAGCCGCAGGACCGCCCAGAGCGAGGTCGAGGGGTAAAGGCCCGTGCCAAAATGGCTGTCCAGAAACCGCGTGATGACTCGGCTGTCGAACAGCGCCTGCCCGTCGTCCATGATCAGCGCCGGGATCTTGCCCAACGGGTTTGCGGCCTTGACCTGTTCGTCGGTGGCAAAGGCGGTGGTCGACACCTCGACCTCTTGAACCTCTCTGGTGCCGGCCTCTTGCAGGACGACACGGGCTTTGCGGACATAGGGCGAGGCGGGGGAGGTCAGGAGTTTCATGGCAGGTCCTTTGTTAGCTGTCGTCGTCATTAAAGTCGTGCATCAGGTCCGAAATCAGCCCGACGTCAGCCCCGAAACCGGTTTTGCCCGCCTCTTTGGCGGCGCTTTGGCGGGCGGCGGCTGGTTTGTTCTGGCTTAGCTTCCACGTCCCGTCGACCGAGCCGATGTCGAACCGCACGGGCACGATCTGGCGCATCATGCGGGCCATCGTATCCTGAGGCATTTTCGACGTCAGCCACGGGGTCTTCGGCAAAAGGCGGGCTTCGAACTCGGCGGATTGGCGGTCCAGAAGGTCATGCAGCGCCGTGTCGGGCAAAACAGTGAGGCTGCCGCGCAGGTGGACCGACACATAGTTCCAAGTGGGTACCTGATGCTCCATCCCGTACCAGTCGGGCGAGATATAGGTGTCCGCCCCCGTCACCGCGATCAGGGCGGGCTGGGGGCCGGAAAGCGCCCGCGCGATCGGGTTGGACCGCACAAGGTGCAAGTCAGCGCTGTGCCCGTCCGGAGCCAGAAGGAACGGCACATGAGAGGCCATCGGGCCGTCCGCCCCGTTCACCATCAGGGTGCCAAAGGCACGCTGTGCCGCAAAAGCCAGATTCCGGTCGCGTGCGGCTTTTCGGTAGATCGGGTTGGGATGCATGGCGGGCCTGAAGGTCGGGACGGTCGCCCTACTGTCAGGCCACGAGCCGCACGCCGTCAATGCCAGTAATCGTAGCGGTGACGATCTGGGACTCGGGTTGGTCGGCGGCAAAGGTTACTTCGGTAAACTGCTCGGTCCGGCCCATGCGGGGGTTTTCCATCAGGATGTGATGGGTGCGGCCCAGCTGGGCGCCAAGGTGTTCGGCCACGGCCCGATCCCCTTCGGCCCGAAGGCGCGCGGCACGGTCCTTGATCGCGCGGCCATTGACCTGCGGCATCCGCGCGGCGGGGGTGCCGGGGCGGCTGGAGTAGGGAAAGACATGCAGCCATGTCAGGCCACAGTCGCGGACCAGCGCCAGAGAGTTGGCGAACATCTCTTCGGTCTCGGTGGGGAAGCCCGCGATGATGTCGGCGCCGAAGGTCATGTCGGGGCGCAGCCGCCGCGCCTCTTGGCAGAAGGCGATCGCGTCGTCGCGCAGGTGGCGGCGCTTCATCCGTTTCAGGATCATGTCGTCGCCCGCCTGAAGCGACAGATGCAGGTGGGGCATCAGGCGCGGCTCGGTCGCGATGGCCTGCATCAGGTTGTCGTCCACTTCGATCGAGTCGATCGAGCTGATCCGCAGGCGCGGCAGATCCGGCACCAGTTTCAGGATCCGCATCACCAGATCGCCCAATTTGGGCGTGGCGGGCAGGTCGGCGCCCCAGCTGGTCAGATCGACGCCGGTCAGGACGACTTCGTTATAGCCGCGATCCACGAGCCGCTTGATCTGGTCCACGACCACACCCGCAGGCACGGACCGCGAATTGCCGCGGCCATAGGGAATGATGCAGAACGTGCAGCGGTGGTCGCAGCCGTTCTGGACCTGCACATAGGCGCGGCTGCGGGTGCCAAAACCGTCGATCAGATGGCCCGCGGTTTC
>JALQXR010000241.1:248-3047 GCA_023263105.1 Marivivens sp. | reverse complement strand
GATCGGGACACCGGCGGCAATCCGGCCCATGACGGGCAATTCGATCGCGCCTGTGACCTCAACCGGAAGCGCGTTGCGCGGGGTGCTGGCCGGCCTGTCGCCATTGATGACCTTTGGCGTGAACCCCGGCGCCGAAGCCTGAATCGAGTCCGGCAGTTTTACGATTTCCAAGGCACGGGCCCGATGCGCAAGGCGGCGGATAAAGCCGCGTTCCTCTAGCGCCGTGATCAGCCGGTGAATGCCGGACTTTGACCGCAGATCCAGAGCCTCTTTCATTTCATCGAAGGACGGCGGCACCCCGTCGCGCTGGACGCGTTTGTGGATGAACTCAAGGAGATCGAGTTGCTTCTTCGTCAGCATGAACTGCCCCTTCATAAAGGCCGAAAAGAACACCGGCGTTTTGCCTATGTTCTACGCATGTTCACCTTTTGTGTCAACTGTCCGGTCACAAAGGAATATAGTCGACGGGCTCGCCGGCGAGGCGCGCAGGATCCTTTGGCGGGCGGACAACCAGACAGTCGGCCGCTGCAAGAACGCCCAGTAACGCACTGTCCTGACTGCCGAAAACCTCGAGTCCCGCCGGCGTGCGACGGGCGCGCATATAGTGTTCGCGGGGTCCGTTGGCGCCGATGTCATGGCCCAGAACGCCGACCGTACGGGCGGCAGGCTCTGCTGGTAGGCCTTGCATCGCGCGCAGGACGGGGGTCACGAACACGGTTCCGCAAACCATGGCCGAGACAGGATTCCCCGGCAGACCGATCATCGCCGCAGTGCCCAACCGTCCCGCCATCAGCGGCTTTCCGGGGCGCATCGCGACTTTGTAGAACGACTGCTCCATCCCCAGGTCGCCTGCCACCTGACCGACCAGATCATAGTCCCCGACGGATGCGCCGCCGATCGTCAGGACCAGATCGGCGCCTTTCGCCAGATCAAAGGCAAGCCGCAGCGAAGACGCCGTATCCCGCGCGATTGGCAACATTCGGGCGATGCCGCCCTCGGCCTCGACCATGGCGGCAAGCCCATAGGAATTCGACGCGACGATCTGGCTGGGGCCGGGGGTTTCGCCCGGTTGGACGAGCTCGTCTCCGGTGGCAAGGATCGCGACCACGGGGCGGCGGAACACAGTCACTGTTGGCACGTTCATCGCGGCCAAAAGCGCAATGTCCGAGGGCCGAAGGCGGCGCGGCGCGGCAATCCGGTCGCCCGCGGCAAAGTCGGCACCCTTGGGCCGGACATAAATCGCCGTGTCGAACCCGTCGCGCAGCGTGATGACGGTCCCGTCGCGATCGACGTCTTCCTGAATGATCACGCGGTCGGCGCCTTCGGGCATCGGCGCGCCGGTAAAGATGCGGACAGCGGTCCCGGGCTGGAGTGTGCCGCTATAGTCGTGACCGGCGGCGGCCTCTCCGACGACGGTCCAGCGGGCTCGGGCGTGGACCTCGCCGTTGCGGACCGCGTAGCCATCCATGATCGCGGCCGCGAAGGGCGGTTGGGTCAGGGTCGACGTCGCATCCAGCGCGAGGACCCGACCGGCCGCTTGACGCAGGTCGACCTGTTCCCGATCCA
The DNA here is from genome assembly GCA_023263105.1 of Marivivens sp. Taxonomy (GTDB): domain Bacteria; phylum Pseudomonadota; class Alphaproteobacteria; order Rhodobacterales; family Rhodobacteraceae; genus JALQXR01. The sequence goes on along the minus strand of JALQXR010000241.1, from coordinate 1,481 downwards.
GCGGCGTCACCAGCGCGAACAGCCGCGACAGCGCTTCGGAGACGGGAATCATTCCGCGACAAAGCTCCCTGACTTGCCGCCCTCTTTTCGCAACAGGCGGATGTCACTGATCACCATGTCTTTCTGGGCGGCTTTCAGCATGTCGTAGACCGTCAGCGCGGCGACTGACACGGCGGTCAGGGCCTCCATTTCGACCCCTGTCTGGCCGCCGGTCTTGACCGTCGCGGTGATGCGCACGCCGGGCAAAGCGGGGTCGGGGGTCAGGTCCATCGACACCTTTGTGATGGGCAGCGGATGGCACAGCGGGATCAGGTCGGACGTCTTTTTGGCCGCCATGATCCCCGCGATCCGCGCGATACCCAGAACGTCGCCTTTGCCCACACGGCCCTCGGTCACCAGAGCGAGCGTCCCGGCGGACATCCGCACGGTTCCCTCGGCAATCGCCATGCGGTCGGTCACGGCCTTGTCCGAAACATCGACCATATGGGCCTGACCGCCGTCATCGAAATGGGTAAGAGGCGTTTTCGCCATTACAGACCGCCCCCCGCCTGTAGCGGATTGGCAAGGATCGCGCGGGTCGCCGACTCGACGTCGGGTTGCCGCATCAGGCTTTCTCCGATCAGGAAAGCGCGGGCGCCGTAGCGGGCGATATCGGCAAGGTCCTCGGGCGTGAAAAGCCCGCTTTCGCACACGATCAGACGGTCGGCGGGCACGCGGCGGGACAATTGCCGCGTGGTGTCGAGCGTCACCTCGAAAGTTTTGAGGTTGCGGTTGTTGATCCCGATCATCGGGCTCTTGAGATTGGTCGCGCGCTCCAGTTCCTCGGCGTCGTGGACCTCTAGCAGCACGTCCATGCCATAGGCCATGGCAGTGTCCTCAAGCTCGGCCGCCTGAGAATCCGACACCGAGGCCATGATGATCAGGATGCAATCCGCGCCCATCGCGCGGGCCTCGACCACCTGATAGGGGTCGTACATGAAATCCTTGCGCAGCACGGGCAGGTCGACTTCGGCGCGGGCGGCAATCAGAAACTCGTCCGAGCCCTGAAACGACGGTCCGTCGGTCAGAATGCTCAGGCAGGTCGCCCCGCCTTTCTGATAGGCGCGCGCCAGTGCGGGCGGGCAGGAAGCGGGGTCGCAGCACGCCGTGGTGTGGGTAGAATCGGCGGCGCTGACAGTGCGCAACGGACAGCTCCTGTTGGCCGTGGCCGAGGAGAGTCAGATCATGGTGTTT
>JALQXR010000241.1:0-238 GCA_023263105.1 Marivivens sp. | reverse complement strand
GGGCTGGCTTTCTTGATTTCGGCAATCAGACCGTAGCCTTCGCGGGTGGCGTCCGACAGGCGGTCATAAAAGCCGCGCGTCGGGCTGGCGTCCTGTGCTCGGGTTTCAAGCTCGGCCAAGGCCACGGCGGTCTTGCAGGCCGCGATATGGTCGAGCTTATAGGCTTTGATCTTGTCGAGGATAGTTTGGGTCATTTCGTCTCTTGGCTAACGCGGGCAAGTGTTTCTACGGCGGTACG
>JALQXR010000023.1 GCA_023263105.1 Marivivens sp. | reverse complement strand
CACGGCGGCGGCTCTGTCCGCCCACGGGCTCCGTGGACGGTGCTCGCGCTGTGTCGCCACCACAGGAGGGGCCGAGGCCGCCATCGGTAGGCGCGGAGGGTGGGGTGACTGACACGCAATGACCCACCTGCGCCTGGCTTGGCGCGGGCTTTCAGGCCCGTTTCGGCGATCGCCACGGCTTCCCGAGCAAGGTCGAGCATTTTGACACCGCCCACGACGCCATGAAGCCCATCGACGGATGACGCAACCCGCAGTCCTTCGCGGGTCTCGGCGTCAAAGCCTTTGACCAGATCCCAAGCCGCGTCCAGCGCGCCCTGATCATACGTCAGGCCGACCCAGAACGCGGGCAGTGCGCAAAGCCTGCGCCACGGTCCGCCGTCAGCGCCGCGCATTTCGATGTATTGCTTGACCCGAGCCTCTGGGAACACGGTCGTCAGATGGTCGGCCCAATCGCTGAGCGTCGGGGTTTCCCCCGGAAGCGCGGGCAGCTTGCCTTTTAGAAAGTCGCGGAACGACTGGCCCAGCGCGTTGATGTATTTGCCGTCGCGGTAAACAAAATACATGGGCACATCCAGCACCCATTCAGCCCAGCGTTCAAACCCCATTCCGTCTTCGAACACCCAAGGCAGCATGCCGGTCCGCGACGCGTCCAACCCCCGCCAGATACGCGACCGCCACGATTTGTGGCCGTTGGGCTTGCCCTCGGTGAAGGGTGAATTCGCGAATAGCGCGGTTGCGACAGGTTGCAGAGCCAGCGCCACGCGCAGTTTTTGGACCATGTCCGCTTCGGACGAAAAATCGAGGTTCACCTGAACGGTGCAGGTCCGCCGCATCATTTCGGTGCCGTGGGTGCCGACGGTCTTCATATAGCCGTCCATCAGCTTGTAGCGGCCCTTGGGCATCAGCGGCATGTCGTCATGCGTCCAGATCGGAGCCCCGCCCAGACCGATAAAGCCGACACCGATCTTGTCGGCGATTTCCTTCACCTCGCGCAGGTGAGAGTTCACCTCGTCGCAGGTCTGATGGATGGTCTCTAGCGGCGCGCCGGACAGTTCCAGCTGCCCGCCGGGTTCAAGGCTGATGTTCGCCCCGTCCTTCTTGAGGCCGATCAGATGCTCGCCTTCGCGGACCTCGTCCCAGCCAAAGCGGTCGCGCAGGCCCTCGAGCATGGCGCGGATCGACCGGTCGCCTTCGAACGGAAGCGGGCGAAGCGTGTCCTTGCAGTAGCCGAACTTTTCGTGCTCGGTTCCGATGCGCCATTTTTCCTTGGGTTTACAGCCCTTGGCCAGATATTCCGCAAGTTGCTCGTGCCGTTCGATGGGGCCGCCACCGGACTGTGGTATGGACATCGGATCACTCCGTTCGGGGTATTTCGGACGACAAGTCGTGTCGTGTTCAGCGTATGAAGTCAATGCAGCCGTTGCTGCGGACGGCGCCAGACGATGCTGCGCACGGGCTCTGTGCGGGAAAGCACATCCAGCAGCGACTGACCTTTCAATCCCGGCAGTGCGGCAAAATGGTCGAAAAGCTCGTCCGCACCTTCGGCGGTGACGGGAATCGCCACGACCTCGCCCGACCGAGCCCGCAGTATCCAGTGGGCAGGTTTCATGGTCGGGTCGTACTCCAGCACAGAGAGATCATCCAGATCGACGGTTCCTCCGTTCAGCGGTCCAAAGTAACTGAGCTGCCGTTCGTCGGCGCTGACGATCCCCGGCCCGCCGCCGCCACGACCAAAGGCCGCCCGTTGGACCGCCGGATAGGCGAATGCCGCGCCTACCGCCGCCACCCCCCAGCCCAGCCAACTAAGCACTCCGTACGACGTCAGCGCCCACCAAAGCCCCAAGCCGACCACAGCCGCAGCAAACAGGACCTCGCGCCAGCGCCATAGGGTTGCGCGCGCTTCGGGGCGAAAGAAGTCAGCCATCGACAATAATCTCCGATCTGGGCAGAAAAAGCGTCCAGTGCCCGATCTGGCGGAAGCCAATCGCGCGGTACGCCCGTGCCGCCTGTTCGTTCGCGGAAAAGAGCACCGCCTTGGCGGCTCCCTTGGACTTTGCTTCTTTTAGATGGAGCGCGACCGCCCGCCGTGCAAGTCCGCGCGACCGCAGTTCAGGTGGCGTATAGACGCCTCCGACCTGCACCATTTCCGGTGTCGCCGCATTGAACCCCGTGGTCGCAAGAGGGGTCTGGCCGTCCATCAGGACGCGATGCGACTCTGCCGCGACATAGGTCCCATAGGCGGCTCGCCCGTCCCTTGCCGCGGCGTCCGGATCCATGCCCAGCGCCTCTCTGCAATAGGCGATGCGCCACGCGATCATTGCTTCGGCGTCTGCGGTCTGCAGCGGGGCAAGCGCACCACGGCCCTCGGGCACGACTAGATCGGCTAGGTCGAGGGCAAAGTGCGGCTCGTCTTGGTCCAGCGTCGCCTTGGCCGAGCCGATCCCAAGCGCCGCGATCAACCCGCGCGCTTCGTCCTTCGGGCCGATCACGGCCGTAATCGCGCGGCCCGCAAGGATCGACCGTGCGGCCTGCCAGTCGCCATTGGGCATGGCGGGCATGACCCCCCCTGCTTGCCCAACGGTCAGGACGTCGGTGACGGTGCCGCCACTTTGCGCAAACCACATCGAGGGCGCGTATCTGTTGTCCCCGTCCAGCCCGAACCGCGCAAGGTTTGACAGCGGGAACATCGCCCGCTCCATCCGCCCGCGCAGGAACGCCGTGATAGCGGGCAGGTCATCGGCGGTCGCGCGCCGCATCACCAGTCCCCGAGCGCCGACTGCCAGAGCGTCAGCGCCGCGACCGCCGCGGTATCTGCCCGCAGGATACGGGGCCCAAGGCTGACCGGCACCGCCTGATCCATCCGGTGCAGGCGCTTGCGTTCAGTGTCGGAAAAGCCGCCCTCGGGGCCGATCAGGATCGCCCAAGCCCCGCGCGTCTGCGCCGCAAGGGTCGAGGCCGCCCCAATCATCGTTTCGTCGCAAAACATGATCTGACGATCGTCCGGCCACTGGTCCAGAACCCGCGAGAGCTTTTGCATTTCAGCCACGCCGGGGACGTAGGTGCCCCCGCATTGCTCTGCGGCTTCGACCGCGTGGGCCTGCAACCTGTCCTGCTTGACCCGACCCGAGTTGGTGAACTCTGACTGGACGGGCAGGATCCGCCGAGCGCCCATCTCGACCGCTTTTTCGACGATAAAGTCGGTGCGCTCTTTCTTGATCGGAGCGAAGACCAGCCAAAGGTCGGGCGGCAGTTGCAGGGGCCGTGTTTGCGCCTCGCAGGTCAGCACGCCGCCCTTGCGCGAGGCTTCGGTCACCTTTGCGTCCCATTCGCCATCGTGGCCGTTGAACAGCGACAGCACCGCACCTTCGGCCAGCCGCATGACGCCGAAAAGATAATGTGCCTGTTCGCGGGCCAGCGGAACCGTTTGCCCTTGGCCAAGGGGCTGATCTACATAGAGCCTGACTTTGGATACCATGAGGCGACCATATGACCCCGAAAGACCAGACGCCAGAGGGACAGGTCGCGGATGCGGTCAAGGGAAACTGGGTGGACCGGCTCGCGCCGAAAGCCTCGCGCCCCTACCTGCGGCTCAGCCGAGCGGACCGACCGATTGGCACTTGGCTGTTGTTTCTGCCCTGTCTTTGGGGGCTTGGTCTGGCGATCCTGACGACAGGCGCGCCGACGCTGGCGGATCTGTGGATTGCGGTCGGCTGCGGCGCGGGGGCGTTCCTGATGCGGGGCGCGGGGTGCACGTGGACCGACATCACGGACCGCGACATCGACGCGCAGGTTGCCCGCACTAGATCCCGTCCGATCCCGTCGGGGCAGGTCTCTGCGCGGCAGGCGACTGTCTGGATGGTGGCACAAGCCATCGTGGCCTTCGGCATTCTGTTGACCTTTAACACCGCCGCGATCTGGCTGGGCGTCATCGCGCTGGTGCCGGTTGCGGTCTATCCGTTTGCCAAACGCTTCACGTGGTGGCCGCAGGTCTTTCTGGGCATTGCTTTCAACTGGGGCGCACTCTTGGGCTGGGCCGCGCATACTGGCTCGCTCGGCTCTACGGCGGTCGTGCTGTATCTGGGTGGCATCGCGTGGACGCTGTTCTATGACACGATCTATGCCCATCAAGACACCGAAGACGACGCCTTGATCGGAGTGAAATCGACCGCGCGACTCTTTGGGCATAATTCGCCGCGCTGGCTGCGCCGGTTCCTTGTGTCGACCGTGGTTCTGGTCGGCTGGGCCACGATCCTTGCCACCATTGACCGGTCGGTCCTGTCGCTATCGGTGGCCGTATGCGGCGTCTGGGCCATGGGCTGGCACATGATGTGGCAGCTGTCCCGCTTTGATCCCGAGGACGGCGGACGGCTGATCATGCTGTTCCGGTCGAACAGAGATGCGGGCCTGATCCCTGTGCTGTTTTTCGCCGGTGCGCTTTTCCTTTGATTGAACACCGCGCCGTATCCCCCTAGAGGTATCGGCAAAGATCGGGAAATCCGCATGCGCATCAGACTTTCGGCCATCCTCATCCGCGTCGCGGCCTTTCTTGTCGCCGGTATTCTTTGCGCTTTTGGCGCCAGAGCGACCGTCGCGATTGTCGAGGATCTTTCGGTCAGCTTTGTCCAGGCCTCGCTGATCGAGAACGACCATAGCTGGACATCGGTGATCGGGGACGGCCTGCAGGTCATCATCGAAGGCGAAGCGCCGTCGGAAGCCGCGCGGTTCAGGGCGATTTCCGTAGCTGGGGGTATCGTCGACGCCAGCCGCGTGATCGACAACATGTCGGTGGCCGACAGCGCGATCATCACCGCCCCCTCTTTTGCGATCGAAATGCTGCGCAATGACAGCGGCATATCCTTGATCGGGCTGATTCCTTCGGAAACCGATCAGGATGCGCTTGCATCCCGCATCAACGAAGCCTCGGACGGCGCGCCGGTGTCGAATTTTCTGGAAGCAGCCGACTACCCCGCGCCGGACACGTGGCGCGCCGCGCTGAACTTTGCCGTGCGCGCGCTGGGGCAATTGCCGCGGTCAAAGATTTCGGTCACCGCCGACCGCGTGACGATCAACGCGATTTCCGACAGCATCGAACAAAAGCGCAGCCTAGAAACCAGCCTGACCCGAGCCGCCCCCGACGAAATCCACGTGGCGCTGACCATCACCGCGCCCCGTCCGGTGATCTCTCCTTACGTGACGCGGTTCGTCATCGACGCAGAGGGCGTCCGGTTCGACAGTTGCACCGCCGACACCGAACAATCGGCGACGGCGATTGTGGCGGCTGCGGTCGAGGCGGGGCTAGAGGGCAAGACGGATTGCACGCTTGCGCTGGGTGTCCCATCAAAGACATGGACCGACGCTGTCGTCCTGTCGATCAAGGCCGTCAAGGATCTGGGCGAAGGCACGGTCACCATCTCGGACGCCGATGTAAGCCTTGTCGCGGTCGAAGGCACCGATCAGGCGCTGTTCGATCAGGTCGTCGGCGATCTGGACAACGCGCTGCCTGACCTCTTTGCGTTGACGTCGTCGCTGCCGGTTTCGCTGACCGTGGCCGACACTGACGCCGCAGGCCCGCCCCGCTTTACCGCGACCCTCAGCCCCGAAGGCAAAGCCCAGTTGCGCGGCAAGGTCGGGGACGAAATGATGGCCGGCATCGTCGAGAACTTTGCCGTGGCCGAATTCGGGGCGGACGACGTGACCATGGGAACGAACGTGGTCCAGGGTCTGCCGATGAGCTGGTCCATGCGCGTCCTTGCGGGGATCGAGGCATTGGCCCTGCTGGACAATGGGATGGTCGTTGTCCTGCCCGACACCGTGACGCTTCAGGGCAATACGGGTAACGCAAATGCCAGCGCCGAGATCTCTCGGTTGTTGATCGCAAAGCTGGGATCGGACGCGACTTTCGACGTGCAGGTCACCTATGTCGAGGCACTGGATCCCATCGCGGCGCTGCCGACTCCCGAAGAATGTGTCGCGGCGGTTATGGCCGCAACAGCGGGACGCAAGATCCTGTTCGACCCCGGCTCGGCCAGCATCACCGCAGACACGCAGGCGGTGGTCGACGACATCGCCGAGGCCCTGCGTGACTGCGTGGACGCTCCGATCGAGATCGCCGGATATACCGACAGCCAAGGCCGCGAAGAGATGAACCTGTCCCTGTCAAAGGATCGGGCAGAGGCGGTCCTGAGCGCGCTTCGGGCGCGGCGGGTGCCGACCGGAGGCTTTACCGCCACCGGCTATGGTGAAGCCGACCCCATCGCCGACAACGCGACCGAAGAGGGTCGCGAAGCAAACCGCCGGATCGAATTCCGGCTCTTGACCGCCGAACCCGCAGAGGCCGCGGGCACCGCCGCGACCGACGCCGCCGCAGCAGCCGGCGATGCCCCGGCTGATACGACTGCCGAGGCAGCCGCCGACGCCACCGACGCTGCGGCAGACCCGCTTGCCGAACCCACCGATGAAACCGCACCGCAAGACTAACGCAGGACCGGATCCGACATGAACCGCACAGAATTCATCATCGCCACCGCTATCATCCTGTTCGTCGCCTTCTGCCTCGGGTGGTTCGCGAATTGGCTGGTCAACCGCTTTACCCGCGTCACCGCCTCGGACATCGGCGAATTCGACCGCATGGCGCAGGCCCTGCACGAGGCCGAAGAAACCCGCGAGCAGGCGATCGCCTATATCAACGAGCGCGAATCCGAAATGTCGAACCAGCTGTCCCAGACCGAAGCAGAACTGCGCGCGGCGATGGACGGCTTGCGCGAAGCGCGGCGCGAGGCCGAGGAATTGCGGTCCTACATCGAACGCCGGAATCTGGGCAAAGGCGCTTAGCGCGGCGCGGCGGCGCGGGCCAGACGGTCGTTGATCGCACGGCCCAGTCCGTGATCGGGAATCGGCGCGACCGCGATCCGTTCGGCTCCCAGTCGGTCCAGTTCATGCAACATGCCGAAGAGATTGGCCGCGGCCTCGGTCAGATCCCCGCTGGGGGATAGGTTCAGGCTGGCCCGAGGCGTAGGCCCAAAGCCCAACAGGACCTCTCCGTCCGACAGGTCGGTCGCGTTCAGACGAACCGTGCCCTTGGGCGCGTAATGGGACAAAAGCTGACCCGGTGCGACGGGGTTGTCGGTGGCCTCGGTCGAACGGCGCAGCGGGGCACCCAGGCAGGCTTCGATCGCCTCGACCGGTATCCCGCCTTCGCGCAGCAGCGTGGCGCCGCCGTCGAAGCCGATGATGGTGGATTCCAGCCCCACGTCGCACCTGCCGCCATCCACCAAACCGTCGATCCTGCCATCCAGACCCGACAGCACATGGGCCGCCGTGGTCGGGCTGATCCGCCCCGAAGGATTGGCCGAAGGCGCCGCGACAGGGCCGTCAAAGGCGGCAAGAAGGTCATGCGCCACGGGGTGCTGAGGAACTCGGACGCCCAAAGTGGATAATCCCGCCGTCACCAATCGCGAAATCCCCGCATCCTGCCGCAAAGGCAGCACAAGCGTCATCGGACCGGGCCAGAACGCGGACGCCAGTCGGGCCGCATCGCCTTCCAGTTCGCAGTAGCGCTGGACATGCTGAATGTCGGCCAGATGCACGATCAGCGGATTGAACGTCGGGCGGCCCTTTGCGTCGTAAATGCTGGCCACCGCACAATCATTGCGGGCATCGGCCCCCAGACCGTAGACCGTCTCGGTCGGAAATGCGACAAGGCCACCGTCCGACAACAGCTTTGCCGCCGCACGAAGCGACCGCGGCAAAATGTCAAAGATACGGGTCTTGTCATTGACCATGACGCTGCGTTCCTATTGCGAGCCTATGACACGAGTTTACCCTCGGTCAGAACAAACCTCGAATTACTGCGTTGCGGCGCGATTGCCAAGCCGACACCCCACGCCGCGCGGAACCGAAAGACCTAAGACATGCCATTTGCCTCTCCTGTTTCGGAATATCGTTTTCTTCTGGATCACGTCGTTGACTTTGCCGAAGTGACGAACACGGATCGCTTTGCCGAAGCCGCAGGCGACGTGACGGACGCCATTCTGGCCGAGGCAGGGAAGCTGTCCGACACGGTTCTGTCCCCGCTCCAGCGCATCGGTGACATCGAAGGCAGCAGGCTGGAAAACGGCGTTGTCCGCACGCCGACCGGTTTTGCCGACGCGTTCCGCGCGATTGCCGAAGGCGGCTGGCTGGGCATCGCGGCCGACCCCGAATACGGTGGCATGGGCCTGCCTCTGACGCTGGCGACCGCGGTCAACGACATGATGTCGGGCGCGTGTCTGGCGCTGCAGCTCAACCCGCTCATGAGCCAAGGTCAGGCCGAGGCGCTGGAACATCACGCCAGCGACGAAATCAAGAACCTCTACCTGCCGAAACTGGTGTCCGGCGAATGGTGCGGAACCATGAACCTGACCGAGCCTCAGGCCGGTTCGGACGTCGGCGCTCTTAGGTCCAAGGCAGAGCCGAACGGCGACGGCAGCTATGCGATCACGGGGCAAAAGATCTACATCAGTTGGGGCGACCACGATATGTCCTCCAACATCTGCCACCTAGTTCTGGCCCGACTGCCCGACGGCAAGCCCGGGACAAAGGGCATCAGCTTGTTCATGGTGCCAAAATTGCTGCCCGACGCCGACGGAAACCCCGGTGTCGCAAACACTCTCCGCGTCGTCAGTCTGGAACACAAAATGGGCCTGCATGGCTCTCCGACTGCGGTGATGAGCTACGAAGGCGCGACCGGCTGGCTGATCGGGGAACCTCATGGCGGCATGGCCGCGATGTTCACCATGATGAACAACGCCCGTCTGGGTGTGGGCGTGCAAGGGATCGGCGTGGCCGAAGGCGCCTATCAACATGCGCTGGCCTATGCAAAGGACCGCGTCCAGGGCCGCGTGGGCGGCACAGGGACGATCATCGAACATCCTGACGTGCGGCGCATGCTGGCAACCATGAAGGCCGACCTTCTCGCCGCGCGGTCCATCGCACTTGCCACGGCGGTCGCGCTTGACATGACCACCGCGACCGGCAGCGAAACGTGGAAAGCGCGCGCGGCTCTGCTGACGCCCTTGGCCAAATCCTTTGGAACAGAGGTCGGCATCCGAGTCGCCGAACTGGGCGTTCAGGTCCACGGCGGCATGGGCTTCATCGAAGAAACCGGAGCGGCGCAATACAGCCGCGATGTCCGCGTGACCGCGATCTACGAAGGCACCAACGGAATTCAGGCCGCCGACCTTGTCGGCCGCAAGATGATGGACGGCGGAGAGGCCGCATTCCGGCTCCTGGACGAAATCGAGGCCGCCGCGGATGCCGCCAAGGGCCGTTTCCCCGATCTGGCCGCCGCCGTCTGGGATTCAGCCGAGACCCTGCGCGAAACGACCGAATGGTTGGTGTCACAGGGCGACATGGCCGAACGGCTTGCCGGTGCCAGCCCCTACCTGTTGGGTTTCAGCCGCGTGCTTGGTGCGCATTATCACCTGCTGGCCGCGGTTTCCGGCGATGCCGCTCGCGGGCGGCTTGCGCGGTTCTACATCGAACGCTTGCTGCCCGAACACACCGGTCTTTTCGCCCATGCTCGTGCGGGCGCCGAAGGCCTTATGTCGATCCTTCCGGAGGATCTTGGGGCGTGAGCCGAACGGACGCCCCTCGGGAAATCCGGTATCCTTTCGACACCGCGCCAGAGCACGGGCGGGCCATCGAAATCGCCGAAGGTGTGCTTTGGCTAAGGTTTCCCCTGCCGATGGCGCTGGACCATGTGAATGTCTACGCGCTGGACGACGGCGACGGCTGGACCGTCATCGACACCGGCTTTGACACCCGCAAGACTCGGGCGATCTGGGAAACCGCGCTGGCCGGTCCGCTGGGTGGCAAGCCGGTGAACAGGGTGGTCGTCACCCACCACCACCCCGACCACGTGGGGCTTGCTGGCTGGCTGATGGAGCGCGGGGCAGAGCTGCTCATGCCGCGCACCGCATGGGTTCTGGCCCGTATGCTGGTGCTTGATGAACAACCTAGCTACCCCGCCGCCACGCTAGAGTTCTATCGCCGCAACGGCATGAGCCCCGAAATGCTGAGTGCGCGGGCGACCGAGCGCCCGTTCAATTTCGCCGACATGGTCCACCCCCTGCCCCTTGGTTATTCGCGGTTGGTTGAGGGGGGCACGATCAAGATGGGCGGTCGGATGTGGGACATCAGGATGGGCGACGGCCACGCGCCGGAACACGCGACTTTCTGGAGCCGTGACGACCACCTTGTGATTGGCGGAGACCAGCTGCTGGCGTCGATCAGCCCAAATCTTGGGGTCTACCCCACGGAACCAGAGGCAGATCCCGTCGCCGATTGGCTTGCCGCATGCGATCGGCTGGCCCCTTTTGCGACGCCTGAACAGTTGGTTCTGGGCGGACACAAACTGCCCTTTTCGGGCCTTCCCCTGCGGCTCGAGCAACTTGCCGAAAACCATGTGAGCGCATTGAACCGCCTCGAAGATCGGCTCGCCAACCCCCGAACCGGCAGCGACGTCTTTCACGCCATCTTCAAACGCGACATCGGACCAGAACTGTACGGTCTGGCGCTGGCCGAGGCGATCGCCCACCTCAACCACCTGACCGCGACCGGTCGCGCGCGGCGGTGGACTGCCGATGACGGGGTCTATCGCTGGCAAGCCGTCTAGGCCATCCAAGGCGGCAACCGGCCCTGCATCAGATGCTGGTAATGCTCAACGGCCCGCGCGACCTTCGCATAATAAAAGAACCGACCGGCCTGCAAAACAACGCCGGACTGGCACAGCCTCTCGGCCTGCTCGAGAGAGTGCGTGACAAAGATTGCGCCGCTCTCGGACAGCCGATCCCGAAGCAGGGCCTCGCTTCTTGCCCGAAACGCCCCGTCGCCGACGGCGGTGATTTCGTCGATCAGATAGGTGTCGAAGCGGATCGCCATGGACATCGCAAAGGCCAGCCGCGACCTCTGCCCCGAAGAATAGGTCCGGACCGGCAGGTTGAATTGCGGCCCCAGCCCCGAAACCTCGGCGGCGAAACGCACCATTTCATCCGAATCCACCCCATAGATGCGCGCGACAAATCGGACGTTTTGCGCGCCCGTCAGGTCGCCGTGAAAGCTGCCTGCGAACCCCACGGGCCAAGACACACTTCCCTTGCGCCTGATCCGGCCGCTGTCCGGAGCCGTCGTCCCCGCGATCAGCCGAAGCATCGTGGACTTTCCAGCCCCGTTCGCGCCCAGCAGGGCGACTTTCTCTTTTGGCGGAAAGGTAAAGCTGATGTCGCGGGCAACGACGTGGGTGACGCCGTTGGTCCGATACCGTTTGGACAGGTTTCTAAGCTCGATCATAGCCTTAGCTGCGATCCCGCAGGCTGTAATAGATCAGAACCGTCGCAGCCCAAGTTAACAGCAACAGCGCACCAATGACCGCGGACAACACGATCCGTCGCGGATATTGCGCCGAAGTCGGCAGAGCGGGCTCCGAATAGGTGGCAAGGTAACGGTTCTGACGCTGTGCTTCGGCCTGCGCGGCATCAACCAGAGCCTGCGCCGACAGATAGGCCTTTTCGGCATATTCGACGTCGACCGTAAGGCGTTCGAACTCTCCGACCAGCACAGAGTAGTCGCGCCCGTCATCGTTGGTCGCTTCTCCTCCTAGGCCGAATTTCCGCCGTTCGTCTTCGATAAGGGATTCGATGACGGCGATCCGGCGGCGGGCCTGTTCGAGCCTTGGGTCACCCTCTCGGCTGGAGTCCCGCAAGAGGCTCATTTCGATCACCGCGTCCGCAAGCTGCTGCTGCAACGAATTCAACAGCCCCATCTGCCCCTGAATATCCGCTCTGGGATCGACGATCCGGGTCTCGGACCGGAAGCGCGTCAGGGCACCTCGCGCGTCGCGCAGACGCGCGACCGCCTGTTCCAGATCGTCCAGCGCGTAACGGGTCGCATCCGCCCGCGCGATGGCGGACATTTCGTTGATCATCGTGGTCGATTCCGCGACGATTGCGGTCGCGATCGACAAGGTGTCCCGAGCGTCAAAACTGTTCACGCGCACTTCGATCAACCCCGATCCCGCGCCTTTCGAAACCGTCACCATGCGGTTCCAATAGGCTACCAGATCTTCGACCGAACCACCCGGATCAAAGGCAAAAACAGGGTCGTTGGCGGGAAGCGAAAACAGCCGCGACAGGTCCAGTTGCCGATCCAGTTTTTCCACAAGGGCGCGGCTTTGGATGAATTCGAACAGGATATCGGTGTCCGAGGAGCTAGCCCCCGACAGGCTGGCGAGCCCGCCCAACAGCGACTGCGCGGTCGTCATATCTTCTGACCTGACGGCAAAGCCGAAGGTGGTCGAATACTGGTCATGCGCATAGTTCCGCAGATAGTGGACCGTCGCCGTCATCGGAGCGGCCACCAACAGCAAAAAGCTGAGCAGCACTCCGAATCGCCTGTTTCGAGTCGCGGCGGATCGGGTTTGGGCGGCAGTCGGCGCGGCGCTTGCGGGGGATGTTGTCAAAAAGGCGATGGTCAGCTCCTCCGGATGAGTCGGATTGCAGTTAGCCCCAACCTGCCCGTCCGGAGTTAAGTCGCGGTAAACGGCTCTTTAAGCTTAACGTGATGATCTGGACGCCTCCGAAACGGCAACCGGAACCGCGATGCAACCCCAGACACCCCGACTGACCCTGACCCCGATTCGCTCGATCGCCGCCCTGATGCTGCGAGAGATGAGCACAACCTACGGACGCACCCTATTGGGATATCTTTGGTCCCTCGCCGAGCCGGTCGGCGGGATCATTCTGTTGACCGTCGTCTTTGGCTTTGTCGCCGCCGCACCGGCACTTGGGGACAGCTTTCCCCTGTTTTTCGCGACCGGCGTCCTGCCGTTCATGGCGTACCAAGCAACGGCGGCCAATGTCGGGCAGTCGATCCGGTTTTCGAGGCAACTGCTGGCCTATCCGAACGTCAGCTTTATCGACACACTCCTTGCGCGTTTCATTCTGACCGTGGTGGTCCAGACGATTGTCGCGGGCGCGGTTCTGGCCGCGATCATCCTGTGGTTTGGCCTGCGGCTGGATATCGAGCCTGTGCTGGTCCTGCAGGCTCTGGCCATGAGCTTTGCGCTGGGGGCCGGTGTCGGCACACTCAACTGCGTCCTGAATTCATTGATCCCCAGTTGGCCGTTCGTCTGGGCGGTGCTGAACCGACCGCTGTTTCTGATCACGGGGATCTTCTTTCTGGTCGACCAGATTCCGCCTCCGTTTCGCGACCTCTTGGCGCTCAACCCGCTGACCCATCCCGTTATGCGGCTACGCGAGGGATTTTACGGTGGCTACACGGCGCCCCTGATTTCGGAACCCTTTGTTTACCTCGTCTCGCTAAGCCTCTTGGTCACGGGGCTCGTGCTTTTGTGGCGACACCACGATGCCATTGTCGAAGACGCAGTGTGATCCAAGGCCCGAAGGGCGTTGGTCGAAACCAGAAAGGATCTGATCATGACCGCTTCTCCGCAAAACGGACATGGGCCCGCGATGGACAGGTTGGCGCGGCTGGGCCGCGTGGTGTTCCCGACCCGCGCGCAACGGGCCTATATCCGCAGGATCAAGGCGTCGGGTCGCTTCGACACTGACTTTTATCGCGCTGCTTATTCGGGCATCCATCCCGCTTACCTAAAGATGCCGGTGCGACATTACGTGACCTACGGGGAGGCGCATGATTATCGGCCCAATCCCGACTTTTCGCCTTCTGCCTACCTGAAATACAGCCCGGACGTCGAAGCGGCTGGTTGCGCACCGTTCTCGCATTTTCTGGACATCGGCCACTCTGAAGGGCGGTTGACCAAGGATTTGCCAAAAGTGTCAGAGCTTCCGGCCCCGCCAAAGCGGTCGCTCCGCGCCGATCCCGGGGCAAAGCGGTCGCGGCTCGCGATTGTCGCCCATGTCTATTATCATGACCTCTGGCCCGAATTCGCGCATCGCCTGACCGAGCTTCGAATCGACTACGACCTATATGTCACCGTCACTTACAAAGGCGATGACTCGGACCGGCTTATCGCAGACATCGGCAAGGATTTCCCATCGGCAACGGTCGTCCCAGTCGCGAATAAAGGCCGCGACATCCTCCCGTTCCTGACATTGGTAAACGCGGGGTTGCTGGACGGTTATGACGCCGTCTGCAAAATCCATACCAAGAAATCCCCGCATCGCGACGATGGCGATCCTTGGCGGCGGCACCTGATCGACGGGGTTCTGCCGCCTCTGGGACTGGAGCCAAGGCTCGACGCTTTTCTTACCACGTCGGACGCAGCCATTTGGGTCGCGGACGGGCAATGGTATTCCGGCGAAAAATGGTGGGGGTCGAACCTTGAAACCACCCGCCACCTTCTCAACCGGATCGAGCGCGGGCTCGACCCGTCCCAACTCCAGTTTCCGGCAGGGTCAATTTACTGGCTCAAGCCGACGATCCTGTCGCAGCTCAAGTCGCTGCACCTGACCGACGCCGATTTCGAAATCGAAGAGGCGCAGGTGGACGGCACTTTGGCGCACGCCATCGAACGGGTCCTTGGATACCTCGCGACGGCGGCCGGACAACGCGTCTATGAAACCGCCGCCATCGTCACGCCCGCCCCCGACCAACGGACACGGCCCTCTTTCGTTTCCGCGTTCTACCTGCCGCAGTTCCATCCGACCCCCGAAAACGACGCGTGGTGGGGCAAGGGTTTTACCGAATGGCGGGGTGTGACCACGGCCAAGCCCGTCTTTGAAGGGCACACACAGCCGATGCTTCCCGCCGATCTAGGGTACTATGACCTGCGGGTCACCGATGTGATGGGCCAACAATCGAGCCTTGCGCGCGATGCCGGTATCGACGCTTTTTGCGTGTATCACTATTGGTTCGACGGAAAGCGCGTGCTGGACAAGCCGCTCGGCCTACTGCTCGACCAGCCCGATGTCGACTTTCCCTTTTACCTGTGTTGGGCAAATGAAAGCTGGCGGCGGAACTGGGACGGCCTAAGCGGCGAGGTCCTGCTGGAGCAAGGCTACCAGCCCGGATTCGAAGCAAAGCTCGCGCGGGACGTCGCGCGGTACATGGCTGATCCGCGGTATTCCCGCCCTGACGGGATTAGGCCACGATTCATGATCTATCGGCCGGGCGACATGCCCGACCCTGCCGCCTCGGTCGCAAAGCTGCGGGACGCGTGGCTGAACCTTGGAATAGGTGACGTCGAACTGGGGGCCGTCGCGTTCCACGTCAATGACCGCTCAGAAGTGCCCGACGATTTGTTCGATTTCTGGGTGGAAATGCCGCCACATGGTATGGTCGGTGCAGACGCCTATCTGTTCGGTGGCCCTTCTGGAAACCTGATCGGCCCGTCGGTAAGTCCCGGATTCGAAGGGCTTGTTTACAGCTATGACCGCGTGATCGATGCGTCGCTTGATCCGGCCCGATGGGCAAAGTTGCCCTCCAACACGATCTGTGGCGCGATGCCCAGCTGGGACAATTCGGCCAGACGCGGTCTAACAGCCCACATCGCCCACGGCGCGACACCCGCGCGGTTTCGACACTGGATCGACAGGCTGTGCCGCGAAAGAGTTGACGCCTCCTACCGTCAGGAAATGTTCTTGAACGCTTGGAACGAATGGGCCGAGAAAGCGACGCTCGAACCCTCGATCACCTTCGGAAGAGGCTATCTGGACGCGGTGAAGGAAATCATCGCCCCAATGCACCGAAGCGAGGCGCCTTGCGACGCCAGACGCCAAAGAAAGGCCTGACCATGGGACGGCTGATACTCCACATCGGGACGCATAAGACCGCGACGACGACAATTCAGGACACCTTTTACGCCAATAGCCAAAAGCTTGGCGACCTTGGCCTGATCTATCCGGTCTTCGGCGCGCATTCGGGTCACCACTGTCTGGTCACCGACTGGCGGTCACGTCCGGCCGCCTATGCCATCGACGGCGGTCCGGTCGAGGGATTGGCGACCGTGGCGGACCGGCATGCCTCTGATGACAGGACGGTGTTCCTTAGCAGCGAAGAGTTCTCGCGTCCTGCCGCCCTGTCCGACCTAGGCCGCGTCCGCGACGCTCTGGCGGCATTCGACAGCGTCGAGGTCGTTTGCGTTCTTCGGGCGCAATGGCAGTTTGTCCAGTCGGTCTATGCCGAGGTTTCGAAAACACGGCTCCCGCCGCGCCCGCCAGCCATGGTCGAAACAGCCATTGCCGACGGTCAGGCCGACGGGCTTTGGGTTGATTACACGCGGATACTGGACGGGTTACAGTCGACGTTCGACCCCGATCGCATCACGTTTCTGGATTACGACGTGCTCCGCCATGGCAAGAGCGGCGTGGTCGGCGGCATCTTCCGGCAGGCAAGGATCGCGGTCCCCCCGCGTTCCCTCAAGCGCGTCAACGGCGGGCGATCGAACGTATCCGCGCCACCTCTTGCCATCTGGGCCGCCTCTATCGCGTCCGAACCAGCGCCCGCACCCGACTGGCTGGTCCGGCGGACGTCCGAAGCCCTGATCAAAGAGTTCGGCGAAGCCACCAAAACCACATTGTTCACAAGGTCCGAGTATAACCGGTTGCGCGACCATTTCGGGGCCGCGAATGATCGGTTACGCGACAGGATCGGGGCGACCTCGGTCGACCTACCTCTCGACTTTCCAGCCTTGGACGACTTTGACGTCTATCGCGAAGACATCGGCAGCGGGTTCTGGGCGCAAGTGACCCGTCAACTGGTGAAAGGCGTCTCCGAGTCCGCTGCCTGACCGGTCAAATTCAGTTAAAACCCGCGCGAACTTTCTAACTTCCGGCGCAAAGTCGCGCCGGTTTCCCCCATACGCGACCCCGAAACTGGACCCGAGTGATAGGTGGGGGCACCATGTTCGGGATCAGTTGGTCGTTTTCTTTGCAATTGGCGGCCCTTCAAAGAATTTCGGGCTTTGTCGAAACGGACGATGGGCTTTGGGCTGTCTCCGACCCCACATCACAGATGGCGCTGTTTGACACGGGGACCGCCCAACCCGGCCCGGGCCCTGCGACCGAACTACTGGTTTCAGGTAGCCTGCCGCTGCTCCTTGATCCCGTTTTCAGCTCGGGCGGTGGCCTCGACTTTGTATTTGCGACCGACAGGATCGATGGTCAGCTGGTCGCGGCGACCATTTTGCCCGGAGCGACGTCGATCACTCTCCAGCCCGTCGACATAACGAATGCAGCGGGCTTTGGTTTCGAACGGATCGCAGGCGTCGAAACCCCTGTCAGTGATGCGGTAAGGCTGGCGGCGACATCGTCGGACGGGGCATTGTCAGTGATCGATTTTGATCCGGCATCAGGTGATGCGACGATCCTTGATCAGATCTTCGAGTCCGAGAAAGCCGGACTGGACAGCGTCAGCGACATTGCAACCGTCGACATTGGCGGACAGACGCTCGTGCTTACCACATCTTCCGGTGACACCGGACTCACGTCCTTTGCGCTGGATGACGCCGGCCAGATCGAGCTGATCGATACGCTCGGAATGCATGATGGACTATGGGCAAACGGGCTGGACGCGGTCGCCACCGCCAACTCGGGCGGGACGACCTTCGCGCTTGCCAGCAGCGCGGCCTCGGGGATGATTTTTTCGGTGCGGGTCAACCCGATTGGCGCGCTCTTTCTTGCTGACTCGGTGACCGACGACAGGTTCACGCGGTTCGACGCGGCAGACGCGTTAGAGAGCTTCGAGCACATGGGACGGACCTTTGTTCTGTCGGGCGGCGGCGACGACGGGCTGACGTTGTTTGAACTGGCGCCGGACGGACGGCTGGACGTCTTGACCTCGGTCGAGCAGACGATGAATTGGGCCATCGGGAATATCGACGCAATTCATGTAGAGGTCGGCTCAGGCTCGGCGCGGGCGTTTGTGTCCGGCGAGTCTTCGCCCTTGGTCGCCGTGTTGGACATCCCGATGGACGACCTTGGCCCTCTAGTCATGGGGACTGGGGCGGCCGACACGCTGACCGGAACCTCTGCCGATGACCTGCTCTTCGGGGGCGCAGGGAACGACAGTCTGTACGGGGCGGATGGGGACGACCGCCTGATGGACGGTGCGGGGTCAGACGTGCTTACCGGCGGGGTCGGCGCAGATATGTTTATCTTTGCCTCGGACGGGGCACCCGACCAGATCGCCGACTTCGAAAAGGGCACCGACCGGATCGACCTACGCCATTGGGGTCGGATCTATGACCATTCCGCGCTGGACATCCAGCAGGTACCTCAGGGGGCGACGATTTCGTTCGGAAACGAGACTTTGACCATCGCCACATCGGCGGGCGGCCCTATCGACACCGGCAGTTGGGGCAACGACGATTTCATTTTTTAAGGGATCATCTTCATCGGGATTTAAGGCATTGGACCGATCATCGCCCTGCGGAGGTCAAAGATGCCTATCACGGGGGATGGAACTATCGTCAGCGGTCTGGGCGGGCCCGCCGGTTACGGCGAGGTAGAGCTTGCCCGCAGTGACGATGGAAGCGCGGCGGTCGACGCCTCGGCAGTGTTCAGTGGCGGCCTGAACTATTTCGGCACGTCGTTCGACGGATCGTCGCTGTTTGTTAACACCAACGGCACGCTGTCATTCGGCGCGCCGATGCCCGACTATCCGACCATAGAAAACATCGCGCTATTCGCCGATGTCATCGCGCCATTCTGGGCCGATGTCGACACGCGGCTGGATGGCGAGGGTGCGGAAAGCGGCGCGATCTGGGTCGATCTGGACGACAGTGCCGGCGTGCTTACGGTGACTTGGGACGGGGTCGGCGTCTATCGGCGCGATGCGACTGTCACCAACACTTTCCAATTGCAGATCTTCGATCGCGGTGGCGGGGACTTTGATGTCGCGTTCCGCTATCAGGACATCCAATGGACTGAAGGCACCGCAGCAAGTGACCGAGGTGGACTCGTCGGTTTCGCAGGAAGCGGTCTTGGCGATGCCGAATGGATATTTGAGCACGCAGCCGACCTGCTTGCCCTGCCAACCACGGACGGAACGACAGGCGCCACGGGCCTGTGGGTCTATGAAATGCGTGGCGGCCAAATTGCGGGAATCGAAGGGGGAATCGACTGGCTCGGAACCACGGGCAACGACACCTATACCGCCACACAGTTCGGCGACCGGTTGACAGGAAATGGCGGCGGCGACCGGCTGTTCGGCGCGGGTGGCGATGATTTTATCTTTGGTGGGGGCGGCGCTGACCGGCTGTTTGGGGACGACGGCGACGACGAACTTCGGGGGGGCGACGGAACCGACACGCTGGCTGGCGGCGATGGCAACGACCGCATCTATGGCGGCACGACAGAGGCGGATTTGCGCGACGTCATCTATGGCGGCAACGGAAACGACCTGATCGACGGCGGCTATGGAAATGACGAACTTAGGGGCGACGCCGGTTTGGACACCATCACGGGTGGCGCGGGTGCCGACACCGTCATCGGAGGCGACGGGGACGATGTCCTGACGGGGCAAGCCTGGTCGGATATGATCTATGGCGGGTCGGGCGACGACTTTATCAATGGCGGTTTCGGCTACGACCGCCTGAACGGCGGTGCAGGGGCTGACAGGTTCTTTCACCTCGGAATCGCGGATCACGGGTCAGACTGGATTCAGGACTTTCGCGCGGCTGAAGGCGATCGCCTTGTGTTCGGCGGCTCGGCTGCGCGAAGCGACTTTCAGGTCAATTTCACCGAGACAGCCAACGCAGGCACCGCCGGGGTCGAAGAAGCCTTCGTCGTCTACCGCCCGACGGGCCAGATCGTCTGGGCCCTGGTGGACGGCGCGGCTGAAGACAGCTTGGTTCTGCGCCTCAGCGGGGTCGAATACGATCTTTTGATATAGCTTTCCCGCCACTTCATGCGATCCTTTCCCCGCAAGAGGAGAGCCGCATGACGACAGACCAAGACCCGCAGTCGAAGATATTGACCAGCGCCGAGATGGCAGAGAACGCAATCCTGCCAATCGTCCACGAGGTTCATACCGATCCGGAAAAGACCGGACCGATGTCCGGCAATCTTCCGTCAAAGATCAAGGGCGGCGCCGAAAGCAAAAGCCCGGCCAGATGGGCCTATGAACGGGTGATCCTTTACATCCAGAATTTTGAGCAGCAGCTGAAACCGGATCAGGACGTGGCAATGGGCTTTACCGGCGGCGACGCGGGGGTCATCCGGATCGAGGGTCTAGGCTATTTCGACCCAGACATCATCACCTTCTACGGCACCAACGAAGACGGTGCCAAAACCCAGCTGGTGCAGCACGTGACTCAGTTGAACGTGATGCTCATGGCCATGCCCGTGCTGCCCGAACAGGAAGAGCCGAACCGGATCGGCTTTCGATTGGCCCGCGATCTGGAAGAATAGCCCCTGCGACAGGGTGGCCATTCTTGTGGGCGTGACAGGCTCCGCTGAATCGTCTATTCACCCGAAAAGCTTAAAACTAGGAGCCCGACATGGCTGAACACAAGCACGGCGAAATGAACACCGAAACCCAAGAAGCAACCTTTGACGGCTTCATCAAATTCACCACACGTACCGTCATCGTGATCCTTGTTGCCGTCGTTTTCTTGGCTCTGGTCAACGCATAAATCGTCTAGACCGAAGGGTTCGTATTGTGATCTCGCGTCGGTACCTTATCGGTGCATTGCCGCTGCTGATTGCCGCCTGCGCCGAAAAGGTCTGGGCGCCGGACGAACTGATCGCCGCGAACACCTACGTCCACGACGGGCCAGCGCGGATATCGCTCATCACGATGAAGAGCGTCGACAGCAATGACGGCGCTCATAGTGCATTGATCATCAATGCCAGCCAGCGCGTGATCTGGGACCCCGCCGGCACGTTTTCGAACGCCGCGGTGGCAGAGCGAAATGACGTGATTTTCGGGGCAACGGCGCGGCTGGTGGCCTATTACATTTCCTATCATTCGCGGATCACCTACTACACCACGACGCTGGA
>JALQXR010000240.1 GCA_023263105.1 Marivivens sp. | reverse complement strand
CGGCGATGTAGTTGCCGTTGTTGGCAGTGCCTTGGAACCATGTGGTCTGGGCCAGCGCCGGCGTCGTGATAAAGACCGCAATCGCGACCAAAAGTCTAAGCATCCGTACCTCCGTTCAAAACCGGGATAAGGCTAACAGCGGGACGTCGACTTCGCCAAGTCCGGACAAGGACACGCCGTCCCTTTGCCGGAGGCCGCGACGACTCGGGTCGGGCGGGCCTGTCCGGCTGACTTCGCAGCGCGGCTTTGCAGCTTTGCAAAATTTGCGCCGTTATTCGCTAAGCCCACCGGATCGCGGTCAATTTGCAAAACTTTGCAGGACGGCTCCGCCATTTCTGCAAATTTTTTGCGGCGTTCTGACGCTGTTTCTTTCAACAGGCTTGCCCGGAGCGACCCCCGCCCATTAACTCGTATCCGACGGTGAAGGAGGAGCGCCAAATGAGCTACAAGGATGTTTATGATGCCTGCAAGGCAGACCCCGAGGCATTCTGGATGCAGGCCGCGCAGGCGATCTCTTGGGTAACACCTCCGTCCAAGGCGCATTTCGCGGAAAAGGCGCCGCTGTACGAATGGTTCGCCGATGCCGAGGTCAACGGGTGCTATAACGCCGTCGACCGCCACGTCGAAGCAGGCCGTGGCGATCAGGTCGCGATCATCCATGACAGCCCGATCACCGGCACCAAGGCAAAGATCACCTATGCGGACCTGAAGGACCGCGTGGCATCGCTGGCCGGTGCGCTGAAAGCAAAGGGCGTGCAGACCGGCGACCGTGTCATCATCTATATGCCGATGGTGCCCGAAGCGCTGATGGCCATGCTGGCCTGTTCGCGGATCGGCGCCGTCCATTCGGTCGTGTTTGGCGGTTTTGCCTCGAACGAACTGGCGGTCCGGATCGACGACGCGACGCCAAAGGCCATTCTTGCCGCATCCTGCGGGCTAGAGCCGGGCCGCGTGGTCGATTACAAACCGCTTCTGGACGGCGCGATCGATCTGGCAAAGCACAAGCCGGACTTTACCCTGATCCTTCAGCGGGAACAGAAACCCGCCGATCTGATCGAAGGCCGCGATTTCGACTGGCACGCCGCGCAAGAGGGCGTCGCCCCCACCGACTGCGTGCCGGTCAAGGGCAACCACCCGTCCTATATCCTTTACACCTCGGGGACGACCGGCCAGCCCAAGGGCGTGGTGCGGGACACCGCGGGTCATCTGGTCGCCCTGAACTGGACGATGAAGAACGTCTACAACGTCGACCCCGGAGACGTCTTCTGGGCCGCGTCGGATGTGGGCTGGGTCGTCGGGCACAGCTATATCACCTACGCCCCGCTGGTTCATGGCAACACCACCATCGTCTTCGAAGGCAAGCCCGTCGGCACGCCGGACGCGGGGACTTTTTGGCGGGTGATTTCCGAACATAACGTTCGCAGCTTCTTTACCGCGCCGACCGCCTTCCGCGCCATCAAGCGCGAAGATCCCGACGGCGACTTCGTCAAGAAATACGACCTGTCCTGCCTGCGGGTCCTTTATCTGGCCGGCGAACGCGCCGATCCCGAAACCATCAAATGGGCCGAGCGTCACCTGAACGTGCCGGTGATCGACCACTGGTGGCAGACCGAACTGGGCTATCCCGCCATCGCGAACCCTGTCGGGGTCGAACTGTTAAAGGTCAAATACGGCTCGCCCGCCGTCGCAATGCCCGGTTACGAATTCTTCGCCGTGGACGAAGCGGGCCACAGGCTGCCGCCGAACACCCTCGGGGCGATCGTGACGCCGTTGCCGCTGCCGCCCGGCACCTTGCCGACGCTGTGGAACGCAGAGGCCCGGTTCAAGAAAAGCTATCTGACCACCTTCCCCGGCTACTATGAAACCGGTGACGCGGGGATGATCGACGAAGACGGCTATATCTACATCATGGCCCGCACCGACGACGTGATCAACGTAGCGGGTCACCGCCTGTCGACCGGCGCCATGGAAGAGGTGCTGGCCGCCCACCCCGATGTTGCCGAATGTGCCGTCATCGGGGTGTCAGACGACCTGAAGGGGCAACTGCCGCTGGGCTTTTTGTGCCTCAATCGCGGCTGCAACCGTCCCCACGCCGATATCGTCAGCGAAACCGTAAAGCTGGTCCGCGAAAAGATCGGCCCCGTGGCGGCGTTCAAGCTGGCGACCGTTGTGGACCGCCTGCCCAAGACGCGCTCGGGCAAGATCCTGCGCGCCACAATGGTCAAGATTGCCGATGGCGAAGACTTCAAGATGCCCGCCACCATCGACGATCCCGCGATTCTGGACGAGATCCGCGAAGCCCTAAAGCCGATGGGCTACGCCAAGGGCTGATCGGGCCGAACCGTCAAAGGGCGCGCCACGGGCAACCGCGGCGCGCCTTTGTCATGTGAACTGCTCCGAGATCAGCCGCTCTTCCAGCCCGTGACCGGGATCAAACAGGATGCGGTGCGTCACCTGCGGTTCCGAGCGGATTTCGACCCGCAGGACATTGGCGACCGACCGGCTGTCCGCATCCGCCATCACGGGGCGTTTTTCGGGGTCGATCACGTCGAACTGCACGACCGCCGACTTCGGCAGCAGCGCGCCCCGCCAGCGACGGGGCCGGAACGCCGCCATCGCGGTCAGCGCCAACACGTCCGAGCCGATGGGCAGAATCGGTCCGTGGGCCGAATAGTTATAGGCCGTCGATCCGGCGGGCGTTGCCACCAGCGCACCGTCGCAAACCAGTTCGGCCATGCGCAGCCGCCCGTCCACCGTGATCCGCAGCCGCGCCGCCTGCGGACCGGCCCGCAGAAGCGACACTTCGTTGATGGCCAGATAGCGGTACTCGGTTCCTTCGGTGGTCCACGCGGTCATGACGAGGGGGTTGATTTCCTCTTCCTCCGCTGCGGCCAACCGGAACAACAGGTCGTCTTCGTGGTATTCGTTCATCAAAAAGCCGACCGTGCCACGGTTCATGCCGTAGACGGGGGTGTTCTGGTCCTCGGTCGCGTGCAGCGTCTGAAGCATAAAGCCGTCGCCACCCAGCGCGACGATCACCTCGGCATCGGCGGCGGGGACGTTGCCATGATGCGCCGC
>JALQXR010000239.1 GCA_023263105.1 Marivivens sp. | reverse complement strand
ACATCTTGGGTCAGTTTGCCTTCGCTCACCCATTCCAGAACCTCAAGCTGCCGCTGGGTCAGAGTCCGAGCACCGGCAAAGGGCAGGGTCATCAGTTTCAGGTGAACGACATTGGCGATCGCGGTGATTTCGTCGCCGTGCTTGGCCCAGATCTCATCGACTTGATCTTGGGTCAGGTCGGCCCGCGCGGTCAGCGCAAGCGCGCCTTTGCCGCGCCGCGAAACTGACCGGAAACTCAGCGTATATCCGGCCAGAACGCCATGGGACTTGTTATAGTTGACGACATTCTCGCTTTCGCGGCTCAGACCCGCCGAACGGCGAAGGCTGTCGACATGGCCCCAGCTGCAGGCGCCGTCATTGGTCAGCGCCCATTGCACCATCGGAGCATGCAGGTAGAGACCGCCCTCGACAAAGTCGCGCATGTATTCGTCGGTCTGGTTTGCGAGGATGTGCCAGTCTTTCGGATCGCCCAAAGCATTCCCCGAACGATAGGGGGTAAAGCCATAGATGAGGCGATCAAAGCCATAGGTCGCCATTGCCGGTTCGAACATATCCCACACGGCCTGTGTGGTCTTGGCGTTTGAAACCCGCACGATGAGAGTGGTCAAATCGGTCACGAAGTTCACTAAGTACTAATATTGTAAGAAGAATTGCACCAACTATGGCCGAACAGACTTTGTCGATCAAACAATAAAATCGTGATCGGACCGGATGTATATTTTACATAATACATATTATACGATTAGCGGATCGCGCGTTGCGTGGGTCCCTTTCGGCCCGTAACCCGTTAATCCGGAACGTTTTATTCTTTGACGACCAACCCTGTCGGTGTGCAGCACAGGGCCTCGCAGCCCGTTTCGGTGATCAGGATCGGTTCTGTGGTTTCAATCCCGCCGTCGTCCAGCCACAGAGCCGGCATGAAATGGAACGTCATACCGGCTTTGAGTTCGGTCTTGTCGCCCGCGCGGAATGACATCGTGCGTTCGCCCCAGTCCGGCGGATAACTCAGGCCGATGGCATATCCGCAGCGGCTGTCTTTGCGGAACCCGTGCTTGGCCAATGTGCCGTTGAACGTGTTGGCGATGTCCTCACACAGTGCGTCCGGCGCGGCGAGCGTCAGGACTGCCTCGGTTGCGGCGGCAACTGCAGCTTCGGCGGCGCGGTATTTGTCCGGCGGCGACCCTAGGAAGAGCGTGCGCGACTGCGGACAGTGATACCTGCGATAAGTGCCTGATATCTCGAAGAATGTTGGCTCTCCCCGCTTGAGCGGGCGGTCGTCCCACGTCAGGTGCGGAGCGGTGGCATCCTGACCCGACGGCGCCATGGGAACGATGGCCGGATAGTCGCCCCAGTGCCCATCTGCGCCTTTGATCGAGGTCGCGTAGATTTCCGCGATCAGGTTGTTCTTTGGCATTCCTGGTTCCGCGACGTCGCGGATACGGGCGTGCATGGCTTCGACGATCCGAGCGGCGCGGCGCATATAGGTGATCTCGGTGGGGCTTTTGATTGCGCGCTGCCAGTTGACCAGTCCGGTGGTGTCGACGATCTGCTTACTGATATTTTGCTTTAGGATCGAGTTGTAAGCTGCTGCACTGAAATAATAATTATCCATTTCGACGCCAAGGCGAAGGTCGCCCCAGCCCAGCTTCCGCAACAGCGAGGCCAGATCCTCCATCGGATGTTTAGCGGGGTTCTGGACGTAGGTGTCATCGTAGCCGTGGATGTGATCGCCGGACATGAACACGGTGCGCACGGCCCCTGCTCCGTCCATGGCGCGGCCCCACCAATGAGGATCGCCGTCCGGCCCCAGAATGACGCCTTGGTGGACATAGAACGACCAGCCGTCATAACCCGTCAGCCAAGCCATGTTCGACGGATCGGTGACAAGGATCACATCGACGCCTGCGCGGTCCATGGCCTGTCGGGTCCGGTCAATCCTCTGGCGGTATTCGGCGTCGGTGAAGGCGGGGTTCGGGTTGGTCATTGGTGTCCCTGTCCGTTGTGCGTCGGTTTCATGGCTCTGGCAGCGACGCGGGAAGGACGACGCTGACGCGCGTGCCCTGCCCCGGCGTGCTGTCGATCCGCAGCCGTCCCCTGTGACGGTTGACGATATGTTTCACGATGGCAAGCCCCAAGCCCGTGCCGCCCACCTCGCGAGAGCGGTGGCGGTCGATTCGGTAGAACCGTTCGGTCAGGCGCGGCAGGTGGTGCGGTTCGATCCCTTCGCCTTCGTCGCGCACGGTCAGGCAGACACCCATCGTCCGGATGCCGGGTTCGTTCGAGACACCTGACAACGCCACCCTGACGGTGCCCCCGACCCCGCCGTATTTGATCGCATTCTCCATCAGGTTCGACACCACCTGACGCAGTTGCTCCGGGTCGCCGGGAACCACCGTTGGCTCGCGGGAAAATTCGGTGACGATCGTGACTTTCGCGGCCTCGGCCATGGGCTCCAGCGCGCTTTGGGTCGCGCGGACCAGCGTCACCAGATCGACTGGTTCGGTCGGGCGACGACGTTCGTTTTCTTCGACGCGGCTGAGCGACAAAAGATCAGAGACAAGCTGCGACATCCGGTCGGCTTCGCGCGCCATGATCGCCAGAAAACGGTCGCGCGCGGCGGCATCGTCGCGGGCGGGGCCGCGCAGGGTCTGGATGAACGCGATCAGCGACGTCAGCGGGGTCTTTAATTCGTGGCCGACGTTCGACACAAAATCGCGGCGCATATTCTCGGCCTCTTCGACGGCGCTGGTGTCTTCGAACACCACCAGAACCGACGGCCCGCCCGTATGTTCCACGGCTGTCACGTGCACTTTCCAAGTGGTTTCGCGGGCCTGACTGCGGCCGGTAAAGCGGGCGATCTGGCGGCCCCCGTCTTCCCTGACCCGCTCGATGGCGTCCAGCGTCATCGGCTGGCGCAGGACGGTGATAAAGTGCCGGCCGATCAGCGAGCTGCCAAGAATCGCCTTTGCCCCGTCGTTACAGTCCAGAATCCGCTCGTCCGGACCGACGATCAAAGCGGCAAGTGGCAGGGCTTCGATGATGTCTTTGGTCTTCATCCGGCGAAAATTTGACCCCTATGTCCGAGTTGTTGATTGG
>JALQXR010000238.1 GCA_023263105.1 Marivivens sp. | reverse complement strand
GGTACCCACGTGATCGACTTCGTTGGCGATTTCATCCATGACTTGCGGCATCGTCTGCAAGTCACTAAACAAAATAAACGCAAGGTACATGCAGATAATTCCAAGACGGCCGACGCGCACACACACACACACACACACACACACACACACACACACAAAAAAGTCGTAATGTTATTTATTTAATGACATGCAAAATCTGTGGGATACAATACGTTGGTGAGACTGGTCGTCCTTTTCACGTGAGAATGAATGACCATAGAAGTAATATGAATTGCAATAAGCATCAGAGCTTGATCTATAAGCACTCTCATTTCTCCGGTTATCAAAATAAGACGTTGTCACATACTGTCTTATCTGATTTCCATGTTCAACCCATAGAAGTTTTCAAAACAAAAGTTTCTACTAGTTAACGGATTAAAAGAGAAGAATGGTGGATGAAGGAACTAAAAACTCTTTATCCTTATGGTCTTAATGATAAATGTGGAAATGCTTACTATAGTGAGTACCGCAAGGAACGGTTGGTTTATTCAATTTTCAATAAACTCATTGTCAAACGGAATCAAAGAGGTAATAAAAAAGGTTTACAAAATGGAATTAAAACCGATAAAACTATACAAAATTTCATTCAAAAGATGAAAAGTTTAATCATTTCAGACGGCAATTGGAGACAATTTTGTTATTCTTTCATCATCGGAAGCTCACTTCAACTCTTGAAAAAATTGAAAGCTGAAACTGTGCTTCTGGCAAAAATGATTGGAACTGACAAATGCGTCCTTCATTTTATATCTGATCTGATTAATCATCGGTTTATGTTTCTTCGACACAAGTCGAAACAAAAAAACCTCCTCAAGATTCATTTTGACAATAAAGGAATTGAAAAGGTGAATATTCAATCACTTCTCCACAAAGTCACTGATACCATTCCTTCTTTCTTCTCTAACAAATCCCCACCTACAATCATCTATACAAGAACTTCTTCTATTGGGTCAAGAATCTTTAATTACAAGAATGTAGTTTTAGACCTCAAACCAAAAGAATGGTGTGCTAAAGATCACCCGTGTGAATGTTCTAAATCTCCATTCGATCCCAATCATGGGCATGTCATGACTGGAAATTTGAACATTATTGCAAATCACAAACTTCGAGTTTTACTTTCGAAAGGTCCCTCCTACAGAGAAGCAAACGATATTGATTGGGGTAAAGTGTTTGTTTGCATTAAAAAAGGTATTTCTGCCTATGTCAAAACATGGTGTAACAAAGAATCAGTCGATGTTCGTGTTCTATCAGAATGGAAGAATCGTCTGTTATTGGAGGTTAGATCCAAAATTACAAGTTTGAGAAGACAACGATATTATCCAAAACGAAACAAAGTTTTGGACAATGAAGAGGTCAAATCTTACTTGGATCGCTTCCATCAACAATATGTTATAACACCTACTGACAAAGCTGGAAACAATTTTTCTATTGTATGTAAACAGTTCTATATTCATTGTTTGTTGAAGGAACTTAACATTGCCGACCCATCAAAGAAATCCAACTCTCAGGCCACATATCGCCATATTAAGAATAGGACAAAGCAAACTGTTGTGAACAAACATATTTCATACATGAAAGCTCACAAAATTGCTTTAGACAGTTCTCAAGAGAGTTTACCTTTTCTTTATTGGATTCCGAAAATGCACAAGAACCCCACCAAACAACGATATATTGCTGCTTCACACTGCTGCTCCACCAAACCTCTGTCAAAGATGATCACCTATTGTCTAAAACTCGTTCAACAAACTCATAAGAACTACTGTACTCGAATAGCCAAAACTCGCCACTATAATAAGATGTGGATAGTAGATAATTCTGTGGAAGTTCTTGATAAGTTATCAATATGCAACCAGAAGTCTGTGCGGAACGTCAGAACCTTTGATTTTTCAACTTTATATACTTCTATTCCACATGAGAAATTGAAGAAAAGAATGGCTGTGGTAATCAATCAATGTTTCAACACTGATGGTCGTCGATTCATACGGATCGGCCGAACTTCTGCTAGTTGGAGCAAAACACGGGGAGATTACAGTTGGAATAAGGATCAACTCATCGATCATATTAATTATCTCATTGATAATATTTATGTGACGTGTGGTGATAACTTATTTCGTCAAGTAATTGGCATTCCCATGGGTACTGATTGTGCACCCTTTCTCGCTAATCTTTTCCTCTATTCTTATGAAAGTGAATGGATGGATAAAAAGCTGAAGAACAAAGATTTCGACATTTTACACAAATTTAATCGCTGCTATCGATACATTGATGACCTTTTATGCATTAACAATGATCAAATAATGGATGAAGTTATGTCCGATATCTATCCAAAAGAACTCAGTTTAACATCTGATGATGCTATACTGTCAACCAATTATTTAGACTTACGGATAGACATCAAAGATAATAACATACATACCAGTTTGTTTGACAAACGTGATGCGTTTGGTTTCAAAATTATCAACTTCCCTTATCTCACTGGAAATATCCCAACCAAGCAGAGTTATGGTGTATTCGTTTCACAACTAGTTCGTTATGCACGTTGTTGTCAAGATTTTGAAGACTTTCGTTCGAGAACTTCTATTCTGATTGACCGTTTGGTGCGCCAGCACTTCACGATTAGTCTTCTTAAAAGAACGTTCGAAAAGTTTGCAGAGTCTTATTATGGGTTGTTAGCCAAATATGGTGTTCATGCTTCTACTACGTGTGTTTTTAAATAACTTATTTCTTGTTACATATTATGTTTATTTTTGTGTTATGCGCTTAAAGATCCTGAATCATCCGAGTCACCTCCTTGCCTGAGACCTTGTTAAACAAGGAAGGTGCGGATGAGAGCTGTCCCAGGACACATATTTAGTCGAATGATCTGTTGAGGTTCACATTTTACATCCTTGATATCTGAACAAATAACATCCTCCATCAATATTTTCTGAATAACTTGCGGGCTTTTTGAGATAGAATTTTTGCCTAAAAAAATTTTCACCCCTTAATTTTTTTGAAACCCCTCCCCTCTCCTCCCTCCCCCCTTCTCCTCCCCTCCCCCCTTCTCCTTCTCTCTCTCTCTCTCTCTCTCTCTCT
>JALQXR010000237.1 GCA_023263105.1 Marivivens sp. | reverse complement strand
GCCTCCAGTTCGACGACAAAGACCGCCCCGCCGTCAGGATGGTTTCGCCCGCGGATCATCCCGCCAAAGCTTTGCACCAAACCATAAGAGATCGACAGGCCAAGCCCCATCCCCTCGGCCGCGCCGACCTTTTTGGTGGAATAGAAAGGGTCAAAGATCTTTTCGGGCTCGGCAATTCCCGGGCCCGTGTCGCGCACCGACATTTCGATCCGCTGCGCCTCTCCGGCTCCGGGGACGGATGACAGCCCGATCTGGAGCACCTTGTCGTCACGGCCCTCCATCGCGTCGACACCGTTGGTGATCAGGTTCAACAGCACCTGCTGCAGCCGCACCTCTCCGCCGCGCACCACCATCCGCGACGCAGGCGGGGTCCAGTCCAGCGTCACATTCGCCTGCGTCAGACGGGGTCCCGCCATTTCCAGCGTCGTCTCGACCACGGGCACAAGGTCGACGTCGCTGATCGGTTCGCTTTCCTGACGGGCGAATGCGCGCAGGTTCTTGATGATCCGGCCCATGCGGCGGGCAAGGTCGCTGATCCGGCTCAGGTTTTGCGCCACCACGTCGGTCTTGCCCCGCTCTAGGAAAGCCGAGCCGTTTTCGGCAAAGGACCGGATCGCCATCAGCGGCTGGTTCAATTCGTGACTGATCCCCGCCGACATCTGGCCAAGCGCGGACAGTTTCCCCGCCTGCACCAGTTCGGCCTGAGTGCGCTTCAACTGGTCTTCGGCGGCGATCCGTTCGGCGACCTCGCGACGAAGAGAGGCGTTGGCGGCTTCCAGTTCGGCGGTACGTTCGTCCACCCGCACCTCGAGCCGCTGGTTCGCAACCGCAAGCGTGTGGCGGCGTTCGGTGGCGACAAACAGGATCATTCCGAACACCAGACAGATCGCCCCCGCGACCGCCGCCTGCAAGGCCGCCAATTGCCGCGCGGGCGCCATATCCAGCAGCGCCTCGCCCGTCAGGCCGATCACCGGCATTTCCAGCGTCAGGTGCAGTGCCTCGGTCGGCAGATAGCGCCCCCCGTCCAGTTCCCAGACCTCGGCCCCGAAGGCATCCCTGTCGTCATACCGGACAAAAGGCATGACGACGCCGCTGGGATATTCGGCGGATTTGCCGGCGGTCACCACATCGCCGGTCCGCGACCGGAACACCAGTTCCGACCGGTTCGCGGCAAAGATCACGCCCAGATCGTCGGTAAAATAGATTGCCGATTGATCGCCGCGCCAACCGGCCTCGAGGTCTTCGACATCCACGATGACCATCACAGCGCCCGCCACCGGACCGGCCTGTGAAAACACCGGCGCGGCAAAGACAAAGACGCGGCGGCCGTAGCGGTCGCTGAGTTGGTGATAGACCCCCATCGCCCCGTCCATGGCGCGTTCGAAATAGGGTTTGCCGGTGTATTGCGACTGTTGCCATCCGGTCGCCGCCGCCAGTTCCCGGCCCTGCGTGTCCACGACCAACATGTCCAAGGCGCCGGTCTTGTCCGCGATCCCGCGCAACAGGGCTCCGGTCCCCGCGCCGCCCGGGGCGCCCTGCAGCAGCGATCCGACCATCGGGTGATCGGCGGTCAGCACACTTAGTTCGCGATAGCGCAGCAGGTCGCCGTTCAGGCGGTCGGCAGCCAAGGCAAGGTCCGCCTCGCCGCGCCGCGCCAACTGGCCCGCCGCGTTGCCCATCGCAACCCACCAGACGGCAACCGCCACCGCCGCCGCGAAGGCAACGAAGCCAGCCACCAATCCCAACCTTCGCGCAATCAGAGTTGTCATGCCGCGACTTTAGAAACACCCGCTTGCAAAGGCCAGCACGGCGTGGCCAATTCGGGACATGCTGACACTTCATCAATCCGCGACCGATCCGGCCTTTGTGCAGGACCCCTATCCGTTCTACGACCGCGCCCGCGCGGGCGGCGACCTGTTCTACTGGGCCGACTACGGGCTGGTCTGCGCGGTGTCGCACAAAGCGGTGGCGGCGCTGTTGCGGGACCGCCGCCTTGGCCGAGAGGCCCCGCCCGAGCGCGCGCCAGTCATCGCCCCCCACACGCGGGATTTCTACGACATCGAGGCCCATTCGATGCTGGAACTAGAGCCCCCGCGTCACACCCGCCTGCGCGGGCTGGTGCTGCGGGCCTTTACGTCGCGCCGGATCGCAGCCCTCGGCCCAGAGATCGAGCAGTTGTCCCACGACCTGATCGACCGCTTTCCCGACGGTCCTTTCGATCTTCTGGATGCGTTCGCCCGCCCGATACCGGTGATCGTCATCTGCCGCCTTCTGGGTGTGCCAGAGGCGCGGGCCGACGATTTGCTGGCGTGGTCGAACGCGATGGTGGCCATGTATCAGGCCCGCCGCA
Organism: Marivivens sp.; assembly: GCA_023263105.1. Lineage (GTDB taxonomy): Bacteria > Pseudomonadota > Alphaproteobacteria > Rhodobacterales > Rhodobacteraceae > JALQXR01. Next base: position 771 of record JALQXR010000237.1, on the reverse strand, counting down.
CCCGCGCGATCGAAGACGCCGCCGCCCAAGCAACGCGGGCCTTCCGCGCCTTCATCACCGGCTATATCGACGAAAAACGCAAAGCGCCTGCCGACGATCTGATCAGCCAGCTGATCGCCGCCGAGGAGCAAGGCGAAAAGCTGTCGACCGACGAACTGATCACCACCTGCATCCTGTTGCTGAACGCCGGCCACGAAGCGACGGTCCACACGCTGGGCAACGGGTTAAAGACCCTGCTGGACCTGCCTCGCCAGACCATCGACGAAGCGCTGGTCGAAGAGGTCCTCCGCCACGATCCGCCGCTGCATATGTTCACCCGCTGGGTCTACGAAGACATCACCCTGTTCGGGCACGACTTTAAGCGGGGCGATCAGGTGGCCTGCCTGTTGGCCGCAGCAAACCGCGATCCGGCGGCCTATCCCGATCCGGCGGCCTTTGATCCGACCCGCAAGGGCCCCGCGAACACCAGTTTCGGCGGTGGCATCCATTTCTGCGTCGGCGCGCCCCTTGCGCGGCTAGAGATGCTGGTTGCGCTACGGGTGCTGTTCGACCGCTGCCCGACCCTGCGGCTGGCAGAGCCCGCGACCTATGCCGATGTGTACCACTTTCACGGGTTGACGCGGCTGATGGTGACAAAAGACTAGGGCGCCAGAGTTTCCTCTGACGCCCCGTCCATTTGGAAACCTGTGCGATCAGGCGTTGACGTCGACGACCACGCGGCCCTTTACGCCGCCCTTCAGGATCGACGACCCCAGCGCGGGCAGATCCTGC
>JALQXR010000236.1 GCA_023263105.1 Marivivens sp. | reverse complement strand
ATACCGTCGGCGCGGGCGATACATTCAATGCGGGCGTGCTGGCGTCGCTGCATAAGGCAGGCGTGCTGACGAAATCGGGGATCGGGTCTCTGTCGGCGGATGTGATCCGCGCGGCTCTGGAAATGGGCGTCAAGGTCGCAGCCGTGGTCGTGGCCCGCGCTGGCGCCAACCCGCCTTGGGCCAACGAACTATGAGGGCGCTGATCCAACGGGTGAGCGGCGCTTCGGTCCATGTCGAGGGCGCATTGATCGGAGAAACCGGTCCGGGGGTGCTGATCCTTGTTTGCGCCATGGCGGGCGACACCGACGACAAACCGGCGCAACTGGCCGCCAAGATTTCGAAGCTGCGGATCTTCAAGGATGACGCGGGCAAGATGAACCGGTCGCTGGTCGATATAGGGGGCGGGGCGCTAGTTGTGTCCCAGTTCACCTTGGCGGCGGATATCAGTCGCGGCAACCGGCCCGGATTTTCCGCTGCCGCCTCTCCGGCCGAGGGCGAACGGCTTTATGGCATATTCGCAAAAGAAATGGCCGCTCTGGGCATTCCAACCCAGACCGGCCAATTCGGAGCAGATATGCAAGTGTCCCTGATCAATGACGGGCCCGTCACGATCTGGATCGACCTCTGACGGCTTAGCAGCCTTTCGCCAGTACCAGCACCCAGTACGGGCCGCGATCGCCGATTGCGACGCCGACGCCATAGTCGCGGACGCGGTTCAGTGCCATGTTGTAGCGGTGGCCCTGGCTTTCCATCCATCCCTGCAACAGCTTTTCGGGCGTGTCATAGAGCGAGCCCCAAGCGATGTTCTCGGCGATCAGGCAATCACGGTAGCCCTGTGCGCGGGCGCGGCGCTGCACGTTGGAACCGTCGCTGCCATCATGGCCGAAAAACCCGCGACCGGCCATGTCGCAGGCGTGGGTCTGCGCTGCCTGACTGAGCGCCGCGTTATAGTTGACGCCTCTGACGCCCAACTGGCGACGCGCGGCATTCAGTCCGCTGTCAAAGCTGTTCACCATCGCGCTGACATTGCCGGGGATCTGACACGACGACGACGCGTGCGCCTCGTTTGCGAGAACGAACATCGCGCCGACCAGCAGGACGTAGATCCGGAAGATATATTTCATCGTCTGCTCCTTTTTGGTTCGCCCAAGAGGTGACAGCCGAACGGGTCGCGGACTTGACCCGCTTAAGGTGAAATTTTGTCACTTGTTCCAGTTTTGGAACAATCGACCGCTTTAGGTTTCGCCGTCCACGGAACCACTAGGAATGGGTCAATAGATCCTTAACCATCGGCACGACTTTGGAGCCGTAAAGCTCGATCGAGGTCATCAGGTGCGCGTGCGCCATGGTGCCTTGGGAATACTTCATTTCGAACCGGTTCAGCCCCAGCGCACGAATGGTCGAGGCGATTTTGCGGGCGACGGTTTCGGGGCTGCCGACATACATCGAGCCGTGGGTGACTTCGCGCAGGAATTCGGCTTGGTCCGCCGGCGGCCAGCCGCGTTCGCGTCCGATGCGGTTGCGCAGGGTGCGGTAGCCGTCCCATGCTTGTTCGCGGGCCTCGGTGTCGGTTGCCGCGATATGTCCCGGCGAATGGACGCCCAAGGGCTGCGGGGTCCCGCCAATCTGGTCGTAGGCTTGTTTGTACAGATCCACGAACGGCCGGAACCGCGACGGGCTGCCGCCGATAATGGCAAGGATCATCGGCATATCATAGCGCACGGCCCGCACCACCGACTCGGGGCTGCCGCCGACGCCGATCCACGTCTTCAGCCCCTCTGGCGGGAGTTGCGGATGGACAGTCGTGTTCTTTAGCGGCGACCGCAGTTTGCCCTGCCAGCTGACCGGCCCGCCCTTTAGCAGACGCGCGAACAGGTCGAGCTTTTCTTCGAACAGCGCTTCGTAGGTGTTCAGGTCGTAGCCGAAAAGCCCGTAGCTTTCGGTAAAGGAGCCGCGCCCAAGGATCACCTCGGCCCGCCCCCGCGTCACCGCCTGCAGCGTCGAGAACCGCTGGAACAGGCGCACCGGATCGTCGGTCGACAGGACAGTGACGGCGGTGCCCAGCTTGATCCGGCTGGTGCGTCCGGCAATCGCGCCCAACAGAACCTCGGGCGAGGACACGGCGAAATCGTCGCGGTGGTGTTCGCCCAAGCCAAAATAATCGACCCCGACCTGATCGGCCAGAACCGCTTCGGCCAAGACGTTTCCGATCACCTCGTGCTGGGGCAACAGTTTGCCATCCGCCCCCTTGGTCACATCGCCAAAGGTATCAAGCGCAAATTCAACTGTCGTCATCGGGTCCGCCATAGGTTGGTTCGGGCGCACCCTATCAGAGCGCCCGACCCCAGTCGCCCTGCATCAGCGCACAAAAGCCTCTGCCCCAACGATCAGGCGGGATCAGAAATCGGTCGGCGCCCCGCCTTCGGACTTGCGGCGATCGACGAAGGCTTTCAGTTCGTCGCGGATCGCGGGGTCCATCGGGGGTTCTTCGAAATGGGTGAGGATGTCCTTGAACGTCCGATGCGCCCGTTCCGGCGTCCAGATCGATCCGGCCAGTTCCCATGCCTCGAAGTTGCGCCAATCGCTGACAAAGGGCTGATAAAACGCGGTTTCATAGCGGTCCTGCGTGTGCTGGATGCCAAAGTAGTGGCCGCTTGGCCCGACCTCACGGATCGCATCAAGAGCGATATCCTCGGGGCCGGTGGCGACCAGTTCGGGCTCGAAATAGCGCTGGATCATCTGCAGCATCTCGCAGTCCATCACGAATTTTTCCGGACAGGCGATCAGCCCGCCCTCTAGCCAGCCCGCCGCGTGGTAGACCACGTTTGCGCCGGCCTGAACGGCGGACCAGAGGCTGTTCGACGTTTCCCAGATCGACTGGCCGTCCGGCACGTTCGCCGCGCAAACGCCAGACGCCCGCATCGGCAGTTTGTAAAACCGCGCCATCTGGCCGGTCATCTGCGTCGCCCGCATGTATTCCGGCGTGCCAAAGGTCGGTGCGCCCGACTTCATGTCCACGTTCGACGTAAAGGTCCCGATTGCGCAGGGCGCGCCGGGGCGGACGAATTGGAACAGGGCAATGGCCGACAGCGCCTCGGCGATCGACAGGGTCACCGCGCCCGA
>JALQXR010000235.1:535-3136 GCA_023263105.1 Marivivens sp. | reverse complement strand
GCCGGTCCTGATGGGTGGGCTGAGCGAGCTGTTCGGACTGCGCTGGGCCTTTGCCTCGGTCGCGGTGCTGTTGCTGCTGGCTGTGCCGCTGTCGCTGACCGTGTCGCGGCGGTATCTGTCGGACGGCAGGGGATGACCCGCCGCCCGATGCAGGTTTGACTAGGCCCAGTCGCCTTCAAAGTTCTTTGGCACCAGCACGATATCGCGGTCGACGTTTTTGATGTCGCGGTGCCCGCAGAGCGCCATGGTGACGTCCATTTCCTTATGCAGGATGTCCAGCGCCTTGGTGACGCCGGCCTCGCCCATGGCGCCAAGCCCATAGACATAGGCCCGTCCGATCATCGTGCCCTTGGCACCCAAGGCGACCGCTTTCAGAATGTCCTGACCCGACCGGATTCCGCTGTCCAGCCAGACCTCGGTTTTTGAACCGACCGCGTCGACAATCGACGGCAGCATCCGGATCGACGACAGGGCGCCGTCCAGTTGGCGGCCTCCGTGGTTGGAAACGACGATGGCATCCGCGCCCAGTTCGGCCGCCTTGCGCGCGTCTTCGGGGTCAAGGATGCCCTTCAGCACGACCTTGCCGCCCCACATGTCCATCAGCTGCTTGATCCGGTCCCAGTTCAAGGCGGCATCGAATTTCTCGGCCGTCCAAGCGGACAGCGACGACGGGTCCGACACGCCGGAAACATGGCCGACGATATTGCCGAAGAACCGCCGCTTTGTGCCCAGCATCCCAAGCCCCCAGCGCCACTTGGTCGACATATCGAGAACTGCGGGAACCGTGAATTTTGGTGGCGCGGAAAGCCCGTTCTTCAGGTCCTTGTGCCGTTGCCCCAGCACCTGCAGATCGACCGTAATCACTAGCGCCGAGCATTTCGCCGCCTTCGCCCGCGCGATGACGCTGCGGTTAAATTCGTCGTCGTTGAGCGTGTAGATCTGGAACCAGAACGGAGCCGAGGTGTGTTCGGCCACGTCCTCGATTGAACAAATCGACATGGTAGACAGGGTAAAGGGCACGCCGAATTTCTCGGCGGCGCGGGCGGCCTTGATCTCGCCATCGGCGGTTTGCATGCCGGTCAACCCGACCGGAGCCAAGGCGACGGGCATCGCCACGTCCTGCCCGATCATCTGCGTCTTTGTGCTGCGGTTGGTCATGTCGACCGCGATCCGCTGGCGGAACCGGATCTTGTCAAAGTCCGAGGTGTTCTCGCGGAAGGTCTGTTCTGACCAGCTTCCGGACTCTGCATAATCAAAGAACATCTTCGGCGTGCGGCGGCGGTGCAGACGTTTGAGGTCGTCGATATTCGTGATGATCGGCATTTTCGCCTCTTTTCCCTCGTTTGGTTAGGTTTACTTACCAATTGTGACGGTTTCGGGCAAGTCCTCTGAGGTCATGCCAGCCATGACCGACGCGCATCTCCGCCTGTTCGCCTTGCCTTAGGGGGGCAGGGGCAATAGAAGCGCGGCCAGCTAGCAAAAGGAACATGCGTCATGGGTTTCAAGATGGGTATCGTCGGCCTGCCGAACGTGGGCAAATCGACCCTGTTCAACGCGCTCACCCGCACCGCCGCCGCACAGGCTGCGAACTTTCCTTTTTGTACGATCGAACCTAACGTGGGCGAAGTCGCGGTCCCTGACGCGCGGCTCGACAAACTGGCCTCGATCGCCAGTTCCAAGCAGATCATCCCGACGCGGATGACCTTTGTCGACATCGCCGGTCTGGTCAAAGGCGCCTCCAAGGGCGAAGGCCTTGGCAACCAGTTCCTTGCCAACATCCGCGAAGTGGATGCCATCGCCCATGTTCTGCGCTGCTTCGAAGACGGCGACATCACCCACGTCGAAGGCCGCGTCGATCCCGTGGCAGACGCCCAGACCATCGAAACCGAACTGATGCTGGCCGACCTCGAATCCATCGAGCGGCGGTTGGCCAATATCGTCCGCAAGGTCCGCGGCGGCGACAAAGAGGCCGTCGACCAAGAGCGCCTGCTCAAGGCCGCTCAGGCCGCACTCGAGGACGGTCGCCCCGCGCGAACCGTCGAAGTGTCCGAAGACGACATGCGCCAGTGGAAAATGCTGCAACTGCTGACGACCAAGCCGGTCCTCTATGTCTGCAACGTCGAGGAAAGCTCGGCCGCTGATGGCAACGAAATCTCGGCCCGCGTTGCGGAAATGGCTGCGGCAGAAGGCAATGCCCATGTCGTCATCTCTGCCCGCATCGAAGAAGAAATCAGCCAGCTGGAAGACGACGAAGCCGCGATGTTCCTAGAGGAAATGGGGCTGCACGAGGCCGGTCTGGACCGTTTGATCCGCGCAGGTTACGAACTGTTGCACCTGCAGACCTACTTTACCGTGGGTCCGAAAGAAGCACGCGCTTGGACGATCAAGACAGGCACCGCGGCACCGCAAGCGGCGGGCGTCATTCACGGCGACTTTGAAAAAGGTTTCATCCGCGCCGAAACCATCGCCTTTGACGACTATGTCGCCTTGGGCGGCGAGGCAAAGGCCCGCGACGCAGGCAAACTGCGCGCCGAAGGCAAGTCCTACATCGTCCGCGACGGCGACGTCATGCACTTCCTCTTTAACACTTGATCAGGGCGA
>JALQXR010000235.1:0-525 GCA_023263105.1 Marivivens sp. | reverse complement strand
CCAGGCGCGATCTTGCCTCGTCCTGTGCTGTGGCGCTGTGCAGCAGGCGCCGCAGATTTCTCGCGTCTGCTTCCAGAAAGCCCTTGTTTCCCTCGGCTTCCTGCTGCTAGACCCCGCGGCGGAGACGTGGCCGAGTGGTCGAAGGCACACCCCTGCTAAGGGTGCAGGCGGGAAACCGTCTCGAGGGTTCGAATCCCTTCGTCTCCGCCACCCAACCTCGTCTTTCTTCCGTTGTCGGATTTTTCCGCTTGGTTCCTGCAGGTTGCAGAACGGACCGCGCCGAGGGTATCGGGCACTGTTCCATCATGCGTCTCGGGCTTGTCAGAGGATCTGAGCTAGGGACAGGGCAGGGGGCGGATCAGCGTCTTTGGATGACCAAACCCCCTCGATTCAAGCTCTTTACAACCTGCCCATAGATCGCCGGCTTGGCCGTGATGTCATATGTCCGGTTTCCGCGCATTTCGAGTGGCGGTTGCCTTGTTTCGCATGGGTTCGTGTTTTCAAAGGTAAACAGGGGCCAGTTCG
>JALQXR010000234.1 GCA_023263105.1 Marivivens sp. | reverse complement strand
GGCGCGACTTGGGGCCCGACGTCCATCATGTCGGCGTCCTTGATGACAAGCGCAAAGGCCGCGGCCAGGCGGCTGTCGTCGACTGGGTCATTGAGGATGCGTTCGGCGGCAGCGCGGATTTCCGGCAGCAGTTTTTCACCGCCGGACCCCGCCGACCGGGCCGCGTGCATCAGCACATCGCAGACGGCATAAGCCACATCATCCTCACCCCCGAATGCATCGCGCCGGGAGCCGGACTTTTTGGTCTCTGCCCGCCCCATGAGCGAGCCGAGACCGACAAGAACCGCAAGTATGACAATAACCGTAAGCCAGGTCGGCATGATGTCCTCTTAGCTGTGGATGGGTCCGTCTCCGCAGGCCAGAGCCGCTTCGCGGACTGCTTCGGAAAATGTCGGGTGGGCGTGGCAGGTGCGGGCGATGTCCTCGGCCGCCGCGCCAAATTCCATGCCCACGCAAATTTCGTGGATCAGGTCGCCTGCGGCGGGGCCGATGATGTGGCAGCCCAGAACGCGGTCGGTGGCGGCATCTGCGATGATTTTGACGAATCCGTCGCCTGCAAAGACGGCCTTTGCGCGCCCGTTGCCCATGAAGCTGAATTTACCGACCTTATAGGCGCGGCCCTCTTCCTTGAGCTGTTCTTCGGTCTTGCCGACGCTGGCGACCTCGGGGTGGGTGTAGATCACACCGGGGATCACGTCGTAGTTCACATGGCCCTTTTGGCCCGCAAGGATTTCGGCGACAGCCATGCCTTCGTCTTCGGCCTTATGGGCCAGCATCGGGCCCTCGATCGCGTCCCCGATCGCATAGATGCCCGGAATATTGGTGGCGTAATGGCCGTTTGTCGCGATCTGGCCGCGCTTGGTCAGGTCGATCCCCAGCTTGTCCAGACCCAGACCTTCGGTAAAGGGGCGGCGACCGGTGGCAACCAGCACGACCTCGGCGCTGATCGTTTCCTCTTTGTCGTTCTTGCGGAGCTTGTAGGTGACGCTGTTGCCGCCCTTGCCTTTTTCGACCTTTTGGACCGCGGCCCCCATGACAAAGCTCAGCCCCTGCTTTTTCAGCATCCGCTGGAAGGTTTTCTGAACCTCGCCGTCCATTCCGGGGGTGATGACGTCAAGGAATTCGACGACCGTGACCTCGGTGCCGAGACGTTTGTAGACGGACCCCAGTTCAAGCCCGATCACCCCGGCGCCGATCACGATCATGGATTTCGGGATGCTGCCCAAGGCCAGCGCACCGGTCGAGGTCACGACGGTTTTTTCGTCCACCTCGACACCGGGCAGGGCCGATGGCTCGGAGCCGGACGCGATCACGATATTCTTGGCGTCGTAGGTGGTGTCGCCCACCTGCACTTTTCCGGCGGCAGGGATGCTTGCCCAGCCTTTGATCCAGTCGATCTTGTTCTTTTTGAACAGGAATTCGATGCCCTTGGTGTTGCCGTCGATGACGTCCTGCTTGTAGCCAAGCATGGTTTTCCAATCGACCTTGGGTGCGGCGACCTTCAGGCCCATGGTGGCAAAGTTGTGCTCGGCCTCGTGCAGCTGGTGGCTTGCGTGCAAAAGCGCCTTGGACGGGATACAGCCGACGTTCAGGCAGGTGCCGCCCAGCGTTTCGCGGCCCTCGACCACGGCGGTCTTTAGCCCCAGCTGTGCGCAGCGGATGGCAGAGACATAGCCGCCGGGACCGGCGCCGATGATGATGACGTCATACTGGGACATTTGATCTTCCTTTTATCGTGCGGCCACGCAGCGGGCAGCCAGAGAGGTCGTTCGGCCTAAAGTAGCAGGCCCGAGAGTAACATGAGAACAGTCGCGCCAAAGCCCACGAACCAGATCAGAGAGCGCCACGGCGACAGCCCGAAATAATAGGCCGGAACATAGAGGATGCGCGCGCCCAGATAGGTCCACGCGCAGGCGGCGGTAAGTGTGCTGGTGCGGTCGCCCAGAACCACCACAACCACCGCAAGGGTGAACATGATCAGCCCTTCGAAATGGTTGTTGAACGCACGGTAGAGGCGGGCGGGCTTGGGCGACAGCAGCTCCGACAGCGGCTTGCCCAGCCGGTCCACGTCACGCGGCGACATCGTGCGTTTGGGCCCGACGTCGATGTTCGCGCTGATCGACATCAAAGCGAATTGCACGCATTGCAGCAAGCCAGCAAAGGCAAGGACTTTGAGTTCGGGGGTCATGCGGACACCATCGGGTAAATCGCGCCCGCCAGATGGTCGCGCCGGTCAGTGCAGCCTGTGCCGTCCCCCTTGGGGGATCGCGGGCCGGCGGCAAAGCTGTTCGTGACCCTTGGACCTGCGGCACAGGAGGCGCCCCCGTCCCACAGGTCTGCGGTCATCACGAACAGCACGGGCTGTGCGCCGGCCAATGCCATGGATCAGATATCCATCAGCAGACGGCGCGGGTCTTCCAGTGCTTCCTTTACGCGGACAAGGAAGGTCACAGCGCCTTTGCCGTCGACGATGCGGTGGTCGTAGGACAGAGCAAGGTACATCATCGGGCGGATGACGATCTGACCGTTCACGACCATCGGGCGGTCCTGAATTTTGTGCATTCCAAGGATGCCGGACTGCGGGGGGTTCAGGATGGGCGACGACATGAGCGAGCCGTAAACACCGCCGTTCGAGATGGTAAAGGTGCCGCCCTGCATGTCGGCCATGCTGAGCTTGCCGTCGCGGGCTTTGACGCCAAGGTCACCGATTTCTTTCTCGATCTCGGCAAAGCCTTTCTGGTCGGCGTTGCGGACAACGGGAACCACCAGACCGGTCGGCGTGCCGACAGCGACGCCCATGTGAACAAAGTTCTTATAGACCACGTCGGTGCCGTCGATTTCGGCGTTGACGTCGGGAACCTCTTTCAGGGCGTGGCAGCAGGCCTTGGTAAAGAAGGACATAAAGCCCAGCTTTACGCCATGCTTCTTGAAGAAGGCGTCTTTGTATTCGTTGCGCAGGTCCATGATGCCGGACATGTCGACCTCGTTATAGGTCGTCAGCATCGCGGCGGTATTCTGCGCCTCTTTCAGGCGGCGGGCGATGGTCTGGCGCAGGCGGGTCATTTTGACCCGTTCTTCCAAAGCGGCATCGTCGGCGGCCACGGCGGCACGGGGTGCGGCGGCGGGGGCGGGGGCTGCGGCCTTAGGCG
>JALQXR010000233.1 GCA_023263105.1 Marivivens sp. | reverse complement strand
GATCTATTACGCCCTGTCGGACGAACGCCCCAGAGCGATCATCGATCTGGTCTACGACATTTTCTGCACTCGGAAATGACGATCGCCCCCTGCGGTTGACAGGGGGCAATCGGACGGCGGGAAACCCGCCTTAGTTCGTGCAATACTGGTTGCTGCCCGCGTTGCAGGTCACAGTCTGCGCGACGGTTTGCTGGCCGGAACCTGTCACCGCTTCGGAATAATTCGTGACGCTTGCGGTGCCGGTCACCTCGGTGGTCGAGCTTTCCAGAACCGTGTTGGTCACGACGATGTCCGTCGGCGTGCCTTCGGGCGCGCGGTTATTCGCGCCAGAGTTTCCGGGGTCGCGGTCTTCCATATCGGTGACGGTCGTGGTGGTCCGATAGGTGTCCGTCTGCAGGTAGGTCACCGTGGTTGTCGTCGTTTCCGATCCGGTCGTGGTTTCAACCAGATAGGTGACCATGTAATCCTGTTTAAAGTTGTTGTTCGCCGCGCCCTTGCCGTTCCCGACCTTGACCGGCGAGCCGACGGCGACGCGTCCGATTTCGGTCGTGCGGGTGGTCGTTGCGACGACAGTCGGATCCGAGGTCGAAGTCGTCGAATAGGTGGTCTGCGTGGTCGACAACGTAGAGGTCGTCGTCACACCTGCGACATAGGCCTCCATCCCGTTTCCGGCGCCTGCGTTGGATTTCAAGCCGTCCGCTCCCGCATTCGCGGGTTGGGTCGACGGAGCAGAGCGCGTTTCGGTCACGGGCGCTGAAGCGGCCGGGGCAGTCGGGGCCGGAGCGGGAGCCGGAGCCGGAGCGGGGGCGACGGTCGTCGCGGGGGCGACGGTCGTCTTGGTCGCGGCGGGCTTCTTCGGAGCGGGCGCCGGACGAGGTGCGGGAGTGGCGCGGGGCGCAGGCGCCGCGCGGGGCGCAGGTGCAGCTGTCGAGCGGACTTTGGGTCCGGCGTCGGCGGCGACGGCACTCAGCATGAGCGCCAAGACAGATACAGCAGCGGTATAGTAAGCGGGACTGGCCATTCAGGTCTCCGAAAAATGCGCCCCCGCCTTTCGATGTTTACTGAGATACGCCATCCGCTGCGCCGGCATAATCCACGGGAACGGAAACAATCGCTTTCCAATTGATTTTCACTCCTTGGTTTCGCCACAATGTGCTTCGTGTTTGACCCCGCGGCCTTTGGCCCGCACAGTCCGGACCGAAACACCCCGTCAGGCGCGAAAGGGAAGCGACATGATCGAAAGCTTAGGTGAAGCGAATACCGCCGCGATCTTTGGCCTGATCGGAGGCGTCTTGCTTGGCCTTGCTGCCCGTCTGGGGCGGTTCTGCACCCTAGGCGCGATCGAAGATTTATTCTATGGCGGCAATGACTTACGGCTTCGGATGTGGGGCGTCGCCATAGGGGTCGCCGTCATCGGCAGTTTCGGCCTGAGCGCGGTCGGCCATTTCGACATGACCCAGACCATCTATGTCGGGCTAGAGACGACATTGATCGCTTCGGCGGTCGGCGGGTTGGTTTTTGGCTACGGCATGGCGCTCGCCGGCAACTGCGGGTACGGCGCTTTGGCGCGGTTGGGCGGGGGTGATTTGCGGAATTTCGTGATCGTTCTGGTCATGGGTATTGCATCTTATGCCACAATCTCGGGTCCCTTGGCCTACGCTCGAGTCTGGCTGTTTCCAACCAAAGTCGCCGAATCCCCCAGCAATATTCCCAGTGCCCTGTCCGACGCGAGCGGGATCTCGGCCTCGACCATCGGGATGGCAATCGGGGTCACTATCTTGTTGTTCACCATTGCCCCCGCGCGGATTCGGCAATCGCCTGCCACCATTTTCTGGGGTGCGGTCGTGGGGCTGGCGATTGTCAGCGGTTGGGCGGGGACCTCTTACCTTGCCGCCGTTGGTTTCGACCAGACGCCGGTCGAAAGCCACACATTCTCTGCGCCCTTGGGCGACGCGATCTTCTGGTGGATGACGGCCAGCGGCCAGACGATGAATTTTGCCATCGGGTCGGTGTCTGGCGTCTGGCTGGGCGCGTTCGCCGGATCATTGATCAAGGGCCATTTCCGCTGGGAGGCCTGCGAAGACCCGCGCGAGCTGCGCCGCCAGATCATCGGCGCGGGGCTTATGGGGGTGGGGGCCGTCGTGGCGATGGGATGCAGCATTGGACAGGGGCTTTCCGCCGCGTCGACCCTCGCGTGGAACGCGCCGGTCACCATGGCGGCCATTCTGATCGGAGCCGCCGTCGGGTTGCGCCATCTGATCGCGGGCTTCCAACCCGCGGACTGATCGCAGCTGACAGGGGGGCGTTTCCTAATCTTGGCTTGTTAGTTACATTTTCAACCAATAGCAGGAACCCAGAAACAAGGGGAATCGCCATGAACCGTCAGACCTCTGCCCGCGAAATCACCAGCGCCGCCAGCCCGGTGGGAACGACGCTGGGTTACATGCCCGGATTTGGCAATGACTTCGAAACCGAAGCCCTGCCGGACGCGCTCCCGCAGGGGATGAACAGCCCGCAAAAGTGCAACTACGGCCTTTATGGCGAACAGCTGTCCGGCACCGCATTCACGGCCCCCAGCCACCAGAACGAACGGACCTGGTGCTACCGCATCCGGCCCAGCGTCAAACACACCCACCGGTTCGAAAAGCTGGACCTGCCCTATTGGAAATCCGCGCCGAATGTCGATCCGGATGTCGTGAGCCTTGGGCAGTATCGCTGGGACCCGCTATCGGCAGGCTCCGAACCGCTGACATGGCTGACCGGCATGCGGACGATGACGACCGCCGGAGACGTGAACACTCAGGTCGGAATGGCCAGCCACATCTACCTTGTGACCGAAAGCATGGTGGACGACTATTTCTTTTCCGCGGACAGCGAGGTTCTGATCGTTCCCCAAGAAGGCCGCCTGCGGTTCCACACGGAACTGGGCATCATCGATCTGGAACCGAAGGAAATCGCGATCATCCCGCGCGGGCTGGTCTATCGTGTCGAGGTCGTCGAGGGACCCGCCCGAGGCTTCGTCTGCGAGAACTACGGTCAGAAATTCGAACTGCCCGGTCGTGGGCCGATCGGGGCGAACTGCATGGCGAACCGGCGGGACTTCAAGACGCCCGTCGCCGCGTTCGAAGACCGCGAGGTCCCGTCGACCGTGACCGTCAAAT
>JALQXR010000232.1 GCA_023263105.1 Marivivens sp. | reverse complement strand
CTGAACAGGATCGCGCCGTGACCGATACCGCCGTTCGAGCCCTTTGCCGCCTCTTCCCATGCGGCGGGCACCTTGCCTTTTGCCCTTAGTCGGGCGGCAAGCTGTTCCATGGTCCAGCCCTGGACATCGTCGGTCGTTTGCAGGCCCTCGCGCAGTTTCAGCGCCGCAACAGCCGGAGATCCGGACCACGTGTCATGCGGAAGCTCGTCGCAGCCCAGATGAAGGGGTCCAAAGGGGAACAGTTCGGAGACTTCGTCGACGATGGCATGGGTGACATCCCACATCTTCGGCACGGCAGGGTTGATGGTGTTGTCGCGATATCCTTGGACGCTGACCTCGGCCCCGTTGTCGCCTGGATCGCGAAGTCCGGGGATCGCGCGGTTCAGCGCCAAGGCGTGGGCGGGCACCTCGATTTCGGGCAGGACGTCGATCGACAGGGCGCGCGCGTGGTCGATGATACGTTTTGCGACCGCTTTAGGGTAAGAGCCGCCCGCCCGAATTCCGCCGCCGAACAGGCCGGGGATCAGGTGTCCTTCGCCCCGGATCGCCGTGTTCTGCCAAAGCTCGGGGTAGCAGTCGATCTCGAGCCGGAAGGACTCGTCATCGGCAAAATGCCAGTGGAAGCGGTTGAGCTTCATCAGCGCCATGAGGTCAAGCAGCGACAGGATCGTTTCGGGCGCGTAATAGTGGCGCGCACAATCCAAGTGCTGGCCGCGCCATTCAAATCGAGGAGCGTCGGCGATGGTGCCGGTCGGCACTTGTCCGTCGTTCAGGCGGATAAGGTGCAGCAGGGTGACCGCGCCATAGAACCGTCCCGCGCGGTCGCTTGCGATCAGGTCGATGCCGCTTTGCGTAATGGTCAGGCGGTAGGCTTCGGGGGGCAGGGCGGGATCATGACCGATGACGACAGGCGCACCCGTCGGGCTAAGGAAATCGCCCAGATCGGTCCGCGCGGCAAGCGCGTGAACCGCCCCAAAGGCTTCGTCGTCGCAGCCCAGCCCGCCGGACAGGTCCACCGTTTCGCCATCCGGTCGATGGGTCGCCAGAGGGGGAATCAACCCGACGCCACGCGGGGCGACGCCGTCTGGCGCAGGGGTTTCGGTCGGGCCTGCGTTCGTAAAGGGCAGGGGAACCGCGCCGTCTTTCGTGCGCAGATAGGGACCCAACGGCAACCACGCGCGGTTCGCGGGTCGGAACTCTGGGTTGGCGTGGCGCAGGACCACTTCGTGGACGGTTCCTGCGGATAACGGGGGCAGGGCGACTTCGCCGTAGCCGCCCAGCGACATCATCAGCGTGCCGCCGCTTTCCACCGCTGGCGGGGCCATCAGGGAAAAACAAAAGGTCGCGCCGGACAGGTCGGTGTCAGAGCCGATCAGGCAACGGATGACGCGCCCGTCGATGCGGGCCGAATAGGTCAGGGGCATGTCAGTTCTCTAGCCGCAGTTCAGAGACAAAGTCGTAAATGTCGGACCGGTAAAGGCCCCGCGTGAATTCGATCGGCCGCCCGTTTGGGCGGAACGCGGTTCGGTCGATCCGAAGCGCCGCAGCCCCTTCGGCCATGTTCAGCAGGCGTGCCTCTTGGGGGCCAAGGTTGATCGCGGTCACCCGTTGGATGGCGCGGGTCGGGGCGCGGCCCTCGGCTCGCAGAACGTCGTACAGCGACGTCCGGACCAGCGCCGGATCGGGAAGGATGTCGTCGGGCAGGCTGGAGCGTTCAATCGCCATCGGCACCCCGTCCGCCGACCGGAGTCGTTCGACCCGCGCCACTCTGCCGCCCGATGCGATGCCAAGTGTGACCTGTTCGTCCGGTGTTGGTTGGAATAGGCCCTGACGGAGCACCTCTGACGACGAGGTGCGCCCTCGCGCCAGCATGTTCTCGGTGAACGAAACCAGCGACGACAACGACTGAACCAGTCTCGGTCCGTTCGCGCGGACAAAGCTGCCCGCCCCGCGGCGCTGTTCGATCAGGCCGTCGGCGACCAACTGGCTGACCGCTTTGCGGACAGTGACGCGGCTGACCTCGGCCAGATCCGCCAGATCCCGTTCCGTCGGGAGCTGGCTTTCGGGTTCCAGCCGGCCCGAGGCAATTGCCGCCGACAGGTGGCGGTAGAGTTGCTGATAGCGCGGACCGCGTCCTTCTTTGTGCCACGTCGCGGGGCCGTAGATGGCGGTGTCATCGGTTTCGGTCATGGCGTGATTCCCCGTTTCTGGCTGTGTATTGGTATTCATGGATAATACCAATTGCAAGCCTTTGGATTGTAGAATTCAGGTCTCGGCTAGAAAAAATAGTGCAAAACCAATGGGTTTTTAGCATGGCAACAAGATTGGTATTAAATAGGTAGTATTTATGGATCTGTTTGGTATCGTAATCGCCAACAACAGATTCGCCACCCCGAACGCGTGGCAAAAGGGACGGAATTGATGAGCGATACGCCAGCCATCG
Source organism: Marivivens sp. (assembly GCA_023263105.1). Lineage (GTDB taxonomy): Bacteria > Pseudomonadota > Alphaproteobacteria > Rhodobacterales > Rhodobacteraceae > JALQXR01. Next base: position 757 of record JALQXR010000232.1, on the reverse strand, counting down.
AACGCAAGATCATCAAGCGGCGCGGATTGTCCGAGGCATGGTTCGCGTGGGCTTTGATTGCCCCTGCCGTCGTGTTCATCGGGGTCATCGTCGCTTGGCCGTTGATCGAGACCTTTCGGCTGTCCTTTACGGATGCCCGCCTTGGGGGTGAAAACTATGTCGGGTTCGAAAATTACCACGACCTGTTCGGGTCAAAGTCCTTTGCCGCGACCGTGGGGCGGACCTTTTACTGGATGGCGCTGTCGGTTGCTCTGAAAATGATCGTCGGGCTGATCGGCGCGACGCTGCTGAATGCGGCCGTGCCCGGCAAGGCGCTGTTCCGGGTGCTGGTCATGCCGCCTTGGATCATCCCGATCGCCATCGGCGTGATTGGCTGGAAGTGGCTTTACAACGGATACTTCGGCTTCCTCTCGGGCGTGTTGCAGCGGGTAGGGCTGATTGACGGACCGATTTCCGTTCTGGCGCAGAAAACCTCTGCCTTCTACGCGGCGATTGCCACAGATGTCTGGGTTGGTGCGCCAATGGTGACACTGTTCCTTCTGGCCGCGATGCAGGGCGTCAGCCGCGACCTGTACGAAGCGGCATGGGTCGACGGGGCAGGCCGCTGGTACCGGTTCCGCCGGATCACGATCCCCCAGATCATGCCGGTGATCGTGTCGATGTCGCTGCTGTCGGCGATCTGGACCTTCAACAGCTTTGAAATCATCTGGATCCTGACCGAGGGCGGCCCGCGCGGCGCCACGACCACCCTGATCAT
>JALQXR010000231.1 GCA_023263105.1 Marivivens sp. | reverse complement strand
TTCATCAACCACCTCACCGCGGGACGTGTTGACAAGGACCGCATCCGGTTTCATCAATTTCAGCCGGCGCGCGTTCATCAGGTGAAATGTGGATGGCGTATGTGGACAGTTGATCGACAAAATGTCCATTCGTGCGACCATCTGATCAAGGCTTTCCCAATAGGTGGCTTCGTGGGCGGCTTCGATTTCGGGGCGAAGTCGCTTGCGGTTGTGATAATGCACCGACATCCCAAAGGCGCGGGCCCGCCGCGCCACGGCCTGACCGATGCGGCCCATGCCCAGAATACCCAACCGGCGTCCGGCGATTCGGCCACCCAGCATCGCGGTCGGGGCCCAGCCGCGCCAGTCGCCCGACTGCATCAGGGCCAGTCCTTCGGGAATGCGGCGCGTCACGGACAGCACCAAAGCCATGGTCATATCGGCGGTATCGTCGGTCACCACGCCGGGGGTGTTCGACACCAGAATCCCGCGCTGGCGTGCGGTATGGACGTCCACATGGTCCACGCCCGCGCCATAGTTGGCGATCAGCTTCAACCGGTCGCCCGCCTGAGCCAACAGGCGTTGGTCGATCTGGTCGGTCACCGTGGGAACCAGCACATCGGCGGTCTGGATCGCCTCGGCCAAGGCTTCGCGCGTCATCGGGGTGTCGTCATCGCGGAGCCGCACATCGAACAGCTCTTTCATGCGGGTTTCGACCACTTCGGGCAACCGTCGCGTCACGACAACACTTAGCTTCTTACCCGGCATGGATTGGCCTCCGCTCTTTGCTTTTCAAGCTGTTGGTGTCAGATTGCAACGCAAGCGCGCGGGGCACAAGAGCACCCGACACCACCAAGCGCATCCGAGCAGGCACAAACAGGCGATACCATGGGACCGCGGCCACTAAGAACCTTTGTTTTGCTCGCTTTTGTCTGGGCGGCGGGACCTATTGCCGCGACCGCGCAGGAGACAGAAGAAACTCCTGCCACCGACGGATCGGCAGCCGAGCAGCCCGCCGCGGCCGATCACGACAGCTCTGCCGGCTCGCCTGACATCTTGGTTCCGCAAAACGCGATCCAAGCCGACGACGGCACCATCAGGGGGCCGGTCACCAATCTGCCGCTGCCCAGATTTGTGTCCCTGAAGGTGCACGAAGCGAACGTCCGCAGGGGCCCGTCGCTGTCCCACCGCATCGACTGGATCTTCGTCCGCCGGGACATGCCGCTGCAGATCGTCGCCGAATACGGCAACTGGCGGCGGGTCATCGACCGCGAAGGTCTGGGCGGCTGGGTCCATTATTCGCTCTTGTCGGGCAACCGCACCGTGATCGTCGATCTGGACCAGCAGCCGCTGTTTTCACGTCCCGACACCGCCAGCCCCGAAGTCGCCAGGCTAGAGGCCGGAGTCGTCGCGCGCATCGACAAATGCGATCAGGACTGGTGCCGGCTGTCGGTCGGCGGGTATCGCGGCTGGGTCGAAAAAACATCGCTCTGGGGCGTGGGTCCCGACGAAATCCTAGAGTGACCTTGCCGCGTCCTGCGGGTAATGAAGGGCCATGACTCAGGCAAACCACACCGCTCTTAATCTCTCTGCCGGACTGCTGTCGGTCGCGGCTGCGGCGGTGCTTGTTCTGGCGAAGCTCTGGGCGCTGTCCCAGACCGGCGCGCTGTCGGTCGCGGCCACTTTGGCCGACAGCCTGATGGACCTGATGATGTCGCTTGGCGGCTTTGTGGCGATTGTCTATGCGGCGAAACCCGCGGACGAAGATCACGCCTTTGGACATACCTCGGCGGAAGACCTCGCAGCCTTGGCGCAGTCCGCCTTTATCATCGCGTCAGCCGGAATCATCGCCGCTGCCGCCGTGATGCGCCTGATCGAAGGCGACGTGCCCCTGCCCCGCGAAGAGGCAAAGGGGATCGCGGTGATCGTCTTTTCCATCGTGGTCACCCTCGGGCTTGTGGCGTGGCAACGTCGGGTGGCGCGGACCACCGGCAACCGGGTCGTCGAAGCCGACAGTCTTCACTATATCGGGGACCTGATCCCCAATATCGGCGCGATCGTCGCGCTGTTCGCCTCGGGCTGGTTCGGCATCGGGCAGATCGATTCGATCGTCGCGCTCGGGGCCGCCGGTTTCCTTGCCTTCGGGGCGATCCGGATCGGCAAAGCGGCGCTGGACGCGCTGATGGACCGCCGCGCGGACCCGAAGATGATCACGGCAATCGAGGACATCGCCCGAACCTTTCCGGGCGTCCACGGTTTCCATGATCTGAAAACCCGCCAAGCGGGAAGCCGCGTCTTTGTGAACATGCATATCGAACTGGATGCGGACCAGTCCCTGCGCGACGCCCATGCCATCGGAGCCGCGCTGCGCCGCGCGATTGTCGCGCAGTTTCCGAATGCCGATGTCCTGATCCACAAGGACCCGATCGGAGAGCCGCGGCATCCCGAAGACCCGCGGCCCTGATCCTTTGGTTAGCCGGCGCTTGCCAACAGACCCCGGCCCTTCAACAGAGCCTCGACCCCCGGCATCCGGCCACGGAAGCGCGTATAAAGATCGGCGGCCTCTTCGGATCCGCCGGCTGACAGGATGTTTTCCTCGAGCCGTTTTGCGGTCGCCGCGTCGAACGGATCGCCCGCCTCTTTGAACGCGTCGAAAGCGTCGGCGTCCATGACCTCGGACCACATATAGCTGTAGTACCCGCTAGAGTAGCCGTCGCCGGTGAACACATGGGCGAAATGCGGGGTGGCGTGCCGCATCCGGATCGCGCGGGGCATGCCGATGTCGGCCAGAACCTCGGCCTGCTTTTGCATCGGATCGGCGGGCGCGGGGCCGTTGTGGAACTCTAGATCGACCAGTGCCGAGGCCACGTATTCCACGGTCTGGAACCCCATGTCGTAGGTCGTCGCGGCAAGGATGCGGTTCAGCAGGTCGTCGGGCAGCGGCTCGCCGGTGGTTGCGTGGGTTGCGAATTCGGCCAGCACTTCGGGCACTTCCAACCAGTGTTCGTAAAGCTGGCTGGGCAGTTCGACAAAGTCCCGCGCCACGCTGGTGCCGGAAATGCTTTCGTAGGTCACGTTGGACAGCATCTGGTGCAACGCATGGCCGAATTCATGGAACAGGGTCCGCGCGTCATCAAATGTCAGCAAGGCGGGTTGGCCAGCGGCGGGTTTGGCAAAGTTGCACACATTCACCACGATCGGGCGCACCTGCCCATCGAGCGC
>JALQXR010000022.1:20910-21183 GCA_023263105.1 Marivivens sp. | reverse complement strand
ATATCCACGGTGCGCGGCGACCCCAGCGGCTGGTGCTCTTGTCCGACAGATACCCCACCAGAGGGTCGGTCACGACGTCGAAAGCAAGAACCAGAAAGGTCACCCAGCCTGCCGCCGCAGCCGGAACGCCTAGGTAGGTGGTCAGAAAAGTGAAAACCAGAAGCTGTTTCACCACCACGAAAATATTGATGCCCAGATCGGCCAGACCCCAGCCTGCCTTTTGCGAAAACTTCAGCGCCATCGTTTCCTCCCAGTCGCTTGCGCGTGGGACGC
>JALQXR010000022.1:0-20900 GCA_023263105.1 Marivivens sp. | reverse complement strand
GTCGGGCTGCCGAATTCGCCAAAGCGAAACCTTACGTCACTGGATGTTCGCGGCTTTGACCGTGCTCAACCGGCTGCGAGAACCTCGTCCACCGCCGCGGCGATCAGCGACAGGCAGCGGTCGTCCGAGAACCGGTGGTCGGCGTCCTTGACCAATGTCAGGCGCATGTCGGGGCCGGTCGCGTGGTCCAGCAGACGCGTCGCCACCGCGACCGAAACCGAACTGTCCGCCGTGCCCTGTAGGAACCGGCTGGGAAAGGGCAGATGCAGCGGAGCCCGCAGAACCAGCCGTTCGCGGCCGTCTTCGATCAGGCGGCGGGTGATGATGTAGGGCTCGTCATAGTCCGAGGGCAGGCTGACCTGTCCCTGCTCCATGACCGCCTTGCGCTGGGCGTCGTCGAATTCGGCCCAGAAGCCGTCCTCGGTAAAGTCCGGAGCGGCGGCGATGGTCACCAGCCCGGCGATCCGGTCGGGCAGGGCGCGGGCCAGCAGCAACGCCTGCCAACCGCCCATGGATGACCCGACCAGCAGGACCTTGCCCTGAACCAGCGACAGCGCGGCGCGTGCGTCTTCGAACCAGTCACCGATGCAGCCGTCGGTGAAGGCTCCGTCGCTGATGCCGTGGCCGGAATAATCGAACCGCAGATAGCCATAACCGCGGGCCAGCGCCCAGTCCTTCAGCCAGACGGCTTTTGTGCCTTCCATGTCCGACTTTAGACCCGACAGGAACACGATGGTCGGTCCCTTGCCTGCGGTCAGGTCATAGGCGATCCGTCGGCCCTGTGGGGTGGTCAGGAACTCCGCCATCAGCTGCGCAGCATGCCGACGATGTCATAGGCCTGCCGCAGGATCGGCTGGGCGATTTCGCGCGCGCGGTCGGCCCCGCGACCAAGGGTGCGGTCGATTTCCGCCGGATCGTCCATCAGGCGCTTCATTTCGGTCGAGATCGGAGCCAGCTTTTCCACCGCAAGGTCGGCCAAGGCAGGCTTGAACCGGCCCCAGCCCGCGCCCGCGTATTCGGTGATCACCTGTTCGGCCGTCTGGTCGTTCAGCGCGGCATAGATATCGACGAGGTTCTTCGCCTCGGGTCGGGCGGCCAGCCCCTCGACCGTTTCCGGCAGAGGTTCGGGGTCGGTCTTGGCCTTTTTGAACTTTTTGGCGATCAGATCGGCATCATCGGTCATGTTGATCCGTTCCATGTCGCTTTCGCCGGACTTCGACATTTTCTTTGTCCCGTCGCGCAGGTTCATGATGCGCATGGCGGGGCCTTCGATGACCGGCGTGGTCATCGGGAAAAAGTCGACCTTATAGTCGTGGTTGAACTTGGCCGCGATGTCGCGGGTCAGCTCGACGTGCTGTTTCTGGTCCTCGCCCACAGGAACATGGGTGGCGTGATACAGCAGGATGTCGGCGGCCATCAGCGACGGGTAGGCATAGAGCCCCAGCGACACGCCTTCGGCATTCTCGCCGGCCTTGTCCTTGAACTGGGTCATGCGGTTCATCCAGCCGACGCGCGCGACGCAGTTGAACAGCCATCCCAGCTCTGCGTGTTCGTGGACTTGGCTCTGGTTGAACAGGATCGACCTTTCGGGATCGATGCCAGAGGCAAGGTATCCCGCCGCCACTTCGCGGGTTGCGGTGCGCAGCTCTGCCGGATCCTGCCAGACGGTGATCGCGTGCAGGTCGACGACGCAATAGATCGTTTCGAACTTCGGGCCCTGCATGTCCACGAAACGCTTGATCGCGCCAAGATAGTTGCCAAGCGTGAGCCCGCCTGACGGCTTGATTCCGGAAAAGACGCGCGGTGCAAAAACAGGCTTGGTCATGTGAACTGGGTCCGGGGCTGGATTTCGGGTCCGCGCTGGCTTACCCATGCTCCGGAAGCCAGTCAACCTAAAGGCAGAAAGACGCATGGGCAATCAACGGGCCTTCAACTCCGTCCCCGAGGTGATCGTGGTCCTTGTGGCCGTGATTTTCGGGATCGAACTGGCCTTTCAACTGGGCGGGCAAGGCGTGATCGGCGGACCGGCTGCGGTCGGCTGGCGGATCAAGGCGATCGAAGGCTATACGATTTCACCGCTGGTACTGGAGTGGATGGTCGACCGTCAGGATTTCCGGCTGGACCTCAGCCGCAGGTTGGTGACCTACGCCTTTGTCCATGTGAGCCTTGTCCACGCGGTTTTTGCCTGCGGCATGCTTCTGGCTCTGGGCAAATTCGTGGGCGATGTCTGGAACCGCTTTTCGCTCTTGCTGGTGTTGCTGGTCGCGACCGTCGCGGGGGCGCTGGTCCATGGCATGACCGCAGAGCCGCAGCAGCCCTTGGTCGGAGCCTATCCGGCGATCTACGGCCTGATCGGAGCCTTCACCTATCTTGTCTGGTTGCGCATCGAACAAGAGGGCGGCAACCGGCTGGCGGCGTTCCGGATGATCGGGATGCTGCTGGGGATGCAGTTGCTGTTCGGGCTGATCTTTGGCAGCACACCGCATTTCGTTGCCGATGTGGCAGGCTTTGCAGCGGGGCTTATGGTGTCTCCGCTGCTGGGTCCCGGAGGTTGGGCGCGGTTCATCGACCGGATGCGCCAGCGCAGCGACTAGGCGTCGGATCAGCGGCGCAGCGCGCGGCGGAATTCCTGCAGCCGGAACGCGCCGAACAGGTGGCCCGCGCCAAAGTAGACCACGATCCCGACTGAAACGAGCGCCAAAAGCACCAGATACCGGCTTGCGCCCGCCATCAGCGGTGCGGCCAGCCATTGGCCCGCCAACAACACCGCCCCCATAAGGAGCGAGGCCGCGACAATCCGCCAGATCCGCGATTTGAACCGGTCGTCAAAGCGGGACGCGTCGCCCATCGCGCGCGCCTTCCACCCCAGCAACGCAACCGTCGCCCAGCCCGACAGGGTCGTGCCAAGAGCCGCTGCGGAAAACCCGATGACGGGCGACAGCCCGATGGCAAGAGCCGCGTTGATCGCCATCGACGCCAAGGCGATATAGAACGGGCGGCGGGTGTCTTCGCGCGCGAAAAACAGCGGCTGAAGTGTCTTTTGCAGGACGAAAGCGGGCAGGCCCAGCCCGTAGACCGCAAGAGCCAGCGCGGTCGCGGCGGTGTCGGTGGCGGAAAACGCACCACGTTCGAACAGGGCGGCAATCAGGGGCACCGGCATCACCATCAGGGCCACGGCAGCCGGAACGGTCAACGCAAGGGACAGTTCGGTCGCGCGGTTGAACGCGTCTCGTCCGCCGGTATCGTCTCCGGCCCGAAGACGCCGTGAAAGGTCGGGCAACAGGACCACCCCGACCGCGATCCCTATCACGCCCAGCGGCAGTTGATACAGCCGGTCGGCATAGTTCAGCCACGCGACCGCTCCGTCGAAAAAGCTGGCCACCTGCCGACCGATCAGCAGGTTGATCTGGACCACGCCTCCGGCCAGCGCTGCCGGGGCGGCGATGATGGCCAGCCGCTTCAGTTCGGGGGTCATATGCGGCATGCCGATCCTTAGGGTGAACCCCGCGCGGCGGGCGGCCCACCAGACCACCGCCAGTTGCAGGATCCCCGCAAAGGGCGTCGACAGCGCAAGGCTATCGCCCACCCGCAGGCCAAGTATCTTATCCAGCGACAGGCCAAGCGCTTCGGACGGATCGCGCCCGAAGGCCGCGCCGATAAGCACGGCGGCGATAAAGACAATGTTCAGCAGGGCAGGGGCGGCGGCGGCGGCCAGAAAGCGCCCCGTCGCGTTCAGCACCCCCGAAACAAGCGCGGTGAGCGAAATGAAAATGATATAGGGAAAGGCAAGTCGCCCGTATTCGACCGCCAGATCGAACCGCTCGTCACCGGCGAAACCGCTGGCCATCGCATAGACCAGCCACGGCATGAAAACGATCGCGACGACCGTAAAGACCGTCGTCACGAAGGCTAGCCCGACAAATGCGTCCTGCGCGAATTTGCGCGCGTCTTCGTGGCCTTCCAGCTTTTTCGAGAACATCGGCACAAAGGCCATGTTGAACGCGCCTTCGGCGAACAGGCGGCGGAACATGTTGGGCAAGGAAAAGGCGATCAGAAAGGCCTCGGCCACGGCGCCGGACCCAAGGTAGGCCGCGATCAGGATGTCCCGTGCAAAGCCCAGCACGCGCGACACGAGCGTCCAAAGGCCGACCGTCAGAAATCCCGACACCAGTCTGATAGGTTTCATCGCTCGCCCTTTCCCGCGTTCGGGGACGTGTTGGGGACTGCCTTACGCGTGCGCCCGTTCCGCGCCAAGAGTGATTGCTTCGCGCAGCTTCTTTTCCAGCGCGGCGCGGCGGCTTTCGGAATGGAACTTTAGCCCGAACATATCTTTCACGTAGAAGGTATCGACGACCTGTTCGCCATAGGTCGCGATCACCGCCGAGGCGATATAGACGTTGTTCGTCGCAAGCGTCCGTGTGAGGTCGAACAAGAGGCCGGGACGGTCGCGTGTATCGACTTCGATGATGGTGTAGATTTCCGACCCTTCGTTGTCGAAGCTGATCGTCGTCGGGACACGGAAAGCGCGTTCGCGTTTCTTGATCTTGTCGCGGTCCTTTAGGGCGTCGCGGGCGACGACTTCGCCGCGCAGGGTCCGTTCGATCATCTGGCGAAGGCGCGGCAGGCGGACCTCTTCGTAGGGGTGGCCGTCGGCGTCCTGAATCCAGAAAATAGCGGTCGCGTAGCCGTCTTTCGACGTATAGGTCCGCGCGTCCACGACGTTCGCGCCGACCAGTGCCAGCGCGCCGGTCATGCGGGAAAACAGGCCCGGATGGTCGGCCATCGCCATGCAGGCGCGGGTTGCGTCGCGGTCGGGATCGGGCATCAGGTCGATCCGCATCTCGTCGTCGCGCAGGTCTTTTAGCAGGGTCGCAAAGACCACATGGGCCGCCGCGGGCAGCCCCTGCCAATAGGGTCCATAGTGGCGGCCCGTTTCGACGCGCAGGTCCTTTGGGTCCCAATCGGCCAATGCCTCGCGCAGCGCCTTGCGGGCCTCGTTTTCGCGGGACTCTCGGTTCAGGTCTTCCAGCCCGTTTTCAAGCGCGTCCCGCGTCGAGGCATAGAGCCCCCGCAAAAGCATGGCTTTCCAGTTGTTCCACGTGTTCGGCCCGACGCCGCGAATGTCGCAAACGGTCAGCACGGTCAGCAGGTCCAGCCGTTCGACCGATTTCACCGCGCGGGCAAAGTCGCGGACGGTGCGCGGCTCTGCGATGTCGCGCTTTTGCGCGGTGTCGGACATCAGCAGATGGTGGCGGACCAGCCATTCGACGGTCTCTGACTCTTTTTTCGAAAGACCAAGCCGAGGCGCGACCTTGCGCGAAATGATCGCGCCAAGCACCGAGTGGTCCTCGGGTCGGCCTTTGCCGATGTCGTGCAGCAGCAAGGCGATATAGATGACCCGACGGTTGATACCCGCCTTAAGGATCGAGGAGGCGATGGGCAGTTCCTCGATCAGTTCGCCGCGTTCGATCCGAGCAAGGTTCGAGATGCACTGGATCGTGTGTTCGTCCACCGTATAGGCGTGGTACATGTTGAACTGCATCATCGCCACGATGGGCGCGAATTCGGGGATGAAGGCGTCCAGCACCCCCAGTTCGTTCATCCTCCGCAGGGCCCGTTCGGGGTTGCCGTGCTTGATCAACAGATCAAGGAACAGTTGCGCGGCGGCCGGATTGTTCTGCATGTCCGCATTGATCAGATGCAGGTTCGCGGTCAAAAGCCGCATCGCGTCCGGATGCACCAGCGTGCCGGTGCGCAACGCTTCTTCGAACACCCGCAGCATGTTCAGCGGATCCGCGACAAAGGCTTTCGTATCCGCGATTGTCAGCCGGTTCTGTTTGATGGCGTAGGGTGCGCGGGCGCGGGTTCTGCGGCGCAAGAGCCGCTGCAGCACCGGCTCGGATTTTGTGTGGGTGACCTCGAGCGAGACCAGAAAGATGCGGGTCAATTCGCCGACGCGGGTCGCATGGCGGAAATAGTCCTGCATAAAGTGTTCGACCGCGCGCCGCCCCTGACCGTCCAGATAGCCCATCCGTTCGGCCACCGCGACTTGCATGTCAAAGGTCAGCTGGTCCGCCGCCCGCCCTGCGATCAGATGCAGATGGCAGCGCACCGCCCAAAGGAAATCTTCGGCCTTGCGGAAGGTTTCGTATTCGTCGGCGGTGAAGACGCCTTTTCTCACCAGTTCGGCGCTTTCGCGCACGCCGTGGACGTATTTGCCGATCCAGTACAGCGACTGGAGGTCGCGCAGGCCGCCTTTGCCCTCTTTCACGTTCGGTTCGACGACGTAGCGTTGGCCGCCCTGCTTGTTGTGCCGCTCGTCGCGCTCGGCCAGTTTGGCTTCGATGAAATCGGCGGCGGTTGACCGGAACAGATTGGTCCAGAGCCGCGTGCGAAGGGTCTCGGACAGGTCGCGGTCGCCCAGAAGGAACCGGAATTCAACAAGGCTGGTCCGGATCGTATAGTCTTCCTCTGCCAGCCGCAGACAGTCGCGCACCGTCCGGCTGGCGTGGCCGACCTTTAGCCGCAGGTCCCACAGGATATAGAGCATGGTTTCGATCACGCTCTCGGCCCAAGGGGTGATCTTGTAGGGCGTCAGAAACAGCAGGTCGACGTCCGAAAAAGCCGCCATTTCGCCGCGCCCATAGCCGCCGACAGCGATCAGGGCGATGCGCTCGGCCTCGGTCGGGACGCCCAGCGGGTGCAGGACAGACGCAACGCGAAAGGTTTCGGCCACGATCTGGTCGGTCAACCAAGAATAGGCCCGCACGGTCGGCCGCGCGGCGTCGGGGTCGGCGGCAAAGGCTGCGGCGATCGCCTCCATCCCCTGTTTGCGCGCCGCCGAGATGACGGTGACCGCGGCCTTTCGGGCCTGTGGTTCATCCTCTGCCGCGGCCAGCGCGACGTCGATTTGACCGGCGATGGCGTCGCGGTCAAAGATCGCCTTCGCCGGCGCGATCAGGTCGTTAGGATCTGCGTCCTGCACGGAATGACACCCGGATCCGGATCAGAAACCGGCCCGACCGAAGCTGCGGGGCGCCGGATCGAGGACGACGATCTGTCCGTCTTGAACCTGAGCCACGGCCAGCCCGCGTTCGTTGGTGCCGTTGGGCAGGAACCGGAAAATCCCCGAGGTGCCTTGGAACCCCTGCGGTTGGGTCAGGGCTGCACGGGACAGGGCGTCCGGATTGCCACTGGCAACCAGCGCTCCGATCGCGGCGATCCCGTCATAGGCAAGTCCGGCCAGCGGATGCGGAGCCGATCCGTAAGCGGCAAGGTAGCGGGCCTCGAACTGGCTGGCGACGCTCATGTCCGGAGTGGCGAACAACCCGCCCTGAAGCCCGGGAAGCGCAAGCCCCTGCGGCGTCACATCCCAGCGTGTCAGGCCGATATAGCGCACGGCAGCGGGGTTGACGCCACGCTCGGGGAGGGCCGTGGCAAGGATCGGCAGATCCGAATTCGCGCCCGCAGTCAGAAAGATCGCTTGCGCTCCGGAAAAGGTCACGCTCTGGGCAATCGCCGGCGCGGCGTCAAGGATGCCCTGCTGCGACAGCGGGTAGCTGGTGGTATTGACGACCGTGCCGCCCGCCGCGCGGAAGGCATTGCTGATCGCGTCGCGCCCGGCCTGCCCGGGGAAGTCGTCGCCATGCACGACCATCACGCGGTTCAGGCCGCTGCCGACGGCGTAGGTTGCCAGCCGGTTTGCGGTGCTTTGAAAGGTCGACCCCAGAATAAAGACGTTGCCGCCCGCGATTTGGGGGTTGTTGGAAAAGGCCAGGACGTTGACGCCGCGGTTCGCCACGGCAACTCCGGCTGCGTTCGCGCTTTCGGCATAGAGCGGGCCCAGAATGATTTTCGCGCCTTCGTTCACGGCCTGCATCGCGACCGAGGCCGCCTGCTGGGGATCCGCGCCGGTGTTGTAGACGCGCAGGTCGATTTGCACGCCCGCAAGATCGCCGATCGCCATTCGAGCCGCGTTTTCAAGGTTCTGCGCAAGGAACGCATCCGCCACGTCGGTCCCGCCGCCCGGCACCAGAAGGGCGACCTGAACAGGCTGGCCCGCCGAAACCCCCGGCGCGTTGCCAAGCGGAACGGTGTCACAGGCCGCGACCCACGCAAGGGACAGCACGGCAAACAATCGGGCAAAGGTCCTGAATAGACCGAAACGGGGCGTGAAATGCGGTGTCGAAGTCAATGCGGCTACTCCAAACAATGGCTCGCCTGCCCAAGACGACCTGTCCAAGGCAGCAGTTTTCGAGGTATCACCCCATCATAGGGCGCAACCAGCTAGGGTCTAGGTATGAATTTCCAACGTAAGCCATTGCCCGCTGGGCTGTATTTCGTGTCGACTCCGATCGGATCGGCGCGCGACATCACGCTGCGGGCGCTGGATATTCTGGCCAGTGCCGACGTGATCGCCTCCGAGGATACAAGGACGACCCGAAAGCTGATGGATATCCATGGTATCCCGCTGGACGGCCGCAAGGTCATCGCCCATCACGACCACTCGGGACCCGCGGCCGTGCAGGGGCTGGTCGATCTCGTTTCCTCTGGAAAATCGCTGGCTTATGTCTCCGAGGCCGGAACACCCCTGATTGCCGACCCGGGCTTCGAACTGGGCCGCGCGATGGCCGAGGCAGGCCTGCCGGTAACCGCCGCACCCGGTCCGGTTGCCGCGGTCTGCGCACTGTCGATTTCGGGGCTGTCGTCGGACAAGTTCCTGTTCGCCGGGTTCCTGCCATCCGGAAAATCGCAACGCGACAAAGCGCTGGCAGAGCTGAGAGACCTGCCATTTACCATCATCTTTTATGAATCACCCAAACGCATTCAGGAAATGTTAGCTTCCTTGGCAGACATTATGGGTCCCGAGCGCGAGTCGGCGGTCTGCCGTGAACTGACAAAGAAATTCGAAGAAGTGAGGCGCGGCACGATAGCAGATCTGATCGAGGCCTTTGATGGACGGACGGTCAAAGGCGAAATCGTTGTTCTGGTTGGCCGAAAGGGTGCGGCGCAGATCGAAGATGTCGATGTGGATGCGGCACTTCGGGCCGCGATGCAGACGATGCGGCTGAAGGATGCGGCAACGGCTGTTTCGGGGGCTCTTGGGCTCCCACGGCGACAGGTTTACCAGCGGGCGCTGGATATGGATAAGGACGCAAAGTGACATGGGCCACAACAGATCAAGGTTGAACGATCTAGCCGGACGTGCCGCCGAAGACGCTGTGGCGCGGGCGTGCGAGGCGCGGGGGCAACGGGTCTTGGGCCGCAGGTGGCGAGGCCGCGGCGGTGAAATCGACCTTGTCACCGAAAGCAACAGTGAGATCGTTTTCGTCGAAGTAAAGAAAAGCAGCAGCCACGCGAAAGCCGCGCTTCGGCTAAGCGAAACGCAGGCAAGGCGCATCATGACCGCGGCCGAGGAATATCTGGGGCGTTTCGCGACGGGGCTTTTGACGCCGATGCGGATCGACCTCGCGACGGTCGACCGCGATGGCCGCGTTGCATTTGTCGAGAACGCCGTCGGAGAATTCTAAGCGCCATTGAACCAGCTTGCCGGATGGGCCATGTAGTCTGGAAAGGACTACAGGAGCCGCAATGCCACTCAAAGTCGCCATCCAGATGGACCCGATCGCGCCCATCAACATCAACGCCGACAGTACCTTCCGGATTGCCGAAGAAGCGCAGGCGCGGGGGCACGAGTTGTTCTACTACACGCCTGATCGGCTGGCCTTTCAAGAGGGCCGCGTCACTGCACGCGGGTGGCCGCTCTCGGTCAGGCGGGTCAAAGGCGACCATTTCACGCTGGGCCAGGAGGTCGAAGTCGACCTTTCGGATTTTGACGTTGTCTGGTTGCGGCAGGATCCGCCATTTGACATGGGTTACATCACGACAACGCATATTCTTGATCTGATCCATCCGGGAACGCTGGTCGTCAACGACCCGTTCTGGGTGCGGAACTATCCCGAGAAATTGCTGGTGCTGCGGTTCCCCGACCTGACGCCGCCGACCGCGATCGCGCGCGATCTTGCGACGTTGCGTGCGTTTCGTCGGCGGCACGGGGACATCATCCTCAAGCCGCTTTACGGCAATGGTGGCGCGGGCGTCTTCAAACTGCATTCCAACGACGGCAATCTTGCGTCGCTTCATGAAATGTTCGCGGGCATCAACCGTGAACCGCTGATCGTCCAAAAGTTTCTGCCCGCCGTCAGCGCGGGCGACAAGCGCGTCATATTGGTTGACGGCGAGCCTGTCGGTGCCATCAACCGTGTGCCAGCCGAGGGCGAGACCCGATCCAATATGCATGTCGGCGGGCGGCCCGAGCCGGTTGAGCTGACCGCCCGAGATCTAGAGATTTGCGCCCGTATCGGCCCGCTTTTGCGGGAAAAAGGTCAGATCTTTGTCGGCATCGATGTGATCGGCGACTGGCTGACCGAAATCAACGTCACCTCGCCGACCGGCATTCAGGAGCTGGAGAGGTTCAACGGGATCAACGTGGCCGAAAAGATATGGCAGGCCATCGAATCCCGCAGGGCTGCGGTTTGATTTCATCCCAGCCGGCTGGTCATTCGGTAGCTGATGGCCTCTGCGATATGGGGTCGTCGGACATCGTCTGACCCTGCCAGATCCGCGATGGTGCGTGCGACCCGCAGGACACGGTGATAGCCGCGCGCCGATAGTCCGATCCTTTCCGCGGCCTTGAGCAACAGGTCGCGCCCTTCTTTGTCCGGCTTTGCCACGACGTCCAGGATGCTCGGGCCCGCATCGGCATTCACCCGAAGTTCCGGAGTTTCCCTGTACCGACGGGTTTGGCGGTCTCTTGCGGCGCTGACCCGCGCGGCGACGGTTGCGCTGTCTTCGCCCGAAGGCGGCAGGTCGAGGTCCTGAAAGCTGACCGGCGGGACATCGACCTGCAAGTCGAAGCGGTCCATCAACGGCCCTGAAATGCGGCCAAGGTAGTCGTCGCCGCACAGCGGGGCGCGGCCGCAGGCCCGTGCGGCGTCGGCCAGATACCCGCATCTGCAGGGGTTTGCCGCCGCGATCAGCAGAAATCGGCAAGGGTACCTGACGTGGGCATTCGCGCGGGCGATCACGATCTCGCCGGTTTCAATGGGCTGGCGCAGGGTTTCCAGAACAGGTCGCGCGAACTCTGGCAGTTCGTCCAGAAAGAGGACGCCGTTGTGGGCAAGGCTCACTTCGCCGGGTTTGGCATGGGTTCCTCCGCCGACGATCGCGGCCATGGATGCCGTGTGATGGGGCTCGCGGAAGGGTCGGCTGCGGCTGATACCGCCATCCGGCAACAGTCCGGCAACCGAATGGATCATCGAGCTTTCCAGCGTCTCGGCCGCCGACATAGGAGGCAAAATCCCCGGCAGCCGCGCCGCGAGCATGGATTTCCCCGATCCCGGACTGCCTGTCATCATCAGGTGATGGCGACCGGCCGCTGCGATTTCCAGTGCCCGTTTCGCCCTTTCCTGTCCTCGCACGTCACGCAAATCAGGGGTGACGGCGGTGTCGGCGACTTCGCCGGGTTCGGCGGGGGGCAGCGCGGCCTGGCCCGAGAAATGCTTGACCACTTCGGCCAGAGACCCCGCTCCGATAACCTGCGTTCCGCCGACCCAAGCCGCCTCTGGCCCGCAACTGCGCGGGCAGATCAGGGATCGTCCGGTCTCGGCCGCGGTTACCGCCGCAGGCAGCGCGCCCGAAACGGGTTGCAAGGTTCCGTCAAGGGCCAGTTCGCCTAAGGCAATCACCGATTCCGCGGCGTCCTTTGGCAGGATGTCCAAGGCCGACAGCAGCGCCATCGCAATGGGCAGGTCAAAGTGCGACCCGACTTTCGGCAGGTCGGCGGGCGAAAGGTTGACGGTGATCTTGCGCGACGGAAGGGCGATGGCCATCGACCCGAGTGTCGCGCGTATCCGGTCGCGCGCTTCGCTCACGGCCTTGTCGGGCAGGCCGACAATCGAAAACCCGGGCAGCCCCGCGACGACCGCGCATTGTATTTCGACCAGCCGCGCCTCCAGACCCTCGAATGCGACGGAATAGACGCGCGATGGCATGGTGCCCCCTTTTGACCCGACTGAGGTGGCAGGTTAGGCAGGCTTGGTAAGCAAAAGATTAACGCGGTCTATATCGCAGCAGGGAAGGCCCGTTGCTCTAGCGGAAGCTGATAGGGATGCGGATCGTAGGACTCTGAGCCAGCCTCCACTTTCCAGTTCAGAAAGGCCGGGTCCGACAGGTGGGCGTTGACATAGGTCCGCGCCGCGGCCCCAACAGGCAGCCCATAGGTCGCGATCCTGCAGGCCACCGGCGCATAGAACACATCCGCAAGGCTATAGTCACCGCAGAGCCATGGGCCCGAACTGCCGGCGATGTTCCGTGCATAGGACCAGAGCGTTTCGATCCTTTGAAGGTCGGCCAGAACCGCTGCGGGCGGCTCATATCCGATCCACTGCCGCGAAATGTCATTGGGGCAATTGCTGCGCAGCGCGGTGAACCCCGAGTGCATCTCGGTGACCAGGTTTCGGGCGGCGGCGCGGGCGGCGCGGTCAGCGGGCCACAGCCCCGAACCGGGGTGACGCTCGGCCAAGGTTTCGGCCATCGACAGGCTGTCGGTCAGAACGTCGCCTTCCGGAGTTCGCATCGCAGGGACCGTGCGGGCGGGCGCAAGCGGGGCAAGATCGGCGGCCATGGTGCCGGAGTACAGCCCGATCATGCGCACCCGATGCGGGATCGCGAATTTTTCGAACATCAGCCAGCCGCGCAGCGACCAGCTGCTGAAAGTGCGGTCGCCGATAAAGAGATCATACGTCATCTGTCTTCCCCCGAAATTTGGTCAAGACTGGGGGTGAACCGCATCAAAGTTCAAGCGATGAAATTGATGCCCCGCACCTGTCGCGCGCCGTCTTTGGCGATGTCGATGCGGGTGACGGACAGCGGCGCGATATGATGGGCGAGCGCCTCATAGGCGGTGACGCCAAGCGCGCGCTGCACCTGTGTCAGAATCACTCCGAAATGGGCAACAGCGATGATGTCCCTGCCTTCGTAAAGCCGCGTCAGGTCGGTCACGACAGTGTCGACGCGGGCCGAGGCGATGTTCCAGCTTTCGCCTTCGGGTGCGGCCACATCGCCCGGATCTTCCCAGTACCGCCGTGACAGATCGGGGTCGCGGTCTGCGACATCGGAAAAATGCAGCCCGTCCCAAAGTCCGAAATTGAATTCCCGCAGATCCCTGAAGCGGGCGGGTTCGACCGTGGTCGCGGTGATGGCGCGTGCCGTATCAAAGGCGCGGATCAGGTCCGAGCTAACGACCACCGCTCCGGCAGGCAGATGCGCGGCAAGCCTGCCGATCGCGGCGGTGTCGGTCAGGTCGGCGGGCACATCGCGCCAACCGACAAAGGTTTTCTGGTGTGTCGGGCCATGACGAACCCAGTGCCAGCGGGTGGCCGTCATGCCGGTGCCTTCAGGACCAGAGGCAGCCCCGCGATCACGGTGATCACCTGATCCGCCGAGGCCGCCAGCCTCTGGTTCAGGCGGCCTTGGGCATTGCGGAATGTCCGACCCAGCGAGGTTTCGGGGACAATGCCAGCGCCGACTTCGTTCGAAACGACGACCACGGGCGCCGTGCAAGAGGTCAGGGCGGCGATCAGCGACCGGGATTCGGTTTCCAGATCGGCCCCCGCCATCAGTTGGTTGGTCAGCCAAAGCGTCGCGCAGTCGATCAGCACCACCTCTGTCGCACGGACCGACGACAGCGCGGCGGCGATGTCGCGGGGTTCTTCGATGGTGCGCCAGTTCGGACCGCGCTGATCGCGGTGTTGGGCCACCTTGGCGCGCATTTCGTCGTCCCAGGCTTCGGCGGTGGCGACATAGACCCGCGACCGGCCGGTTGCCGTAACCAGGTGTTCCGCATGCGCCGATTTGCCCGACGCCGCGCCGCCAACGACCAAAGTCAGCGAAGGCAAAGGCGAATTGGTCATTACTTTGATCCACTTTCCGGGATGCCGCGTATCTCTCTGTGACTACCACAACAGGGTCCAAAGGCACCAGCGGGGGTATCATGGCGCTAGACGATACATCTAATCGGAGATTTTCACGCACCGCGATGCGGGCTGAATTGTTGGATGCGGAAACAGAGGCGGCGCTTGCCTACGCATGGCGCGATCACCGCGACGAAGCGGCGCTGCACCGTCTGATCACCGCCTATATGCGACTGGCGATTTCGATGGCAGGCAAGTTCCGCCGCTACGGCGCGCCGATGAACGACCTGATCCAAGAGGCCAGCCTGGGGCTTATGAAAGCCGCGGAAAAGTTCGACCCCGATCGCGGAGTGCGCTTTTCGACTTATGCCGTCTGGTGGATCAAGGCGTCGATCCAGGACTTTGTGATGCGCAACTGGTCGATGGTGCGGACGGGTTCTACGTCCAGCCAGAAGTCGCTGTTTTTCAATCTTCGGCGGGTGCAGGCGCGGCTGGAACGCGAAGCCTCGGCTGCCGGAGTCGTGCTGTCTCCGTCGGAACTGAATGACCGGATCGCAGTCGAACTGGGCGTGCCAGTCCGCGACGTCGAGATGATGTCGGGTCGGCTGTCTGGTGGGGATTTTTCGCTGAACGCGACGCAATCGTCGGACGACGAGGGCCGCGAATGGATCGATACGCTTGAAGATGACGACAGCCAGTCGTCCGTCGACGTCGAGGCCGCCCACGACAACCTCCAGCTGCGGGTCTGGCTGTTGGAATCGCTGTCCGCACTGAACGACCGCGAAAGGTTCATCGTCCGCGAACGCAAGCTGCGCGAAGACCCTCGCACGCTCGAATCGCTGGCGGTCGAACTGGGACTGTCCAAGGAACGCGTTCGGCAGCTAGAGGCAGCCGCTTTCGGCAAGATGCGCAAATCGCTGGTGGCCCAGTCGCGCGAAGTGCTGGATTTCGTAAACTAGGCCCGCACGCAAAAGCGGTTTTCCTTCCCGGCCAAGCGCCGTAGTCTGGACCCGGAACAAAGGGGTTCGGCCATGCTGCAAGGCAAACGGATTTTGTTGATTGTCGGCGGAGGGATCGCGGCGTTCAAATCGCTCGATCTGATCCGGCGGCTGCGGGAACGTGGGGCAGAGGTCACGCCGGTGCTGACTTCGGGCGGGGCAGAGTTTGTCACGCCGCTGAGTGTATCCGCGCTGGCGGGGCAAAAGGTTTCGACCGAACTTTTCGATCTGAACGCCGAGTCCGAGATGGGCCATATCGAGTTGAGCCGCTCTGCGGATTTGGTGGTCGTGGCACCCGCGACGGCCGATCTGATGGCAAAGATGGCGGGCGGCTTGGCGAACGATCTTGCCTCGACCCTGCTGCTGGCGACGGACAAACCTGTGCTGATCGCACCTGCGATGAACGTGCGCATGTGGTTGCACCCCGCGACACAGCGAAATCTGGCGACGCTGGAAGGCGACGGTATCCTGCGGGTCGGCCCGAACGAAGGCGACATGGCCTGCGGGGAATACGGTCCGGGCCGGATGGCCGAGCCGATGGAAATCCTTGCAGCGATCGGTGCGGCACTAAGTGACGGGCCGCTTAAGGGCAAACATGTCATCGTGACCTCGGGCCCGACCCACGAACCCATCGATCCCGTCCGCTATATCGCGAACCGGTCGTCGGGGGCTCAGGGCAGCGCTTTGGCAAATGCTCTTGCCGCGTTGGGTGCTCGGGTGACTTTTGTGACCGGACCCGCGTCGGCTCCGATGCCACAGGGCGTCGAAATCCACCGCGTCGAGACCGCCCGCCAAATGCAGGACGCCGTGGCTGCGGCCCTTCCGGCGGATGCGGCGGTTTTCGCGGCGGCGGTGGCCGACTGGCGGGTCGCAAGCGAAAGCGCGTCAAAGATCAAGAAAGACGGCAAGGGCGGTCTGCCCGTGCTCAGCTTTGCCGAGAATCCGGATATCCTTGCCACGGTCAGCAAGATGGACAAGGGCCGGCCGAAGCTGGTCGTGGGCTTTGCCGCAGAAACCGACGACGTGTTGTCCAACGCCACGTCGAAACTGGCCCGCAAAGGTTGCGACTGGATCGTTGCGAATGACGTGTCGCCCGCGACGGGCATCATGGGCGGGGCCGAGAACGCGGTGACGCTGATCACCCGCTCGGGCGCCGAGGACTGGCCCCGCATGGGAAAGGCCGAGGTCGCAAAGCGGCTGGCGGCGCGTATCGCCGACGCGCTGGGCTAAGCGGGTTTTCGGGAAAACCCTGATGCCTCCGGCGGGAGTTTTTTGACCAAAGAAGGAAGCGGCCAATGGAGCCTGTGATCGCGATAGAGTGGCTGGAAGATGCGGATCGCGATATTCCTTTGCCTGCTTATCAGACCGACGGGGCGGCGGGTGCCGATGTGCGCGCCAATTTCCCCGCAGCCGACCGAGCCGGTTTGCGGCTTTTGCCCGGGGCGCGGGTTCTGGTGCCGGTCGGGTTCCGGATGGCGATCGCATCGGGATACGAGGTTCAGGTCAGGCCGCGCTCTGGTTTGGCGCTGAAGCAGGGGCTGACCATCCCCAATGCGCCGGGCACGATCGATAGCGATTATCGCGGGCCCGTCGGGGTGATCGTGATGAACCTTGGCGACCAGCCGGTCGACATCGCCCACGGAGATCGCATCGCGCAATTCGTTGTCGCGCCGGTCGTGCGCGCGCGGTTCGAGCTTTCCGATGCGCTGGATGAAACCGACCGCGGGTCGGGCGGTTTTGGGTCGACGGGGGTGTCGCGGTGACTCTGGTCCTGAGCGTTCTGGCGGTCATCTGGGGCTTGGGGTTCGTGATGGGGACTCCGCGTCGTCCGCAGGTCGTGATGACCGGCGTGGTGCTGGGGGCTGTCGTCGTGGTGCAGCTGACGCTGGAGGCAGGGCACCCGCTGCGGGAAGCAACGGGCGGGGACGTCCGGCTGTGGCTGTTGATCCTGGGGATTGCCGGATTGGTGGCGGTTTACCGCAGGGTTCTGCGTCGGGTCAGGCTGCGCGCGACCAAGGTCGCCACCGAACGGGATGCGATGGCGCCGGCCAAGCCGCAGCCCGCCTTTTCCGACAGCGAGCTGACCCGCTACGCGCGCCACATGATGTTGCGGGAAATCGGCGGACCGGGGCAGAAAAAGCTGAAGGCTGCGCGGGTTCTGGTGGTCGGGGCTGGCGGGCTGGGGAGTCCGGTCCTGCTGTACCTTGCGGCCGCAGGTGTCGGCACCATCGGGGTGATCGACGATGACGACGTGGATACCTCGAACCTGCAGCGGCAGGTGATCCACCGCGATGACTGGGTCGGGCGGCCAAAGGTCCATTCGGCTGCCGAGGCAATGGTGGCGCTGAACCCGCACATCTCCGTCCGCCCCTATGCGCGCCGGTTTACCGAGGACATCGCGGCTGACCTGCTGGCCGACTATGATCTGGTGCTGGACGGATGCGACAATTTCCGCACCCGCTACGCGGTGAACGCAGCCTGTGTGGCGGCGGGCAAGCCACTGATTTCGGCGGCGATCACCCAGTGGGAAGGGCAGCTAAGCCTGTTCGACCCCGCCCATGACGCGCCCTGCTATGCCTGCGTCTTTCCCGAAGCGCCCGCCGAAGGGCTGGTCCCGACCTGTGCCGAGGCAGGTGTCGCGGGACCTCTGCCCGGGGTGGTCGGGTCGATGATGGCGCTGGAAGCGGTGAAAGAGATCACCGGCGCGGGGCAGGGGCTGCGCGGGCGGTTGATGATCTATGACGGGCTCTATGTCGATCAAAGGGTCATGACGGTGCGGCGGCGGTCGGATTGTTCCGTTTGCGGTGGAACACACCGCTTGCCTTGAATCCGGACTGGGTCATACTCGCATCAGTCTAAACACTGGGGCTTACTATGAAACTGATACATTTGCTTGCTGCCGCGTCGACGGCTCTTTTCGCAACCCAAGCCATGGCCGAAGGGCATTTGCCCGATCTGGGCGGGCGCGAAGTCGTCGTCGTGACCGAAAACCTATATCCGCCGCTGCAGTTCATCGACGGATCGGGAAATGCGGTCGGTTGGGAATACGATGCGATGGCGGAAATCGCCGCGCGGCTCAACATGACCGTGGTCTACCAGAACATCAGCTGGGACGCGATGATCCCTGCCGTGTCCGAAGGCCAGTTCGACATGGGGATGACCGGCATCACCATTCGTGACGACCGTAAGGAAGTCGTTGATTTTTCGGACAAATACATGACCTCTGAAATGGTCATGCTGGTTCGGGGCGACGAAGATCGGTTCAGCGACGCGGCCTCTTTCGCGGCGGATGCGGACCTTTTGATGGCGGCTCAACCCGGCACCACGCCGTTCTATGTCGGCGTTTACGAAGTGCTGGACGGCGACGAAGCCAACCCGCGGATCAAACTGTTCGAAACCTTCGGCGCTGGTGTCGAGGCGCTGCGGAACGGCGACGTTGACCTTGTCCTGACCGATGGCACGGCTGGCGCGGGCTATGTCGATGCGTCGAACGGCGGGCTGAAGATCGTGGGCGAAAAGCTGGGGACCGAGGACTTTGGCTTTATCTTCCCGAAGGGGTCCGATCTGGTCGAGCCGATCAACGCGGCGATTGCCGACATGCTGGCCGACGGGACCATCGATGCGCTGAACACCAAGTGGTTCCTTGAATACAAAATGGGTGAATAACCCCAAGAATCGGTGGGCGGGCCTTGGTCTGCCCACCAACAGGACTGACTGATGACCCCGATGAACGAGCAGGACAAAGACTTTCCGTGGTGGCTCGTCATTGCGGGGGGGATCGGTGCCTATCTGTTGTGGCGGATCGCCAACGACGGGCTTTATGCGCAGGTGCTGGCAAAGCTGGCCAAAGGGATCGAGATCACGGTCTTTGTGACGCTTGTAGCCTTTGCAATGGCCTCTGTCCTTGGGCTTTTGCTGGCGGTGATGAGCCTGTCGCGGTTCGTGGTGTTCCGGCAGATCGCGCGGTTCTACATCGAAATCGTGCGCGGCGTGCCGATCATGGTTCTACTGCTGTACGTGGCTTTTGTGATCTCTCCTGCCTTGATCGAAGGCGTGAACGTCGGGTTGACCTCGCTCGGATTCGATCCGGTGCGCCCAAGGGATTTCGAATTGCTATGGCGTGCGATCATCGCGCTGACCATCGGCTATTCCGCCTTCATCGCCGAGGTGTTCCGCGCCGGCCTGCAGTCGATTGATCGCGGCCAGATCGAAGCAGCCGAGTCGCTGGGCCTGAGTCCGTGGCAAAGATTTCGCCTGATCGTATTTCCACAAGCCTTTCGCCGGATTCTGCCCCCTTTGGGCAATGATTTTGTTGCAATGGTGAAAGACAGCTCGCTTGTGTCCGTGCTGGGCGTGGCGGATGTCACCCAGTTGGGCAAGGTCACGGCGGCCGGGAATTTCCGCTATTTCGAAACCTATAACGTGGTGGCGCTGATCTATCTGATCATGACCATCGGGCTGTCGCTGTTGTTGCGGCGGCTGGAAAAGAAACTGCGCCAACGAGAGGGCTGAACACCGTTCGGCACTGGCAACCGGCACTCTGGCGACATAGGTTTCAGGTCAAAGGAGACACCCCGATGACCAACCCGCTTTTGACTGACTGGGACACCCCCTATGGCCTGCCGCCGTTCGATCTGATCAAGGACGCGGATTTCGCGCCAGCCGTGGACGCGGCCCTAGCCGAGGCGCGCGCCAATATCGCCGCGATCGCCGAATATCCCGAGGCGCCCAGCTTTGAAAACACGATCGACGCTTTGGAACTGGCCGACCAAACCCTAAGCAAGGTTCTTAGCGCATTTTGGGCTCTGGCGGGTGCCGACAGCACTCCCGAACGGCAGGGGCTAGAGCGGGACCTTGCCCCGAAACTGTCCGCCTACGGGTCCGAAATCACCGCGAACCGGCCCCTGTTCGACCGCATCGAAACGCTCTGGCAGCAGCGCGACGACCTTGGTCTGAATGCCGAACAGGCCCGTGTCCTGATGTTGACCCGTCGCGGGTTTGTCCGCTCGGGCGCGCAGTTGGACGGGGCCGAGGCCGATCAGCTGAAAGACGTGAAATCGCGGCTATCGGTGCTTGGCACGACCTTTGGGCAGAACGTGCTGGAAGACGAACGGTCGTGGTCGATGGGCTTGGACGAAAAGGCGGTTGCCGACCTGCCGGATTTCGTCGCGGCGGCGGCTCGTGCAGCGGGCCAGGACCGCAACGAAGGCGGCCCCGTGGTCACCCTGTCGCGCTCTGTCATCGTGCCGTTCCTGCAATTCAGTCCGGACCGTGCGGCCCGCCGGAAGGCCTATGAGGCGTGGACCGCGCGCGGCGAGAACGGCGGCGCGTCGGACAACCGTGGCACCGCCGCCGAGATGCTGCGCCTTCGGCAAACGCGTGCGAACCTTCTTGGGTATGACACCTTTGCCGACTACAAACTGGAAACCGAAATGGCGGGCACGCCAGACCGCGTTCGGGACCTGTTGAAAGAGGTCTGGCAGCCCGCAAAGGCCGCCGCGGATGCGGATGCCGCCGTGCTGGAGGCCATGCTTCATGCTGACGGGTTTTCAGGGCCTCTCGAACCTTGGGACTGGCGATATTACAGCGAAAAGCGGCGGCAGGCCGAACACGACCTGAACGAAGCCGAGATCAAGCCGTATTTCCAGCTTGACCGTATGATCGAAGCGTCCTTTGCCTGCGCCAACCGGCTGTTCGGGCTAGAGTTCAAACCGGCAGAGGGCCCGCTTTATCACCCCGATGTCCGGCTTTGGGATGTCAGCCGAAATGGCGAGCACGTCGCGCTGTTTGTCGGCGACTATTTTGCACGCGGGTCCAAACGCTCTGGCGCGTGGTGCAGCGCGATGCGGGCGCAGCAGCGGCTGGCGGCGGACATCCGTCCCATCGTGATCAACGTCTGCAACTTTGCGAAACCCGAATCCGGCAAGCC
>JALQXR010000230.1 GCA_023263105.1 Marivivens sp. | reverse complement strand
GTGCGCGAGGCACTCGATCACGCATGGTTGCAGCCGGTCACCGACAAGGCCCTTCGGGAGCGGATGGCCGAGGCGGCGCCACGCCCGCGCGGAAAGGCGCGGCTGCTGCTGGCCAAGCTGATGGCGCAGTCGTCGAACCTGTTGGTGCTGGACGAACCGACCAACGATCTGGATATCGAAACGCTTGATCTGCTTCAGGAAATTCTGGACGCCTATGACGGCACCGTGCTGCTGGTCAGCCACGACCGAGACTTTATCGACCGCGTCGCCACGACGACGATCGCGATGGATGGAACCGGTCGCGCGACGGTCTATGCGGGTGGGTGGAGCGACTATCAGGCCCAACTTGCGCTCAGCGCGACAGAGCCGGACCCCGCCGCGACCACGAAAGCCGCCAAGCCAGCCGCACCCTCTGCCGCACCCAAACCGGCACTAGCAAAGTCGGGCCTGACGTTCAGCGAAAAGCACCGTCTTGACGAATTGCCGGGTCAGATCGACCGCCTGACCGCCGAGATCGGCAAGCTGGAGGAGTTGCTGGCCGATCCAGAGCTTTTCACCCGCGAACCGGTCAAGTTCCGCAAAGCCTCAGAGGCGCTGTCGCAGCGGCAAGAGACCTTGGCTAAGGCAGAAGAAGACTGGCTTACCCTGATGGAAAAGGCCGAAGGATAACAGATCGTTACCCCTAGACCTTAAAGTCGGTGATCGATCGGTTTTGTCAAAGTTTTCCGGCCGATATCCAGATCAGCACCCCGAATAGCACCGGCACAAGCGCCAGCAATGGCAGCGCGAGCCCTGCAGGGCCAAATGTCAGGAACGACAGGCCCGCAGCGGCCAGCAAACCCACGAGCGCGAGCAGGGGCCAGATGACTGAACTTGCGCTTTCAGTGGCGGTGGTCTCAGGGGCGGTGGTTTCGGGTGCAGCGGTTTCGGCGGGGAGGATGGGTGATTGTTTCATATGGCTGATATGAAATATATCTTCGCGGCTTCAATGCGACAGACTGTCACCAACGGGACCGACCCCGAAACGACGCCCCCAAAATGAATGGGGCCGCGCAACCGAGTTACCCGATGCGCGGCCCGAACGATTGATCAGGATCAGCCGTCGAAGTTGACCTCTTCCATCAGGCGCAGCGCGGCGGGGCGGTGGCCTGCGACGTCGGTCAGGTCGATGGTGTCGGCGGTGAATTCGCCCCAGCTGGCGACCAGGTCAGAAACCTGGGCATCGGCCAGAACGGGGTATTCGTTGTTCAGTTCCGCGTAGATGGCCTGTGCCTCGGACGAGACAAGGAATTCCATCAGTTGCAGCGCCTCGTCGTGGTTCGGCGCGGCTTGGGTCATCGCGACGCCCGATACGTTCACATGGGTGCCGCCGTTTTCAAAACTCGGGAACACGATCCGGACAGAGTCGGCCCATGCCTTCTGCTCTTCGTCGGCCAGCATCTGTCCCATGTAGTAGGTGTTGCCAAGGCTGATGTCGCATTCGCCGGCCCAGATCGCCTTGACCTGCGCGCGGTCGTTGCCTTCGGGCTTACGGGCGAGGTTGGCGTGCACGCCGGCGGCCCAGTCACGGGCGTAATCTTCGTCGTGGTGGGCGATCATCGCGGACATCAGGGCAAGGTTGTAGTTGTGCAGACCCGAGCGGGTGCAGATACGGCCTGCCCACTTTGGATCGGCCAGATCTTCGTAGGTGGTGACTTCGCCGTCGGCCACGCGGTCGCGGCTGGCATAGACGATCCGAGCCCGCGTCGTCAGGGCAAACCACAGGTTGTCCGCGCTGCGCAGTTCGGCAGGCACGGCGGCGGACAGAACGTCGGACTCGACCGGCTGGATCACACCCGCGTCCACGATCTGCTGAAGGCTCGCGATGTCGACCGTCATCACAAGATCGGCGGGCGACCGGCTGCCTTCGGCTTTCAGGCGCTCGACGATGCCGTCTTCGACAAAGGCGAGGTTCACCGCGATGCCGGTTGCTTCGGTAAAGGCGTCCATCACGGGCTGGATCAGCTCTGGCTGGCGGGTGGTATAGATGTTGACATCGGCCAGCGCGGGAACGGCGGTGGCTGCGGCGGCGGTGGCAAGCAGAAGGGTGCGAATGGTCATCGGGGGCTCCGTAATTTGTAGGTCTCGTAAACCTGAGTCTTTTGCTTAGGTCAATACCTGATTTTTTAAGTCGGATATTTCTCGCCGCGTTTCTCGGCCGCCTTCGCCGCGTTCCAGTGACCGTCCATTTCCTCTAGGTTGCTTTGCTGCGGAGTTTTACCGTCCCGCGCCAAGGCCGCTTCGATCGCTTGGAACCGGCGGGTGAATTTCGCGTTCGCCGCGCGAAGGGCGACTTCGGGATCGACATTCAGGTGCCGGCCAAGGTTGGCGACAACAAACAGAAGATCGCCGAATTCCTCTTCGACCTCGGATTGGGTCAGCGACTCTCGGGCTTCGGTCAATTCGCGGGCCTCTTCGACCAGCTTGTCGATGACCTCGTCCGTCGAGGGCCAGTCAAAGCCGACACGTGCGGCCCGTTTTTGCAGCTTTACCGCCCGCATCAGCGCAGGCAGGCCAAGGGCAACGCCATCCAGCACGCCTTTTTCGGCGCGGGCGGCGCGTTCCTTTGCCTTGATCTTTTCCCAGTCGCGGGTCTGCTGTTCGGCACTTTTGTCGCGGCTTTCGTCGCCAAAGACATGGGGGTGGCGGGCGACCATTTTGTCGGCGATGGCCTTGGTCACACTGGCAAAGCTGAAATGGCCCGCCTCTTCGCCCATTTGGGTGTGATAGACGGTCTGCAGCAGCAGATCGCCCAGTTCCCCCTCCAGATCGGCCCAGTCGGCGCGTTCGATGGCGTCGGCGACTTCGTAGGCTTCTTCGATCGTGTAGGGCGCGATGGTGCCAAAGTCCTGTTCGATGTCCCAGGGACAGCCGGTGTCGGGATCGCGCAGGCGGCGCATGATTTCCAAAAGCCGTGGCAAGCCTCCGTCGGGGTCATGCACGAGCGCGTCAGAGGTCATTTGGTCCATTGCGAATTCGGTCCTTTTGGGGTCGGATGCAGGGTATTCAAGCCACTCAGAGAGTCCAGCCATGCCCGTCATCAACCGTATCGCCGATTTTAAGTCCCGCAACATCAAAAGCTATTGCTGCTTGGGAAAGCGAGAAAGCGATTGCTGCAAACAAAAGCCGTGATTTAGTTCGATACATCTTCATAGATTCCAGTGTAGCGTAATCAGTT
>JALQXR010000229.1 GCA_023263105.1 Marivivens sp. | reverse complement strand
CCGCGCAGCGCCGGACTGGTGCACCTTGGGTACGACCGCGATGCGGGGGCGATCCGGATGTCGGGTGACAATGCCGAACGGGCAGGGGTCGGCGCTTCGGTCGCCTTTGCCTGCCAGCCGGTCAGCGACCTGACGCGGCCCGAGGGGCCTGCCGGATTGGTCATGGTGAACCCGCCCTATGGTGGCCGGATCGGCAACGCAAAGCTGCTATTCGGCCTTTACGCTGCGCTGGGGGCGAAACTGAAAGACGAATTCAAAGGCTGGCGCGTCGGTCTGGTGACCAGCGAACGAGGTCTGGCCCGTGCGACCGGACTGCCTTGGCTCCCCGAAGGGCCAGAGATCCCGCATGGCGGCATTCGGGTCCGGCTTTATCTGACCGACGCCTTGTAGCGGTTCCGCCGGACGACGGCTTCGGCGACGACCAGCAGGGCGATCATCGGCGTGCCGGCAAAGACCGCCACCAGAAACAGCATGAAGCTGATCCAAAGCAGGTAATTCACCAGCAGCGCGGGCAGGTTTTCGCAAATCAATGGCGCTTCGATCCCGCCCTGACAGGCCGCGTAGCCGTTGATCCCTTCGATGCCCGCCGTTGCCAGCAGGATCAGCGCCAGAAACAGGATCGCCTGTTCCGCGCTGCGGGTCGCCAAAAGCTGCCCCCGAGGCTGCGCGGAATAGAACGCGCGCAGGGTCAGCATCGCCAAAAGCCCCGCCGAAAGCGCCGCGACGATGACTGACAGGGGGATCATTCCGCCCAAGATCAGTGCCCCAGCATGTCCAAAGCCGCGGTCAGGTCGATCGCCCCGTCATAAAGCGCCCGCCCAGAGATCGCGCCGTGGATCACGCCGGTCGCCTTCAGTGCCGCCAGATCGTCGATCGACGAAACGCCGCCAGAGGCAATCACAGGGATCATGACCGACCGCGCAAGGTCGGCGGTCGCGTCGATGTTCGGGCCCTTCATCGCGCCGTCGCGCAGGATGTCGGTGTAAATGATCGCTGCGACGCCCACGTCTTCGAACCGGCGGGCAAGGTCGGTAACCATCACGTCGGTTTCCTCGGCCCAGCCCTTGGTCGCGACGCGCCCGTTCCGTGCGTCGATCCCGACCGCCACCCGTCCCGGAAACGCGGTTGCCGCTTCGCGGACCAACGCGGGGTCTTCGACTGCGACCGTCCCAAGGATCACGCGGCTCAGCCCGCGATCCAGCCAGCGCTCGATGGTGGCCATGTCGCGGATGCCGCCACCCAGCTGGGTATTCAGCGTGGGAAAGGCCTTTAGGATTGCCTCGACCGGAGCGGCGTTCACCGGCTCTCCGGCGAAAGCGCCGTTCAGGTCGACCAGATGCAGCCATTCGCAGCCCGCCTCGACAAAGATGCCCGCCTGCGCGGCGGGATCGTCGTTGAAGACGGTCGCGCTCTCCATTTCCCCATGAACAAGGCGGACGGCGTTCCCGTCTTTTAGATCGATCGCGGGGAGCAAGAGCATTGGGGAAACCTTTCGTCACGGACCCGAGCCGTTTTGCATGGACACCGGCGAATTGCAACGTCGCGAAAGTCAAGAAAGCCGGGACATGCGACCTAACGTCAGGCTTGATTGGAATCAAAAGCTGCTGAAAAGCTTCGCCAGGTTTTTAGGGAGGAACCGCAAATGAAAAAATTCATTCTCGCCATGATCGCTGTATTCGGCTTTTCGGGCGCCGCCGCCGCGCAGGACGCGCTGGAAGGCATTTGGCAGACTCAGGTCGATGACGGCGCTTATGCGCTGGTGACTATCGCACCCTGCGGCGAAGCGTTTTGCGGTGTGATCAGCCGCACCTTCAACGCCGAAGGTGAATACGAGTCGCCGAACAAGGGCCGCCAGATCGTTATCGACATGGTTG
The DNA here is from genome assembly GCA_023263105.1 of Marivivens sp. GTDB lineage: Bacteria > Pseudomonadota > Alphaproteobacteria > Rhodobacterales > Rhodobacteraceae > JALQXR01. The sequence continues at coordinate 1,421 of JALQXR010000229.1, read as the reverse complement.
CCATGGGCGATGGTCACTACGAAGGTCAGGTGTGGCGTCCGTCCAACGACAAGATCTACATCGGCAAGATGGACATCGAAGGCAATCAGGTCCGTCTGCGGGGCTGTATCGCCGGTGGTCTGCTCTGCTCGAGCCAGACTTGGGTCAAGATCCAGTAATCAGGCTGTATCCTGATCGCAAAAGGGCGGACTTCGGTCCGCCCTTTTTCGTTTGCTGATGGACCTCGGTCGAGGTGGCGGGCCAAAGCCGACCCGTTCCGCTGGTCTGGACTAGGGGGTCCGGACTAGGGCGACCAGCTCAGAAAATTGGCGATCAGGCGCAGACCGGTTGCCTGACTTTTCTCGGGGTGGAACTGGGTGCCGACGATGTTGTCTCGGCCAACGATGGCGGTGATGTCCCCGCCGTAATCGACATGGGCAAGCCTTTCGGCAGTGCGATCCACGACCATGTGGTAGGAATGCACGAAATAGGCGTGATCGCCTGTCTTCAGCCCCTCTAGCACCGGATGGGGGGTGTCTATGACCAGATCGTTCCAGCCCATATGCGGCACCTTCAGCGCGGGATCGGCAGGGGTGATCCGCGTGATCTGGCCGCCGACCCAGCCAAAGCCTGCGGTCTCTTGGTATTCATGTCCGACGGTGGCCAGCATTTGCATACCCACGCAGATGCCCAGAAAGGGAACCGCGCGGGTTTCGACCGCCTCGGTGATCGCCTCGGCCAGACCATCGACGGCATAAAGAGCGTTGCGGCAGGCAGGAAACGCCCCATCCCCCGGCAAAACGATCCGGTCGGCGCGAGCGACGACATCGGCATCGCGGGTGACGACGACCGTTCCGGTGCCGGTTTCCCGGGCCATGCGTTCGAATGCTTTTTGCGCGGAATGAAGGTTACCGCTGTCGTAATCTACCAGTGCAGTCAGCATGGGTCAGAGCACGCCCTTGGTCGACGGGATCGCGTCCGCCTTGCGGGGGTCCAGTTCCAGCGCGTCGCGCAAAGCGCGGGCCACGGCCTTGAACGCGGCTTCGGCGATGTGGTGGCTGTTGAAGCCGTGCAGCTGATCCACATGCAGCGTGATGCCGCCCGCGCTTGAAAAGGCCTGAAAGAATTCGCGCACCAGTTCGGTGTCAAAGGTCCCGATTTTCGGCGTGGGAAAGGTCACGTTCCACACCAGATAGGCGCGACCGGACAGGTCGAGTGCTGCGCGAACCTGCGCGTCGTCCATCGGCAGGTGACATTCTCCGTAGCGGCGGATGCCCTTTTTGTCCCCGACCGCCTTTGCCAGAGCCTGACCCAAAGCGATGCCCACGTCCTCGACAGAGTGGTGGTCGTCGATGTGCAGGTCGCCCGTGGTCACGTAGGCTGTGTGTGTGTGTGTGTGTGTGTGTGTGTGTGTGTGTGTGTGTGTGTGTGTGTGTGTGTGT
>JALQXR010000228.1 GCA_023263105.1 Marivivens sp. | reverse complement strand
AGGTCCTGTCCCACCTCCCGACCACATTCAAGGCAACCCGCCGCCATCCCCAATGCGACCAGATCGTTGAAGCAGACCGCGCCGTCGACGTCGGGATGCTGGTCGGTCAGGGTCCGCACCACGCGGCGGCCAAAATCGCGGCTGGCGGCACCGGTCAGGACGACCGCCGCGCGCCCCGCCTCATCCAGCGCGGCCAGATAACCCGCCATACGGTCAAGTGTCACCGCGCGGCCCTCTAGCCCGCCCACAAAGGCGATCCGCTTTGCGCCCATGTCGATCAGGTGGCGCGTCGCTTCGTAGCTGCCCAGTCGGTAATCCGGCGCGACGAACGGAAACAGGTCCAAGCGGTCGTCCACTTGCCGCAGCATCTGCAACGCAGGAAGCCCCGCCCGCGCGATTGCATCGAATGTCGACCGTGTTTCGCCATAGGCAGGGCAGGCAATCAAAGCCGACACCCCATGTTCGATCATCGAGCCCACGACCTGATCCTGCAGCGCCGCGCTTTCGTCGGTGTTGCCGATGACGGTCGCATAGCCTGCCTCGGCCAGCGCCATTTGCAGCGCGGTTGCGACCTCGGCAAAGAACGGGTTGCGCAGGTCATTGATCACCAGCCCCACCAGCCCCGCGTTCGACGACCGCATCGTGGCTGCCGCCCGATTATAGACATAGCCCAGCTGGGCCATCGCCGCCCGAACCGACACGCGGGTTTCGTCGCGGACGGTGGCGCTGCCCCTTAGGACCAGGCTCACGGTCGATTTCGATACGCCAGCCGCCTTAGCAACGTCGATGATCGTGGGGCGACGGGGTCCGGTCATACAGAGGGCCCGACGGGCAGGTCGAAAACCAGAATACCGTCCAGCCCGCCCACTGCGTTTGCAACCAGCTGCGCGCCAACGGCCTTGTGCATCGGGTGATCCTGATAGGCCTGCAACGCCGCCCAATCGACAAAATCCGCCACAAACCCGTGCAGGTAGCCGCGCTCGATCTTTTCGGGGCTTTCGCTGCGACCCGAGGTGATGTTCAACAGCCCGTCCAGCCGACCTTCGATCAGGTGGAGTTCGTCGAAAATGGCGGCGATGCGGGCTTCGGTCATGTCCGGATTGAAGCGTATCAGAACGATATGACGTATCATGTCAGGGCCATCCCGTTGTCGGCCTTGATCATGTCAGAGGCTTTCTCTCCGATCATGATGGCGGCGGCGTTGGTGTTCGAGGAAATCACAGTGGGCATGATCGAATTGTCCACGATCCGCAGCCCGTCGATCCCGTTGAACCGCAGCCGGGTATCGACCACAGCCGCGTCATCCGACCCCATCCGGCAGGTGCCCGCGCAGTGGTGCGAGGTCTTGGAATGGGTGCAGATAAAGTCGAAATAGTCGCTGTCGGACTTTACGTCCGGTCCGGGCAGGCGCTCGGCCAGAATGTAGCGTCTAAGAGGGGACTGCGACAGGATCTCTTGGGTTAGTTTCAAGCCACGGATCGACATTTGGCGGTCGATGGGGTCCTGCAGATAATTCGGATCGATCAGCGGCGCGGCGGCGGGATCGGCGCTTTGCAGCCGGACCGACCCCCGGGAGCGCGGGCGAAGATAGCACGAATTCAGCGTGATCCCCCCCTGCGGCATCGATGCGACACCGTGTTCGATCCCCGTCCCCAGCCCCAGATGCAGTTGCAGGTCCGGCGACCGCGCGTCCGGATCGGCGTACCAAAAGCCGCCGGTTTCGAACAGCGACGAGGCCACCGGCCCGCGCCGGTCGTAGAGGTACCGAAGCCCCGCCAGAACCGCGAAAACCGGCTTGGCATAGCGGTCGTAGCTATAGGGGCCGGACAGTTCGCTGATGCAGTACAGGTCAAGGTGATCCTGCAGGTTGCTGCCAACGGCGGGCTGGTCGTAAACCGGTTCGATCCCCAAGGCGCGCAGATCGTCGGCCGGTCCGATTCCCGACAGCTGCAGCAGCCTTGGCGAGCCGACCGCGCCTGACGACAACAGCACTTCGCGGTCTGCATCGATCCGCGTGCCGTCCAGCATCTCGACCCCCGTTGCGCGGCCAGCGGTTACGACGATCCGGCGGACCTGAGCACCGAGCCGGACCGTCAGGTTGGGGCGGTTCCGGTTCGGGGTGACATAGGCCATCGCGGCGGACGACCGCCGCGCGCCGCGCTGGGTCAGTTGGTAGAAACAGGCTCCGTCCTGCTTTTCGCCGTTGATGTCGAAATTGCGCTGCAAGCCCACAGCGGCGGCGGCTTCGAAATAGGCGTCGCAGACGGGCAGTGGCGCGCGCGGCTCGCTGACGCCCAGCGGGCCGCCTTTGCCGTGGTAGCGGTTTTCGTGGGTCTCGTTGTCTTCGGCTTTGCGATAATAGGGCAGCACGTCGTCATAGCCCCAGCCATCGCATCCCGCCTGCCGCCATTCGTCGTAATCCAGCGCGTTCCCGCGGGTGTAGATCTGGGCATTGATCGACGATCCGCCGCCGATGACCTTGGCTTGGGTATAGCGGAACACCTTGTTTTTCATGTGTTTTTGCGGAACCGTGTTCCAACCCCAAGAGCCGATCCCCTTGGTCATTTTCGCAAATCCGGCAGGCAGGTGATAATAGGGATGACGATCGCTGCCGCCGGCCTCCAGCAGCAGTACCCGCGCGTTCGGGTCCTCGGACAGCCGTCCGGCCAGCACCGAACCGGCCGATCCGCCCCCGATAATGATAAAGTCAAAACTTTGGGTCATGGCGTGCTCTCGTCGGGTGTGGACAGGTCGGTTTGCGCGATGTGGTCGGCGGCCCGTAGGGCCAGCGCCGCGATGGTCAGCGACGGGTTCACCGCGGCCGAGGTCGGCAGAACCGACGCATCCGCGACAAAGAGGTTGGGGTGGTCGTGGCTGCGGCAATAGCTGTCCACCACACTGTCGTCGGGATCGGAACCCATTCGCGCGGTGCCGCATTGGTGCGACGGCGTTCGCCGGTCAAAGGCCCGAGACAGGACGACCGGATAGCCCGCCCGCCGCAGGTCCCGCTTCAACTGCGCAACCAACGCCAGATGCGCCTCCCAGTTTGACCGTTTCCAGTCCAGCATGATCTGCCCGTTCCGCAGGGTCACGCGGCTGTCGGGGTTTGGCAGGTCCTCGGACATTGCGTAAATGTCGACCGACCGCGCCGCGATCCACGCGGCCACGGGGCGCGGAATCGGAGAGACCGCGCTCAGGATCGTGCCGGAAATCTTGCCCAACAGCTGGATGTTGCCCAAGGGCTCTCCTTGCGGGCCGCCGGTCAGGTAATAGTCGTTGATCATCAGCGTCTTCTGATAGACCGACG
>JALQXR010000227.1 GCA_023263105.1 Marivivens sp. | reverse complement strand
CGCACGGCCGCAGGCGTGCCGGGGCGGGTCGAGTACTTGAAGGAATAGGCCTGCCCGTAACCGACCGCGCGAACGAGATCGAGCGTCGCCTCGAAATCGGCCTCTGTCTCGCCGGGGAAGCCGACGATGAAATCGCTGGACAGCAAAAGGTCGGGACGGGCGCCGCGGATGCGCTCGATCAGGCGGAAATAGTCGTCGCGGGTGTGTTTGCGGTTCATCGCCTTCAGGATGCGGTCGCTGCCGGATTGGACCGGCAAGTGCAGGTAGGGCATCAGTTTATCACAGGTGCCATGCGCGTCGATCAGCGCGTCGTCCATGTCGTTGGGATGCGAGGTCGTAAAGCGGATACGGTCCAGTCCGTCGATCTCGGCCAGCGCCCAGATCAGACCGGCCAGCCCGCCGTCGTGCCCGTGATAGGCGTTGACGTTCTGCCCCAGAAGGGTAATTTCGCGGACCCCTGCCTCGACCAGACCACGGGCTTCGCCCAGAATACGCTCGGCGGGGCGGCTGACCTCGGCGCCACGGGTGTAGGGCACCACGCAAAAGGCACAGAATTTGTCGCAGCCTTCCTGCACGGTCAGGAAGGCGGTCGGGCCGCGCTTTGACTTTGGGCGGTCGCGCAGGGTGTCGAATTTGTCATCTTCGGGAAAATCGGTGTCCAGAGCCTTTTGCCCGACCCTGACCGCATCTTCCATCGCGGGCAGGCGGTGGTAGCTCTGCGGGCCGACGACCAGATCGACAATCGGCTGGCGGCGCATGATCTCTTGGCCCTCGGCCTGAGCGACACAGCCGGCGACTCCGATTTTCAGGTCGGGTTTTGCGTCCTTCAGCGGCTTCATCCGGCCCAGTTCGGAATAGACCTTTTCGGCGGCCTTTTCGCGGATATGGCAGGTGTTCAGCAGGATCATGTCCGCGTCGTCGGCGCTGTCGGTCTTGACGTAGCCCTTGCCGCCCAGCGCCTCGGCCATGCGTTCCGAGTCATAGACGTTCATCTGGCAGCCGTAGGTCTTGATGAACAGTTTCTTAGGCTCTGACATGGCAGGCTCCGTAAGTGGCGCAGGACTAAGCGGATCAGCGCTTCCTACAGCTTGCGGTGCTTGCTTGCAATGCACCCCGATTTCATCGACTCTGTGCCAAATCAGGGAGCATCATGGCAGTTCGGTACAAATCACTTGGGGCGTTCAAGGCCAAGGCGGGCGACCATCTGGCCAAAGGTCCCGTTGCTCTTGTCCTGGTCGAGGACAAGGTCGAGGTCGCCTCGACCGTGCGCCACCATATGGATCTGGGCTTTCAGACCATCCTTTGCTTCGGCAGCCCAGAGATCGACTGGCCCGCGCAAATGCCTGCGTCCGTGGTGCGGGTCGACCATCCGGTCTGGACGCAAGAGGCGATGGTCGAAACCCTTAACACCTGTATCGATGCCGCGGCCGAGGGCGTCTGGCTGTACTACTGCTACAACGCCGAATACCTGTTCTTTCCGTTCTGCGAACACCGCACGATCGGAGAGTTGACCGGCTTTCTGGCCGAGGAACGTCGCGCGTCCTGCCTGTCCTATGTGGTTGATCTATATGCGGGCGATCTGGGCCGGCACAAAAGCGCCGTGTCGCTTGAGGATGCGCATCTGGACAAGTCGGGCTATTACGCGCTGGCGCGGGCGGATGCGCAGGGCAAACATCTGGACCGGCAGATGAATTTCTACGGCGGGCTGCGCTGGCGGTTCGAAGAGCATATCCCCCAGCGCAGCCGCCGGATCGACCGTGTCGGTTTGTTTCGGGTGAAACCGGGTCTGCGAATGAACTCCGACCACACGTTGAACGACGCCGAATACAACACCTATGCCTGCCCGTGGCACAACAGCGCCACCGTCGCCATCTGTTCGTTCCGCACCGCCAAGGCGCTAAAGCGGAACCCCGGATCGACTTACGACATCGGGACATTCTGGTGGCACAAATCCACCCGCTTTGACTGGCATTCGCAGCAGCTTCTGGATCTGGGACTGATGGAGCCCGGACAGTGGTTCTAACGCCCTGCCCCGCGGCTTTGGGCTAATCGTGCGGGCCCTTGGGCCGTCCGGGGATCAGGAGCCGTCGTTGCAGGTCAGGACCGCAGCCGCCATGTCCCGCAGCATCCCGACATAGGCCGTGTCCCCGGGCATTTGCCCTGCTCCGATCGGGTCCAGCACGCCGATTGGCAGATCGCCCCCCTCGGTCAGCGCCGCGACCAGTCCTTCGCTGGATTGCGGCTCGGCCAGCACGCAGGTCGCGCCCTCGGACGCGATCAGGGCCGACAGGTCGCGCAGCCGCGCGGGGCTGGGCGCGGTCGCATCGCTTTGGCTGATCGCGCCGGTCACGGTAAGCCCGAAGGCCGCTTCGAAATACTGGTAGGCGTCATGGAACACGACGTAGCGGTTGGCCGACACGGGCGAGAGCGTCTGGGTCAGCTCTGCCTCCAACGCTAGGATCGACGCATCCGCAGCGGCGGCGTTTGCCGCATAACTGGCCGCGTTGTCGGGGTCGATCCGCCCCAGCACAGCCGCGATTTCGGCCAGCCAGACGCGGGCGTTATCGGGGTCGAGCCAGAGATGGGCGTCGATCTGATCGGCCGAGAGCTCTGCTGCGTGGTCGCCATGGTCGTGATCTTCGTCCCCGTGATCGTCGCCGTGGTCATCCCCGTGATCGTCGCCGTGGTCGTCCCCGTGGTCATCCCCGTGGTCATCCCCGTGGTCGTGGCCGCCAAAGACCGCTTCGGCGCGGCGGGGCAACAGCGTGGTCCCGTCAACGCGGTCCAGCGACACCTGCACCGCGTCACCCGCCAGCGCCGCCAGCGGATCGGCCAGCCAAGGCGTCAGCGACGAACCGATCCAAAAGACCACATCCGCCTCGCTCAAGGCGCGGGCGTCGGACGGGCGCAGCGCGAAATCATGCGGCGACGCGGTGGGCGGCAGCAGCAATTCGGGCTCTGCTAGGGTGCCCATGACCATCGCGACCAGCGATTGTACCGGCAGGATGTCCGTCATCACCGCCGGCACCTCGGCGCGGACAGGCGCGGCGGCGACCAGCGAAAGCGTCGTCAAGGCGGTCAGGGTCAAAGGTCGCATGGGGGGACTCGGTTACTGCGGATTTCGGGGGCTTGTTAGAGTGTATGTTATAACATATCAACCCCGCAAAGGAGTCCCCCATGACGCTTGGCTTTGCGCCTCATAACCACGGCACCTGCATCCGCTCCGGGCTTGCCTCGGTCGAGCGGGCGTGCGCCCAGCGGGGCCTGCAGTTCACGCCTGTCCGTCGGCGGGTGATGGAGATCCTGCTGGACCGGCACAAGGCGCTG
>JALQXR010000226.1 GCA_023263105.1 Marivivens sp. | reverse complement strand
ATGGCGGCGGACGTCTGGGTGGCACGGCGATTTCCGATTCTTTCGACGCTCTCAGCGCCAATATCGACCGCTTCGAGGTGTTCGAGATCGACTTTAACTGGACCACGGACGGAGATCTGGTGTGTATCCACGATTGGGAAGACGCCTTTACCAGCCGCTTCGGCACCGACGTTTCAGCCCCCGTCGATCACGATACCTTTGTGCGGCTCTTGGCCGAAAGCCGGGACAAGCCACGCAACTGCGATCTTGACGGGCTCGCCGGATGGCTGCGCGCCAACCCCGGTGTGACCATCGTCACCGACGTCAAGGAAAACGCGGTCGCGGCCCAACAGTTGATCGCGTCGCGCCATCCCGACATCTTGGCCCAGTTCGTCCCGCAGGCCTATCAACCCGAAGAAGTCACCCTGTTCCGCGACATGGGCTTCGACCGCGTCATCTGGACCCTTTACCGTTTCGGAAGCGAACCCGAGCGGGTCGTCCGCGAAGCCCTGACCGTCGCCCCCACGGCGATCACCATGCCGCAGGAAATGGCCGACTCGGGACTACTCGAGGCCCTGCGTGCGGGAACCGACCTGCCGCTTTATGTCCACACAATCAATGATCCTGAAATCGCCTCTTGCCTTCTGGCCCGTGGAGCGAGTGGAATCTACTCGGACGATCTGGGGCAGAGTGACGTCAGCAATCTAAGCGGCTCTGTCGCCGACTGCAGCTAGGGGACCGCTATGAACGAACCTAAGAAAATGGGGATCGGGCAGGAACTGGCCCGCCTTAGGAACACCGCGACTTGGTCGATCGAGGGGCTGCGCGCCTGTTGGGTCGACGAAAAAAGCTTTCGTCAATGGACGGGGCTGAACCTTTTGTCTTGGGTGCTGCTGATAGGCTTCGGCTTTTCCACCGCCGAGACCGTGGTGCTGGTTGCCCTTGGCGTGCTTGTTCTGATCGTAGAGCTGCTCAACAGCGCCATCGAGGCCACCGTGGACTATGTGTCGACGGACCGCCATCCGCTGGCGAAAAAGGCAAAAGACGTAGCAAGCGCCGCCGTGATGATGTCCGGATTGCTCTGGGGTGCCGGTTGGGTGCTGGTGCTGGTCGGTTGGTTGGCGGGCTGAGGTCTTTTGCGTTGCCCGACGGTCCCATGCCCGAAACCCGTATGAGGCGCGCCCTGCGCCGATTGCCGACGCTACACCTGCTGGTGCTGGGTCTGCTGGTTGTCCATGCCGCCAGCTTTCTGACCGGCTTTCGTCTGACCAGCGACGACGTGATGTACGGCGAAATCTTTGCCAAAGGTCCGGATTACCTGCGTCAACGCGCTTGGAACAGCGCGGCAAATCAGGGGCGGCTGGGATTTTTGCTGTTACAGCCGCTGAACTATATCGCCGCCTACTACGCCGAGTTCCTGACCGCGCGCCTTCTGTACGTGGGTCTGTATTTCCTGCAGGTGGTGCTGGCGTTTTACCTGTTGGCAAAACTGTTCCGGCAAAAGACCGCTGCATTTTTTCTGCTGATATTTCTGGCGGTGCATCCGCAGGCCTATGAACACCTGCCGCCGAATGCCTATCCGCTGCAGAATACAGTCCCTTTCCTGCTGGTCTTGTCGCTGCATCTTTTGCTGGCGCGGGACAGGGCTTTGTCCGCTTGGGCAACGGGGGCTGCGTATGGCGGCTTGCTGATCGGGTATTTCTCGGTCGAATACGCGTGGCTGCTGGGGTGCGGGATATTCGCGGTCCAGTTGGGTGAGCGGATCCCGTTGTCCGGCGTCAGTCTGGGTGGCGCACTTCGCCAAGTCGCGACGACCACAGCGCTTCGGCGGCACCTGCTGGTTCTAATTGTGACGGTGGTCGGGTTCCTGTTGTCGAAGGCGGTGCTTCCGTCGACCTATGACGGCAATCAGGTGCCTGCGGCGCTTGACCTTGCGGGGGCCGGAAAGACCGTCGCTCTGCACATCGTCGACGGCACAACAGCGCGCCGGTTCTTCCGGATATCGTGGGATTTGTCTCTGGTCGATTACGCGGGAATCGCCGTCGCGGGCCTGGCCTATCTTTGGCTGATGCTGCGCCTGCTGGGTTCCTTGTCGGTCGACACAGCGGACCCTGAACGGAACAGGCGTTTCGTGATGAGGGTCTTGGCCCTGACTGCGGCTGCGGTAGTGGTCACTCTGCCGCTGGCCATAACGGACAAGCAGATCGGATGGTGCGCCAACAATATGACCTGCGCCTATCTGGACAGCCGAACTAGCGCATTGTTTGTCGTCGCGCTGATCGGTTTGGCGGCCCTGCACCTTTTGCAGGTGGTCGGTGCGGGGCAGGTCGGACGGCTGGTCCGGTTCGGCTTTTCGGCGTTATTTGCGATGATCTTCGCGGCGACGCTTTTGCACAACCGGACAATCGCCAACCAGATGCAGGTCTTGGACGACTCTTGGCGCGCGGCGCGCGACTTTGCCTGCTTTGCCCCGTATTCGGGTGTGGATCGCAGCCGTTTCGGCGCGCTTGTCGATCCCGACGGCAGGCTTCCTGCCCGTGACGCGGCAAAGCGACAAGAGGTCTGGGCAGATTACATTGACCGACTGGCTGACTCTGGGCACTGCGCCACAGGACCGTGGTCGACGATCCCCGATTTTGTCGCGCAATCTACGCCGCAGCCCGCAGACCCGCTGGATTTGCTGACCGGAACCAGCGCGCGGATGAGCGAGGCCGAAAGTGCCGTTTATCTTGGTTCAGGTTGGGCAGCACAGGAGTCCTGGGGAGTCTGGAGCGTCGACAGCGCCGCCGTGATTCAGTTCATGCCACGCGGCATGGGCGGAGAGGACAAGTCAATCTGGCTCAACTTTGGCCTCAACTTCAGAGATCAGGCCCAAGCCCAGCGCGTGATCGTCGAAGCGGGCGGGGTAGAGGTCGCTCAGGCGACTTATTCGGCCGATGCCGTCGGCGATTCGCGCGTCTGGCTCGAAGTCCCGATTCCGGCCCAGTCAGAGGGGACTTTGGTCGAATTGGTTCTTAGGTTTCCGGATGCGGTCGCGCAGCAGGGTGGCACGGGCCGACGGCTTGGCGTTGCGCTGGTGCGGATCAATTTCGGCACGGGCCCCTAAGGCGTAACCGGATTGCCCGCTCTGCGATCTCTGCCCCACGGCGGCGGCGTCAGGTCATCAGCGGAACCCGCTTGATCCACGGCTCCGGTCATCCTGCCAGAAACACAAATATGACCCGCCCGAGCCAGAAGCTCTTGGCGTATCACAATAATGCTTTGGGGAAGAGTGGTGCCCAGGAGAGGCACTCGAACCTCCACGACCGTTAAGTCACTGGTACCTGAAACCAGCGCGTCTACCAATTCCG
>JALQXR010000225.1 GCA_023263105.1 Marivivens sp. | reverse complement strand
TCAAGAACCCCATCGGCCTCAAGTGCGGACCGAGCCTGACGCCGGATGGCCTGCTGCGCCTCATCGAGGCGCTCGATCCGGAAAACGAGCCGGGCCGGCTGACGCTCATCTGCCGCTTCGGCGCCGACAAGATCGGCGACGCCATGCCGCCGCTGGTGCGCGCCGTGGCGCGCGAAGGCCGCAATGTTGTATGGTCCTGCGATCCGATGCACGGCAACACGATCAAATCGTCCAGCGGTTACAAGACGCGTCCCTTTGACAGCGTCCTGCGCGAGGTCCGTGAATTCTTTGGCGTCCACAACGCCGAAGGCACGATCCCCGGCGGTGTGCATTTCGAAATGACCGGCAAGGATGTGACCGAATGCACCGGCGGCGTTCGCGCTGTCACCGACGAAGACCTGAGCGACCGCTACCACACCGCATGCGATCCGCGTCTGAACGCGTCGCAGTCGCTGGAACTGGCGTTCCTTGTGGCAGAAGAACTGTCGAACCGCCGCGCCACGCTGGCGAAAGCAGCCGCAAGCTAAACCAGGCTGGGTTCGTTATCGACGACAAGGCTAAGGGCCGGTCCGCTTCGGGCCGGCCTTTTTGCTGGCGCTGCTGCGGCCCTGCCTCCGGCGATCACGCGCAGACAGGCGTGACCAGAGACCACGTCGACCCTGTGACCGGTCGGAACGATGTCCAGCTTGATCACGCCCGCCGGTGCGGGACCGTCCAGCACGATTGCACCGATCGCTTTGGTCGTGCGCCCGTCGCCCGCCGCCAGCGGCAGGATCAGCATCCGACCGCGCGTCGGCTTGCGCAGCGGGCCACGGGACAGGCGAAGCGGCACTTCGACGATCGCGGGGCCGGAGAAAGCCTCTTCCAGTCTTTGGCCCAGCAGGTTCTGGGACGGTGCCGCAAAGAAGGCGGACAAAGGCATCCCGCGTCCGGGCATGCCCAGCAGCCCGTTCAATTGCTGGCCGCACACCCGCAGCCGCGCGAGACCCGGAGCGATCCGTTCGATCACGAAGGCATGGGGCAGCGCGTCGTCGATCCGCGTCGCGCAGACAGAGGTCCGCATCGGCAGACGACCGGCGCCGCGCAATTCGTGCCAGTACCTTTCAAGCGTTGCCAGAACCGGCGAGACGGGGGCCGCATCGCGTCCGGACAGTCCTTGGGGTTCGCAAATCTGATCGTCGGTACTGGGCATGTCTTTCCCTCTGCACGGGGCCGAAACTGGCCGCCATTGCGACAAGATTACGCTATTTGCTTCAACTTTTCCCTTATTAAAGTGTTAACAGGTTAACTCCTCTGCCCGTTCGGCAGGGCAGCGCGGCCCGCAGGGTTGCTCATCGGTGGGATTCTGCCTTAGCTGCTACAAAACAAGACAAGAGGGACCTGCCGTGATCCGTTCGATGACCGCTTTCGCGAGCCGCACCGGCGCAGACCCCAGCGCAAGCTGGACTTGGGAACTTCGTGGCGTGAATGGCCGCGGACTGGACCTGCGGCTAAGGCTGCCTGACGGCATCGAAGGTCTGGAGGCCACCGCGCGGGCGGCATTGGGGCAGGCGTTTTCGCGCGGCAACATCACGCTGGGGCTAAAGCTGCAGAAGACCGACAGCGCCGAGGCCCTGCAGGTCGACGACGACCAGCTGGACCGCGTTCTGGCGCTGATCGGCAAGGTGCAGGCACGGGCGGGCGATCTGGGCGTGTCCTTGGCGCAGCCGACCGCTGCGGATGTGCTGGGTCAGCGGGGGGTTCTCGTCGCGGGGCCGGTCGCGGACCGCAGCGAAGAGTTACGCGCGGCGCTGCTGTCGGATCTGGAGCACCTGATCGCGGATTTCGCGGATATGCGCGCGAAAGAGGGTGCGGCGCTACTGGCGATCATCACCGGACAACTGGACCGGATTCAGGACCTGACTGCCGCAGCCGCCTCTGCCGCCGAGGACCGCAGGCCCGCCGCGCGCGAGGCTTTGACCGCCGCATTGCGACGGGTGGTCGAGGACGTGAAGGACATCGACGAAGGCCGCATCGCCCAAGAACTGGCGGTGCTTGCGGTCAAGGCCGATGTGTCGGAAGAAATCGACCGCCTGCACGCCCATGTCGCGGCGGCGCGGGCGCTGTTGGGGGATCCGGCTCCGGCGGGGCGCAAACTGGATTTTCTGGCCCAAGAGTTCAACCGAGAGGCCAATACCTTGTGCTCCAAATCCGGCTCTACCGCGCTGACGGCCATCGGACTGGACCTGAAGGCAACGATCGACCAGATGCGGGAGCAGATCCAGAATGTCGAATAAATCCATGACCCGCACCGGACTGCTGCTGATCCTGTCGTCGCCCTCGGGGGCGGGGAAATCGACCATGACGAAGCGTCTGCGCGCGTGGGACCCGACGATCCGGTTTTCGGTGTCGGCCACGACCCGCGCCCCCCGCGCGGGCGAAGAAGACGGCAAGGATTACTATTTCCGCAGCCGAGCGGAATTCGAGTCCATGGTCGACGACGGCGACATGCTGGAACACGCCGAGGTGTTCGGCAATTTCTACGGCAGCCCCAAGGGTCCGGTGGTCGACAATATGACCGCAGGCGTCGACACGCTGTTCGACATCGACTGGCAGGGGGGTCAGCAGATCAAACAGGCCATGGGCGAAGACGTCGTCTCGATCTTTATCCTGCCGCCGTCGATGACCGAGCTAGAGCGCCGCCTGCGCACGCGCGGTCAGGACAGCGACGAGGTGATCGCGGGGCGGATGGCCAAGAGCCTTGCCGAAATCAGCCATTGGGCGGAATACGATTACGTGCTGGTCAACGACGATCCCGACCGCTGCGAAGCCGACCTGCGGGCCATTCTGACCGCCGAACGACAGCGCCGCACCCGTCAGCCTTGGCTCAACCAATTCGTCCGCGACCTGAACAAGGAGTACGGGAAATGATCTATTCTTTGGAAGGATACCGGCCCGAAGTCGACACCACCGCGTGGATCGCCCCGGGATGCCATGTGATCGGACGGGTCCGGCTGCGTGGCAAAAGCTCGGTCTGGTTCGGCACCACGATCCGCGGCGACAACGAATGGATCGACGTCGGAGAAGGCACGAACCTGCAGGAAAACTGCGTGCTGCACACCGACATCGGCTATCCGCTGACCATCGGCGCCAATTGCACAATCGGCCACAAGGCGATGCTGCACGGCTGCACGATCGGAGAGGGCACGTTGATCGGCATGGGCGCGACCATCCTGAACGGCGCCAGGATCGGCAACGGCTGCCTGATCGGCGCGGGGGCGCTGGTCACCGAAGGCAAGGTCATCCCTGACGGATCGCTTGTCATGGGGGCTCCGGGCAAGGTGGTGCGCGA
>JALQXR010000224.1 GCA_023263105.1 Marivivens sp. | reverse complement strand
TCACCGCTTTGATCATCAAAGGCGGGCCACAGAGGTAATAGTCGCAGTCCTCGGGCGTGGGATGGCTGTCCAGATGGCGGCGGCAAAGCGCCTGATGCACGAACCCGCGTTCGCCCGTCCAGCCCACGCCGCGATCCTCGGACACCACGGGAACCCAGTCGAAACGGACATGGTCGCGGGCCAGCGCTTCGAAATCCTGCGCATAGATCAGGTCGTCGGCGGATCGTGCGCCGTAATAAAAGCTGACGCGGCGGTCCTGACCGCCTCGGGCGAGCTCTTCGGCCACCAGCGCGCGCAGCGGGGCCATGCCGACGCCGCCTCCGACCAGAACCATCGGCCGACCGTTGTCCTGAGCGCGGAAACTGCCGAACGGTCCCGACAGCGCCGCGACATCGCCTTCGGCCAGACCGAACAGCCAGGACGACACCAAGCCCGCGGGCAGGTCCCTGCGGTCGGGCGGGGGCAGGGCGATGCGGATGTTCAGGACGATGGCGCCGCTGTCCGAAGGCCGGTTGGCCACCGAATAGGCGCGGGTCACGGGTTGGGCCGTTTCGACCCTGCGGTTGGCGCGCGACAGCCCGTTCATCCACGCGGGCCGGTCGGTCAGAGGCGCCACGTCGACCTGTTCCAGATCCATCGAAAACGGCGGCGCGGTCACGGTGACGAATTCGCCGGCAGTGAACCGGAAATCCCATGCCTCGGGGACCTCGAAGACGATTTCCTTGATGGTCGGAGTCAGCGCGCGGCTTTGCCGGACGCGGGCCATGTGGGTCTGGACGTTCAAGAGCGCGGGGTCCAGTTCCGCCGTCAGATCTTCGCGCAGGCGCAGCTGACATGCCAGCCGCAGGCCATCGCGCAGATCGGCGTCGGTCAGCCTGCCCGCTTCGGTCGGCAGAACCGGCCCGCCGCCGCCTGTCACCTTTACCCTGCACAGGCCGCAGGTTCCCTTGCCCCCGCAAGCAGCGGGCAGCGGAACGCCCTCGGCCAACAGGGTCTCTAGCAAGGTGCCCATCGGTTCGGCGGTGATGCGCCGCCCGTCGTTCAGCACCACGGCGATCCCGCCCGACGGCAGCAACGCCCGCCGCGCCAAGAGCACAAGCGCCGACAAAAGCACCAGCAGCGCGACGACGAGTCCGGTGGCGAACAGAACCTCTGTCATTGCGCGACTCCGGCAAAGACGGAAAAGCCCATCGACATCAGGCCGGTGACGACAAAGGCCAGCCCGACCCCGCGAAGGCCCTCGGGGACATCGGCATAGGTGAGCCGTTCACGGATTGCGGCCAAGGCGGCCAGCGCCAGAGCCCAGCCGACGCCGGTTCCGGCGGCATAGACGATGCTTTCGCCCAGATCGTATTGCCGGTCGGCCATGAACAGACTGCCGCCAAGGATCGCGCAGTTCACCGTCAGCAACGGCAGGAACAGCCCCAGCGCGGTGTAGAGGCGCGGAAAGAACCGGTCGATCACCATCTCGGCCACCTGCACGGTCGCGGCAATCATGCCGATAAAGGTGATCAGCCGCAAAAACCGCAGATCGGTGTCCGGCAGCCCCAGCCACCCCCACGCCCCCGGTGCCAGCAGGTAGCTGTGCACGAGGTTGTTCAGCGGCACGGTCACGACCTGAACCGCGATGACCGCAGCGCCCAGCCCCAGCGCGGTCGACAGCTTTCGCGACACCGCCAGAAAGGTGCACATCCCCAGAAAGAACGACAGGGCCAGATTTTCGGCAAGCACCGCGTCCAGAAAAATGCCGGTCATGACGCGCCTCCGGAGGGTTGGTCGGCAGAGGTGCCTGCCTCGGCCGGTTCGACCTGAGCGGGCCGGATCAGCCGCACGCCCCAGACCAGAAGGCCCAGAAGGATAAAGGCCGACGGGGCCAGCGCCATAAAGCCCAAAGGCTCGAACCAGCCGCCCTCTGCCACGGTCGGCAGAACGGGACGGCCCAGCACAGCACCTGTGCCCAGCAATTCGCGGACCGATCCGACGAGGGCCAGCACCAAAAGATACCCCAGCCCGTTGCCCACCCCGTCCAACAGGCTGGCCAGCGGTGGATTGCGCATCGCGAAAGCTTCGGCTCGGCCAAGGATGATGCAGTTGGTGACAATCAGCGACACGAATATCGACAGCCTCTGGCTTATGTCGAACAGATAGGCCTGCAGGATCTGGTCGATCGCCATGACCAGCGACGCGATGATCGTGATCTGCACGATCAGCCGGACCTCGGCCGGGATCGCGCGCCGCACCAGACTGATGATCAGGCTGGACAGTGCCAGCACCGCCGTCATCGCGATCCCCATGGTCAGCGCGGTGTCCAGCGTCACGGTCACCGCCAGCGCCGAGCAGATCCCCAGCATCTGGAGCGTCACCGGATTGGCGTCCACCAGCGGATCGGTCAGCAGTCTGGATCTGGTGCTCATCTGGAAGCCTCCGTCGCGGCAAGGCGGGACAAGAACGGCCCATAGCCCGCGTCACCCAGCCAGAACGTCACCCCCGCGCCGACAGCGGTGCTGGAACGGGTGGCTCCGGTCAGTCCGTCGACTTCGTAGGGCGCGGAACTGCTGCCTTGCCGCACGATGGTGACGCCCAGAGTCCCGTCCGGACGCGCCACCGACCGTCCGGGCCAGAGCGCCTGCCACTCGGGCGTCTGGATGCGCGCCCCTAGCCCCGGTGTTTCGGCTTGTTCGATGATGTTCAGCGCGGCCACCGTGGTCAGGTCCTGTTCCAAGGCAAGGTATCCCCGAATGACCGAGGCATAGCCGCGGACCGCGATGGGCAGGATGGCCAGCATCAGCGCCCCGTCGCCGTCGCGCACGATATAGGCCACCCCGCTGGTCGCGATGCGCCCCAGACCGGCGATGTCCTCGTCGGCGGTCAGCGCCCTGCCGGTCGCCGGATCGGCGGCGGCGGCCACGGGGTCAAAGGACAGCGGGTCGCCTGCCGCCCGTTCGCCCGAGGCCAGATCGACCAGCACCGGTTCCAGCGCCGATGCGCCGCTGTCGCCCAGAACCTCGGCCAGTCCGGGGATCGCGTCGAGCATGGCTGCCATCCGCGCCTGCTGGGCGGCCTTGATGTTGGACAGGATCCGCGGACGCAGCGCGACCGCCGTGCCGGTCACCAGCGCTCCGCAGACCACGGCGACGGTTGCGACGACCGCGAGCGTCCGCAGGGCCGATCTGCGGCTGCTGTGGTCGGGCGCGGTCATCGGGACGACCTCTGGCGGCGGCGGGTAAAGACGGCGATCACGGCGGCGTCGATCAGCGGTGACAGGATCGCGGTCAGCAAGGCGGCAAAAACCAGCGCCCGCGCGTCAGGCGCCGCGCCCTCAGAGGTCAGAGCCAGCGCCAACAGGCCCAACAGCCCGCCCGAAATCCACCGCGCGGGCCG
>JALQXR010000223.1 GCA_023263105.1 Marivivens sp. | reverse complement strand
CCTGCACGGCGGCCGAAAGCTTCGGGTCCAGATCGCCGAAACCTTCGTTCACGGCGGCGCAGGCTTTCTTGATCACGCCAAGCGCGCGGATGATGGCGACGGGCTGGCGTTCCCAGCCGATGGGAAAGTTAATGATCGACCGCTGGGTCTGTGCCCCCCAGTAGTTGTCTGCGGGAACCTCAAGCGGTCCGAAGCTGTCGGTTTCGGTACGGGTCTGGGTCATCTTCTGTCTCCGGCAGTATGTTTCGCGCCGTTCATAGGCGGGCGGTGTGTGCGATTCAATTGAAATGGCCGTTCGGGCGAATCTGTCGCGCTATTTTCGGACAAAGCGGTGGACCCGCGCGGGCGGCAAATTCGCCCAGACAAAGGCGGTTTGTTCGACCGACAGCCCAAAGTCCGCAATCACGTCCGGCGGGACAGAGGGGATCGGCCCATAGGTGAACTGGATAAAGGGCGCCCGGGGCGCGAGGATGCGAAAGGCCGAGCCGACGATGGCGCGGCAGACGGGGGCGGGCATCGACAAGAGCGGCAAGCCAGAGATGACCGCGCCCACGCCTTCGGCCACATGGTCGGGCGCCGTGTCGGCAGGCCCGTTCACCACCCGCACCCCTGCAAATCGGTCGGATAAGGCGGTCGCAAACGCAGGGTCGAGTTCGAACAGGGTCAGGTTTTCGGGCGCGACGCCTGCGGCCAGTATCGCTTTCGTCAGGCTGCCGGTTCCGGGGCCGAATTCAACGACTCTGCCCGTTTCGGGGCCCAGTCCGCGCACCATCGCACGCGCCAGAAACCGCGACGACGGCGCGATGGCCGACACTTGTCTGGGATTTCGGATCAACCGCCGCAGGAACAACATGCCAGAGCCCGACATCGTCCGGCCAACCCGACCGGCGTTCTATTTGCGGAACTTGTCGAGGCTGACGATCTCTGCCTCGCCCTTGCGCGGTTCGGGCGCGGGTTCGGCCATTTCGGCCATCGGCGCTTCGTCGATCTCGACGATTTCCGAGCCGTCCTCGTCGTCGTCCAGATCGTCTTCTTCGTCCTCGCGGGTTTCAAAGCGCAGGCCGAATTCGACGGACGGGTCGACGAAGGTCTTGATGGCGTCGTAGGGAATGTAGAGCGGCTCGGGGTTGTTGCCGAAATTCAGCGTGATCGCAAAGCCTTCGTCGGTGACGTCCAGATTGTCGAACCAGTGCTGGATGACGATGGTCATTTCGCCCGGATAGCGGTCCGAAAGCCAGTCGGCAAGTTCGACATCGGGGTGGGCTGTATCGAATGTGATAAAGAAATGGTGGCTGCCCGGAAGTCCCTCTTTCGAGACCCGCGTCAGGACCTTTTGAATCAACCCCCGCATGGCACTGTGCATCAGGTTACCATAGTCGATGGTGCGATTGGTCATCAGGGCGCCTCCGTTCCTCTTGGCCAAGCATAGGCAATTTTGGAAGGAGGAAAAGGGGCGAAAGCGAACGATCCGCAGGTCCCGTCACCCAAAAATGCAACGGACCCCGCGCCGGTTGTTGCCGCGTGGTCTTCGCGGGTTTTTGCGGTGGCCGCGTGCTGCCAGCCCAGAGCCGTCAAAGGGGGCATTGCCACGCCGCGCCCTGCGACAGTTTGAACCCGCGCAGGCGGGCCACGAGGTCGTCGGGCAGGCCGATCTGGCGCAGGCGAACGGACGGGCCGATTTCGGAAAAAGCGGGCAAGGGGTATCCTCGGGCGATGACAGGGATGCGAAGCTTGGGCCTTGGCCCCACGGGGTGCGTCGCGGGGTCCCACGGCCTTGGGTCGAGCCAAATCGGGACCTGATCAAAGGGTCAGAACAGGGTGGCCGAGACCTCTCGCAGGATTTTGCGGCGGATCGTCTGGGGGTATTCGCGATGGCCCCGCGCCGTCATCACGAACCCGTCCGACGTGATGATCGCGCGTTCGAAATAGGTCGTGATCGCACGCCCCATGGATTCGATCGCCAGACCGTTGATTGTCACGCCGCGCCGTTCGGCTTCTCGGCCCAGTCCGCGCACGTCGGCTCCGGCGTTTGCGGTCCCGTCGCCGGAGACGTCGATGATCCTGCGCTTGCAGTCCTGCACCGCCGTGAATTGATCCAGCGAAAACATCAGGGCCTCGGCGGGCGCGGTGTCGGACAGCACAAAGGCCCGTTCGGAGCCGCGCGCCAGGTCCGCAAAGACGCGGATGTCGGTCAGGCTGCGCATCCGTGCCCAGTCCTGCACCAGCACCTGCCGGTCAACGCCCGACCATTGCACAACGGCCAGCGCGGCCTCGGCCTGCAACAGGGCCTCGGCTATTTCGGGGTCCAGCAGCGCATCGGCCAACCCGTCGGTCTGGAGCCGGTATTCGGCGGCGTCGATGGAATTGGACACGTCGATCGCCAAAAGAAGCGCCACGTCACAGGCCTGTGCGGCGGGCGGCAGCACGGTCAATGTCAGGCCCAGAACGGTCGCTACGCCTCGCGCCATGTCGCGTTGTCCTCTTGATCCTTGCGCTCAGGCTGGCACAGCCGTCATGTCTCGATCAAGCATCGCATCGAAAGCGCGGCGATAGGTCCAGTCGGAGGGGGGTAAGTGCAGGCTTCTGTTGCCAGGTGCCTGCGAACCCCGCCTTACGCGGCTAAGCGCAAGGACTTAAGTTTCGATCTATCGCACCGCTTAAGCGGCGAGAGCGATCGGAGCACGATTGTCGTTGGCAATTATGCTTTTCGGACCGATAACGGTGGTACCTCACCGAGACAAAGCAATCCTCTTTACACGTTCGTCGATCCTGTTTCGGCCCCATCTGCCCCCAACGAGGGGTTTTTGGTGGAGCCGCCGGGTACCGCCCCCGGGTCCGATCCGCTTATTACAGGCGCGTTTATGTCCATAGTTCCCGAAGGAACACTTTAAATATAGGGACCGGCCGTGCCCTCTACAAGCGCGAAAACCCGCGCCGCGCGTCTGGGTGCTATGCTGCGGACAGCAGTGCTGTTAACCTGCCCCAAAGCGTCAAGGGAGGTGTGGCGATGGCTGGACGGTTTGCGGCGGTTCTTGCGGCGTATCTGGGCTTTGCCCTGTTCGGAACGGCAGCCTCAGCGGCAGCGATGTGCGACGTCTATCCGTCGGGCCGGACAGAATTTCTTTGCGATTGTGCGGCCACTGCCGCTGCCGCTGCCACTGACGGATCGGAACCGGCGGCCAAGGCGATTTGGGGCGAAGGTCCCTATCGCGGGGACAGCGATCTGTGCACGGCGGCGCGCCATGCCGGTGCGGTCGGTGACGCGGGCGGGCGGATACGTGCGGTGCTCCGTCCGGGCCGGTCGTTCTATTACCCGACCGAAGCCAATGGCGTGACCCCGGGCTGGTGGGGGCGCTGGGGGTTCAGCGTCGATGTCTATGCCGCCGACGCGCCGCGCGACGCTATCGCCCCTAGTCAGGCA
>JALQXR010000222.1 GCA_023263105.1 Marivivens sp. | reverse complement strand
AGCGACATCAGTAACAGTAGTAATCATTCAGATAGTAGCGGTGGCAGTGCAGCGACTGGTTGTGGCGAGCCTCGGCTCAAAAGCAGCAACAGCGCAGCGACGTGCGTCGGCATTTCGGCCGCGCGGTCATCGGCCAGCAGCTGGCGGTGGTTCACGCCGTAAACAACCGTGCGCTGGACGTTCGACGCAGGCGCGGAAATCAGGACTTTCTTCGCGCCGCGTTCCATGTGGATGGCCGATTTATGTCCGTCGTTGAATTTACCGGTGCATTCCAGAACCACGTCGACGCCGGACCAGTCCAGTTCTTCGGGGTTGTAGGTCGACATGACCTCGATCGGGCCACGGCCCAGATCCAGCGTGTTGTCCTTGACCTTTACGTCGCCACCGAAACGGCCGTGCACGCTGTCGTATTTCAGCAGATGCGCGTTGGTTTCGATCGGGCCGGTTGCGTTGATCTTGACCACCTGGACGTCATTGCGTCCTGCCTCGGTGATATGGGCGAGTGTGCAGCGGCCGATGCGTCCGAAGCCGTTGATGCCGATTGTGACGGTCATTTATGTGCCTTCCGGTTGCGTTGTCTGAGCCGGACTTACCCATGATGGGGAGGATCGGCAAAGAAAATTTGCATTGTCCGGCAATGTGTTAGCGATAAACTATCCCTATGACTTCTCCTTAGCGCTAACAGATACCCCGATTACCCGTTTGATGACCCAAGACAGGTGCCGATAGATGGGTACTCTGGGGAAGGCGATTCTTGGTTGCGAATGGAACGGACGGATAAATGAGCGGACTACTGGCACTTTTGGACGATGTGGCGGCGATCGCCAAGGTTGCGGCCTCGAGCGTCGATGACGTCGTGGCGCAGGCAGCCAAGGCGGGCGCGAAAGCCGCTGGCGCGGTGATCGACGATGCCGCGGTGACCCCGAAATATGTCCAAGGGTTCGACGCAAGCCGCGAATTGCCGATTGTGGGCCGTATCGCCTTGGGGTCGATCCGGAACAAGCTGCTGGTTCTGCTGCCTGCCGGACTGCTGCTGTCCTCTTTCGCGCCTTGGGCGATTTCGCCTCTGTTGATGGTTGGCGGGGCCTATCTGTGTTTCGAAGGGGCGGAAAAGGTCTTTCACGCGCTGTTTCCCCATGCCGACCACCATGTCGAGGCGGATCTTGACGTGCGCGACCCTGCCCATCTGGAAGAAGAGCGCGTCGCCGGTGCGATCAAGACGGATTTCATCCTCTCTGCCGAGATCATGACAATCGCCTTGGCCGCCATACCGGCCAGCGCCCTGTGGATGGAGGCTTTGACCTTGGCCATCGTGGCATTCGGGATCACGGCGGTTGTCTACGGCGGCGTGGCGCTGATCGTAAAGGCGGACGACGTGGGGCTGTTCATGTCACAGCGGGGGCGGCTGGCGCTGACACGCGCAACCGGACGCGCCATCGTCCGCGGCATGCCGAGGTTCCTCAAAGTCCTGACCCTGGTCGGCACGGCTGCCATGCTTTGGGTCGGCGGGTCGATCGTGGTCCACGGGGCCGAGCAGATGGGCTATGGCTGGCTGGGCCACACGATCCACGACATCGCAGCCGCCGCGGCCCATGCCGTGCCTGCCAGCGCCGAGGGCCTGACGGAATGGGCGGCAAAGGCCGGTATGAACGGTGTCTTCGGGCTGGCGCTGGGGCTGTTGCTGATCCCCGTTGCGACGCGCGTCGTCGGCCCCGCGATCGCGCGGGTGACGGGCAAATCGGCGGGCCACTAGGACCTAGAAATTTGCAGCCCGTGCGCGCAGTCCGGCCAGATCATAGCGCTGGCGGATCGTCCAGTCGTCGGTGATCTGATATCCCGGATCGGCCACCAGACAGTTCGGTCCGCAGACCAGTTGCGCCAGACGGGTTTCGTGGTCGATCCACCAGAACCGCCCGCCGGGGGTCGAAATGAACCCGTCGACGCCCATCATCAGGTCGCCTTCCATATCGACGGTCGAGGGCACCTCGTTGTCATAGTTGTACCCGAATGCCCCATGGGTATGATAACTGGCGACGATGTCGGACAGGCCGCTGAAGTCGTTTTCGCAACTGTCGAAATTGCCCCGATGGGGTCCGGTCGCCCGAAGCGAGCCGTCGCTCTCCATGACGATGAAGCCGCAGTACTCGACCCGATCGCGGATCGACTGCGTCTGGATGGCGGCAAGCGTGGCGCGGGCAAAGGCGTTCAGCTCGGGCTGGTTCACACGCGCCGAATCCACCGAAAAGCTGTTGGCGGGTTCCCTGTCCTGTTCCGTGCTGGGAAGCTTCTGGATCGTCGGAGCCGGAGCGACGCAGGCGGCAAGCAACAGGACCGGCAGGATGGCTAGGGGATTCATCGGGCCTCGGGTGGTTTACTTCGGTTGCACGTACCTTAGTCTTTGACCCAGCGCTGTGCCAGTAACGTTGGACGGGAAATTACAGGGAAAAACGCTGGAAATGCTGGAATTTGTGGCCCTGCTCAGGGGTGTCAACGTCGGCGGGGTCAAAGTCCCGATGGCCGACCTGCGCGACACGGCGGCGGGATGCGGGCTGGACGACGTGCGCAGCTATATCGCCAGTGGCAATCTGGTGTTTCGCGCCTCGGGGTCCGTGGCCGAGGTGCGCGCGCGGCTGGAGGCGGCGATCGCCCGCCGGTTCGGGCGGGACATTCCGGTCTGGACCGCGACCGGTCCGGAATTTCGCGCGATTGTCGCGGCCTGCCCCTATCGGGTGGACGACGGGCGGCGGGTCCATGCCCTGTTTCCGCTTGGCTCGGCTGCGGTCGACCCCGAGGCTTGGTCGCGCTGGGCGAAACCGTCCGAAGCGCTGGCCCGAGCTGGCGGCATCTTCTGGCTCCACACCCCCGAAGGGTTTGGCCAAAGCGCGGTGGGCGCAAAGCTTGACCGTATCGTCACCGGCGACGGCGTCACGGGCCGCAACCTCAACACGACCGCGGCGCTTGTCGAAATGCTGGACGGCTGAGACGAGGGGTGATATCCCCACCGGCATGAAGAGCCCTTGCATCATTATCTGCTGCATTATTCCCTGCTGACATTCGTCGCGGGCCGCTCTTTCACGTTTCCCTTCTAACGGTAAGTTGCTAGGCCCGCGGGCGAAAAGCCCCTGCGTGACCATTTGCGAGACTACCGATGACCACGATCCGACTGCATAACACCAAGACCCGAACCAAAGAGGTCTTTGAGCCGATCAATCCGGCCAATGTGCGGATGTACGTCTGCGGCCCGACGGTCTACGACGACTGTCACATCGGGCACCTGATGGGGCCGGTGGTGTTCGACACCGTGGCCCGCTGGCTGCTCGCCCGGGGCCTGAGGGTCCGGTTCGTAAACAACATCACGGACATCGACGACAAGATCATCAACCGCGCCCGGGAGACGGGCGAGGCCTGGGACGCCATCGCGGAGCGCTACA
>JALQXR010000221.1 GCA_023263105.1 Marivivens sp. | reverse complement strand
TGGCGATGACCGCCTGTTCGGCGCTGATGTGGCGGTCGACACCAAAGATCCGCCGGTCGACCTCGGCCAGCGTATCGTAGGGCGAATGATAGGCCGCGCGTCCGATCATTACACCGTCCATCCCCGCCTCTAGAAACTCTTGCGCTTGGTCCAGCGACGTGATCCCGCCGTTCACCGAAAGGTGGAGCGCGGGGAACAGCCCCTTCATCGCCTGCACCAGAGGGTAGTCCAAAGGCGGAATGTCGCGGTTTTCCTTCGGGCTCAGGCCCTGCAGCCACGCCTTTCGCGCGTGGATCGTGAACCGGTTCACCCCCGCCGCCGACACGCGGGACAGAAAGTCCGGCAGCACCTCTTGGGGCACCTGATCGTCGACGCCGATCCGGCATTTCACCGTGACCTCGACCGGCGACACCGCGATCATCGCCGCCACACAGTCGGCCACCAGCGCGGGCCGTTCCATCAAAACAGCACCGAAAAAGCCCGATTGCACGCGGTCCGAGGGGCAGCCGACGTTCAGGTTGACCTCGTCATAGCCATAATCCGCCGCGATACGCGTCGCCTCGGCCAGTTCTTTCGGATCCGAGCCCCCCAACTGAAGCGCCACGGGATGTTCGCTGTCATTGAACGCCAGATGCCGGTCGCGGTCGCCATGGATGATCGCGGGCGCGGTCACCATTTCCGTATACAACAACGCCTGACCCGAAATGATCCGGTGAAAGTGGCGGCAATGACGGTCCGTCCAGTCCATCATCGGGGCGACGGACAGGCGGGCGCTGTGCAGGGCTGGGGCGGTCTTGGACATTTCGGGCTTTTACAACGGAACGGCGCGGGCATCTAGGCCCCCGAACTTTGGGAACTGCGGCCCTACCCGAGCGCGCTGTCAAAGTATGATCCGATCCCGTCGTGGTCGTCCAGCGGCAGGACCGCCGCCACGAATTGATCGGGCCGCACGATCAGAACGGCTCCGTTCGTCCGGTCGATCCCACGCAGGTCAAAGATGTCGGTGCCGGACTTTGCGTTCGGGCAAAAGACCTTTTCGTAGTCGACCAACCCATAGCGCCCCTTGGTCGGGCGTAGGGCCTGCGGCAGCCGGTCGAATGCCACCTCGCGATGCGGCGACTGGAGCATGGCGCGCAGGTCGATGACGCTGTCTGGGTCCTGACCTGACGGGGTGAGCGAAGGCGCGAGCGTTTCCGCGACGTAGCGGCAGAGCGACTCTAACCGCCCGCCCGAAGCGCCGGTATCGCCCGCGCCGGAAAAGGCCATCAGCCGCCAGCGCCCGTCCGCCTTAAGCACATGGGCCAGCTCCATCGGTTTTGCATCGCCCAGCCGGATCACCGGAGCCGAACGGAACCGCATTCCGACGGGATAGCCCTTGGCCAGCGCCTGATGCCGGTCGTCGCCGGTGATATCCGACGGATCATACCGCGTTTCGACGCCCGCCGTGTATCGCCCGTGTCTTTTGAAATAGGCCTGGAACTGCGCCGCTTCTTCGGGCGTTCGGGGCTTGGCGCTGAACAGCCGCGCCATGTCCTTGTCGAAGTCGATCAGTTCCTTTGCCTTGGCGCGCCGCTCTGCCGAATAGCTGTCCAGCAACCCCGCCCCTGCCTGCCCGCGCAGCACGGCGGCCAGTTTCCAGCCAAGGTTGAACGTATCGGCCATCGACACATTCATCCCCTGCCCCGCCTTCGGACTATGGGTGTGGCAGGCGTCTCCGGCGATAAAGATGCGGGGCTGGCGCGTGCCGCGATCCTGCGGCGCGACATCGTCAAAGGCGTCACACACACGCTGCCCGATTTCATAAGCAGAGCACCACGCGACCTCGGGGACCTCTAGGCTATAGGGGGCGATGATCTGGCGGGCCTTGTCGATCAGCATGTCCGCGGTGACGGCGCGGTCCGCGGCGCGCTCGGCGCCCTTGAGTTCATCCAGTTCGATATACATCCGGACCATGTGACCGCCTTCGCGCGGGATGATCAGCAGGCTGCCGTGGGCTTCGGACTGGATCGCGGCCTTAAGCCGGATGTCGGGGAAATCGGTAATCGCAAGCACATCCATCACGCCCCACAGCTGGCGGGCGCTTTCGCCCTTCAGCTCGTGGCCCATCGACTTGCGGACAACGCTGCGGGCGCCGTCACATCCCACGACATAGCGGGCGCGAATGACCTCGGGCGTGCCGTCCCGATCCAGACAGCGGAAGGTCGCCGTGACGGGATACTCGGGGTCGTAGGACGTGGCGACATCGATCAGGTCGCGGTTATAGACGGGCTCAAGCCGGCTGGCCGAGTTGCGCATGACCTCAAGGTAAAAGTCATGGACGCGCGCCTGGCTCAGGATGACGTGGGGCATTTCGGAAAGGTCGTCCTCGACATCCTGAATCCGGTCGGCGCGCGCCAAAGCAGTGCCGGACGAGGGCCGCCAAAAGGCGACTTCATTCACCCAATAGGCCTCTTTCATCACTTTTTCCGCAAAGCCAAAGGCTTCGAACATCTCGACCGACCGGCAGGCGATGCCGTCCGCCTGACCGATTTCAAGCGGGCCGGATTTGCGGTCGGTGATGCGCACCGAAAGGTCCGGAAAGGCGGCCAGCTGCGCGGCAAGCGTGAGCCCCGCCGGACCACAGCCCACGATCAGGACGTCAACCGCATCGGCGTTATGGTCGCGCGCCACCGGCTCCTGCACCGCAGGATCGCCCGCGCGAAAACCGTTCAGGTGGTATTGCATTTGATCGCCCTCGAAACTGTATGTATGCTTACTACTACGGCGCAACCCTGCCCCCGTCAATATAGTATGCATACTTATCAAGTGGTCCGATGAACGACGAGCCCCCCCTTTCCCGAACGCCCGGCCACCTGATACGGCGGCTCCAGCAGCAATCGACGGCGGCATTTCAGGCGCGGATGCGAGCGGCGGGCCATGACCTGACGCCGGTGCAGTTCGCGGCCCTTCGGACCTTGGCCAAACACTCGGGGCTGGATCAGGCATCGCTGGCCGCCCAGATCGCCTATGACAGGGCGACGATCGGCGGCGTCGTCGCGCGGCTTGAGCAAAAGGGCCTGATCGCGCGCCAGCACAGCAAGACCGACAAACGCGCCTTTGTCGTGCGCCTGACCGATCAGGGCGCGGCTGTCCTTGCCACCATAGACCCGATCGTGGCCAAGGTGCAGGACGACATCCTTGCTGCACTTACCGCATCCGAAAGGGCCGATCTGGTGCGCCTGATCCAAAAGGCGCTGGACCTGCCTGCGGACTGACCAAGCCCAGAAACGCCCAGCCCCGCAACGCAAAACGCGCGCGAGTTTCCCCGCGCGCGTTCCGTGTCAGGCGTTTGGTCCTGATCAGGCGATGTCGAACCGGTCAAGCATCATGACCTTGGTCCAGGCGGCCACAAAGTCGGCGGCGAATTTGCCTGCCGCGTCGTCTGCGGCATAGACCTCGGCCA
>JALQXR010000021.1 GCA_023263105.1 Marivivens sp. | reverse complement strand
CTGACCCCAATGTCAAACATCCGGCAGGTCATATCCGAGTTCGGTCATCAGGGGGCCGCAGACTTCGACAATTCGCCTGATCTGATCAGGGGTCAAGGTTTCCAGCCCTTCCCCGGCCTTGCCCGACCGGAAGAAATTCTTGGCGGCGGCGGGTTTGCCGGCGTATCCGACACGATCCTCGGCGGCGCGGAGGGCATCGAAGCTGGTCACTTTGATCGCCTTTTCCAAAGCCGCCTCGTCGACCTTGCCCGCAACAAAGCTCACGATTTTGCCAAAGGTTTCCATTGGCGACTCCAGCAAGTCTTCGTAGCGGACAAAGCAGGTCGCGAAATGCCTTTGTTTGCGCCAGCTGGTCACATTCTCTACCCAAGATCCACCGATCATATAGCTGCCGTTCGGTGCGCGCGGCAGAATTCGTCCCTGCTCGAGGACCCAATCCACGGCCGTATCCTTGCTCTTGTTCCGGAATGACGCATAGGACACCGCTACGTCCAGCGGATTGCGGACGACATAGATCGCCGCCGCCGTCGCCCTTCTGTCGATGGCCGGAGTACCAAGGTGCATGCCGTAGATGTTGTGCGTCTTGATCAACACCCCGCGGGGGTTGGCCGCGGAAATCGCGCGCTGTGCCGTGGGTCTGACTGCGGCAAGCTCTCTGTTCGATGCATATTTTGGCTGGTCGGGCAGCAGCGGAAGGTAAAATCTGACGCTGTTTTCGTCGGGAATGAACTGGCCGATAACATTGGGCACGACTTCGTCCACGTTGCGAAAATACGCATAGAGAAACATGCGAATCCACGTGTTGCCCGATTTTGGATAAGACGCGATCCAACAAATGTTTCCGGGTCCGCGGCCCGGGGTCGGCTTGGTCACGGTTTTGCGACGTTAAGCACGGCAGACTTGCGCGACGGACGGACGACCCCGTCATAGCCGCGCTTAAAGAAGACGCGCTTGCCCTTGTTCAGTTCGCGCGCGCCCCGGATCAGGCGGGGTGTGACCGAGGTGTCCGCCGCCGCAAAAACCGTCAAGGCGACCGCGTCCGCGTCTTCGGGCTTTAGCGGTTTCAGGATGCTGCGGTCTTCCATCCACTCGGAGCCGACCGACTCTGTCGTATGGAGCCATCCGGCGTAGCCCAGCACCTCGGTTCCGCGCACCGCGCCCAGATTGTGACCGTCGGCCAATTGCCTGCGGACGACATCCGCAACGGTGCGAAGTTCAAAGGTCGAAAACACGTCTGACGCCGAAAGGAACTCCAACACCATGCCGAAGGCTTCGTAAGTCGGCGCAAAGCCGATGACCTGAATATCGCTCTTGGTGTCGTCGGTCATTTTGGGGTCCTGTCCTTGGCCGCTTGTACCTGCTTGGGCTGGATCATGGTCAACCCCGACCCAAACCGCAAGTGGTGCCTAGCGTGACTGGGGACCGAAACTCTGATCGAAGAACCGCAGCCAATTGCCACCCATGATGCCGTCGACCTCGGCGGTTGACAGACCCGCCTGCCCCAGCCCCGTCCGGATCGCGGCGAAATGCCGGTTGTCGGCGAACCAGTCGGGCATCGGCGGAAAGCCCGCGTTGGCGGCACTGCCCTCGCCATAGTCGATCCGTTTTGTCCAACGCCCGACCCGCATCCATTCGACCACGCTGTCGGGCTGGTCCTGACACAGGTCGGTTCCGATCCCGATCCGGTCGGGACCCATCAAGGCGGCGGTGCGGGCAATCATGTCGCAAAAGTCCTGAAGCAGGCAGGCGCTGCCGCCTTTCAGGTGATGGGGATACAGTGAAAATCCCAGCATCCCTCCGCTTTCCCCCAGCGCCCTTAGCACCCTGTCCGACTTGTTGCGCAACGCGGCATGCCAGTTGTGCGGGTTGGCGTGGGTGATGGCGATGGGACGCGACGAATGTTCGATGGCGTCTAGCGTCGACCTCTCGCCCGAATGGCTCATGTCGACGACCAGGCCGACGCGGTTCATCTCGGCCACGACCTCGCGGCCCATACGGGTAAGGCCGGTGTCCTCGGCTTCGTAACAGCCCGAGGCAAGCAGCGATTGGTTGTTATAGGTCAGCTGCATGAACCGAAGGCCCAGGGTGTGGAGGATTTCCACCAAGCCGATATCGTCCTCCATACAGGACGGATTTTGCGACCCGAAGAATATGGCGGTCCTGCCCGTGTCCCGCGCGACCTTGATGTCCGAGGCCGAGCGCCCCTGAAAGATCAAGTCGGGGAACTGCTCGAACCGGCGGTTCCATTCTTCGATCCGCAGGACGGTTTCGCGAAATGTCTCGTGGTAGGTGACGGTGACATGGACCGCATCCACCCCGCCCTGTCGCATCTGGCGAAAGATCTTTTCGGACCAGTTGGCGTATTGCAGACCGTCGATCAGCGGGGATGGGGTCATTGAGGGGCCTTCTTGCAAGCGGGGGCGCCTAGGTCGCGCGTGACGTGTGTTAGGTCAAGCATATCCGCGACAACCGGCCTCCGCCAAATGCCAAGACGCCCTAAGCCAGTGCAAATGCGACCGCTTGGACCGCAATGTCGGGGATTTGTCAGACGGATGGTCGTCCGTCCGGCCTGTGCTGACCTCAGACAGTCGACGCATAGGCGGTTTCAACTGGCTACAGGCTAGGCACCAATGCGCCGGCGGTCATGGGGTCCAGAAAATCCAACCCCAAGAGACAGCAACCGGAGCACTTGGCCGCAGCGCAAGTGTCCAGCCCCTCGCACATACTCGTCTGAAAACACGGGAAAATCCGGCGGCAGCTGAACGGGGCGAGTGAATTGACGGGTGGAAGTGGCGGAAGGGACAGCTCTGGCCGAACGCCACATTAGCCGCCAGCTACGCCTCGCCTATCTGGCGACGGAGGTGCTGAAGCGCCTGACCTGCGGCCGCGAGACGTCGGCGGTCAGCTTATATGACCTCTGTTTTCTGGCTGGGGATGCATGGTGGGAGCAAGAAGAGCGTGCGCTCTCGCGCGTTAGGTCAACCGGCTCCTGAGCGACATGAGCGATCGGAGACAATCGCCTATCAGCCTTGGTTTGGCTACATCCAATCTGGCAACTGACCATCATCCAAAGCTTGGATCACAACATTCCAAAAGGATATCGCGTCTTCGCAGATAGGGTCGAAGAATTGACCATTTCCACCATTTAAAACAACAGTACCTTCGTAAACCGTTTCATATCCGACGATTTCATCGTCATCGATGACAGTGCGTACGTACAAGAGGCGACCGCCAGGTAGATCTGTCCTCGGAGCCTGGACATCGATACCGAGAAAATCTTGATGATGTGCGAGACGCCCGTCACCAAGCTCGTCCACTTGGATTTCGAGCACATTCTGGCGGCTCAAAGTGTGATGTTTAGTCGTGTCGGCAATCTTGTGTAAGAGCTTTACCGAGCCATTTGCATTTCGAGCATTGCCCAAGAAGTTACCAGGATCACCCATCGCAAGACCAAGTTGTACTCCATGGTGATACGTCCAGTCGCCCAAATGGTGCACCGTTACGGCAAGGTTTAGCGCGTGATCAGCCCGATCTTGCTCTTTATCTGCGTTTTTAAATCGCTGGAGCTCACGTCGAGCCTTAGCCAAGAAATCGGGAGCGCTTTCAAGCCCTAAGCGGATACTTGGCATAATTTTCCTCTCCCCGTTGACCCAAATGAACGCACTTAGCGCGTATGCCTCTTCACAAGCTCAACGGGTTCAGTTTAACGGCCCGGCTGTCAACCGTCACCGTTCGAGAGGTCGACACCTTTGCGCAGCAAGCCGCACAACCACGCGGCCTCCGGGTGTCTCTAGTTGCATCGATAGCGGTCGAAGTTGCCTCAACTGCGGCTCAGCCCATTGCTGTCAAGCATCAGAAAATACGTAAGTTTTTAAATCCGTCTCGATTTGGGTGAAGGGCGGGTGGAAAGAGACGCGGGGCGTTCAGAGACTGATTTCGGGTCAATGGCCAGTCTCCGAAAGCCGGATGACCCAGCTAAACTCCTTTGAACCAAAAAGAAAAAAGGCCCGCACTGGGGCCTCGTCTCGGGTTTGCGAATGTTTGTGGCGGACAGTGAGGGATTCGAACCCTCGAGACGGTCTCCCGCCTACACACTTTCCAGGCGTGCGCCTTCGACCACTCGGCCAACTGTCCTTAGGGGCGCGTTTAACCGCTTTGCGGCGGCTAATGCAAGACCCTGCAAAAACATATTGTTCCAGACGTTGTGGACTGCTGGCAAACGTCCCATAGTTGGACAAACGAACGAGAGTCAGAATGCCAGCCGACCATCAGGACCCCCGCACGTATTACAGCCGGATCCAGACCGGAGCCTTGGTTATCATTGCCTTTGCGGTGGTGCTGTTCCTATTGGTGCAAGCGCGGTTCATGCTGATTTCCTTGGCCACCGCGATCATCCTGTTTTCGCTGACGTCTGACGTCATCAACTTTATCGCCCGTCAGAGGATCGGGCCGTTCCGAATTCCGAACTGGCTGGCCTCGCTCGCCGCTTTGGGGTTGATCTCGACGGCTTTGTTGATCCTGACCTCGATCCTGCTGGCGCAGGTCAACACCGTGCTTGTCACCACGCTCAGTTACGCCGAGCGCGCGCCATCGGCGATTGCCTCGCTTTTTGGCTGGCTTGGCGACGACATCGAAGGTGCGGTGCTGAATTCGCTCCGCTCGGTCGAGATTTCGGGATATGTCCGTGCGGTGGCGGGACAGGCGGGCAGCCTGACGCAGGGCACGGTTCTGGTCATCCTTTTCGTGGGCTTCCTGTTTGCCGAAAGGATCTGGTTCGCGACCAAGCTCACCAATTTCTTTCAGGACCACGAACAGGCAGAGCGGGTCGGCCTGATCATCGGCTCGATCATTCATCGCGTGAACTATTATCTTTTGGTCAAGACCGCGGTCAGCGTGATCACCGGACTCATGGTCTTTGCCGTGGCCGAGGCCTTTGGCCTGCAACTGGCCGTGGCGATCGGCGTGCTGACCTTTGTGCTGAACTATATCCCGAACGTGGGCTCTATCGTGGCCACGGGGATGGTCGCGCTGGTGGCCTTTGTCCAGACCGGAGACCCGACGATCACCGCAGCGATTTTCCTGATTTCCGGCGCGATCCAGTTCATCAACGGCAATATCATCGACCCGTGGATGATGGGCCGCGCGCTGCGGCTGTCATCCTTCGGGATCATCATCAGCCTTGCCTTCTGGGGCGCGGTCTGGGGCATTCCGGGGATGTTCCTGTCGGTGCCGATCATGGTGATGCTGCTGGTGGTCTGCAGCCATGTGCCACCGCTGCGACCCATCGCCATCCTGCTATCGCGCGAAGGTCTTCCGGACACGGAAACGGAACTGTCACGCGGGCGCCGCGCGGGTGTGCTGCCGAAGCAATAGGCTGGTTCCGGCCGGTCCCATTGCCCGCATAGTCAGGCCATCGGGTTCCCGCCGAGGAACGCTTCAGGTCGTCAGGTGCAGATAGACGCGGCGGTTCTGCTTGCCCTTTTTCTCGATCTTGCCGATCGCCAGTCCGCCGATTTCGCCGGTGCGTGCGACATGGGTCCCGCCGCAGGGTTGAAGATCGATGGTCCCCGCGCCCTGCCCGATCCGAACCAGCCGGATCTCACCGCTGCCGCGCGGAGGCTGGACCGACATGGTCTTTACCAATCCGGGGTTTGCGTCCAGTTCCGCATCAGAAATCCATTCGTCCGACACCGGCAAGTTCGCCGCCACAAAGCCGTTTAGCCGCGCCTCCAGCGCCTCTTTGTCCTCTGGCGCTTCGGGCATGTCGAAATCAAGCCTGCCCTTGTCTTCCGAAATCGACCCTCCGGTGACCGGCAGCGGGATCACCACCGACAAAAGATGCAGCGCCGTATGGACCCGCATCAGCCGGTGACGGCGGTTCCAGTCGATGCCCTGCCGCACCGGAACCCCGACCGAGGGCAGAGGAGCAGGCTCGGCGGGCACCAGCACGACGGCGCCCTCTGGGCCCTTGACCGTCGTTGCGATGTCGATCCTCTGA
The DNA here is from genome assembly GCA_023263105.1 of Marivivens sp. Lineage (GTDB taxonomy): Bacteria > Pseudomonadota > Alphaproteobacteria > Rhodobacterales > Rhodobacteraceae > JALQXR01. The sequence goes on along the minus strand of JALQXR010000021.1, from coordinate 15,521 downwards.
TCGCCCCACTGCAGCCAGCCGCTGTCACCCGGTTGCCCGCCCGAGGTCGGATAGAACAGCGTCTGATCCAGAATGACGCCACCTTCTTCCGTGATCCCTGCAACGGTCGCGTTGGACTCTCGTTCGTAGGGGGCGGCGCGGAACAGCAGGCGCGATTGCATCAGTCTTCCTCTCGGAGCACGGGTTTCGCGGGGGCGGCGGGCGCTTGGTCTTCGGGCTGTGCCGAGGCGGCCTTCGCGCTGGCCGGAGCCTTTGGGTGCAGCGCTTCGGGATTGCGCAGCCAGATGTCGCGCTGCGCAAAGGGTATCTCGATCCCTTCGTCCTTAAAGCGGGCGGCGATGGCGTGGTTCATCTCGGTCCGGACGACAAGGCTAAAGTTCACGTCCCGCAGGATCGCGCGGATTTCAAAATTCAGGCTGTCGGCGCCAAAGCCCATAAAGGCGATGTTGGGCGGCGGGGTCAGCAGGACCATGGGGTGGGCCTCGGCGATTTCGCGCAGGATCGCATCGACGCGCATCGTGTCGGTGCCATAGGCGACGCCGACCGGCACGATGACGCGGCCGACCGAATTGCCTCGGGTCCAGTTCGTGACCTGCCCGCTGACCAGATCGGCGTTGGGAATGATCACGTCGGTGCGGTCAAAGGTTTCAATTCGGGTGGAGCGGACGGAGATGTCGCGCACATAGCCCATTTGGCCGCCGACCTCGATCCAGTCGCCTTCCGAAATCGGGCGCTCGATCAGCAGGATGATGCCCGAGACAAAGTTCGACACGATGTTCTGAAGGCCAAAGCCGATGCCGACCGACAGGGCACCGGCGACGATGGCAAGGCTGGACAGGTCGATCCCCGCCGAGGTGATCGCGATCAGCGCGGCAAGGAATATCCCGACATAGCCCAGACCGGAAACGATGGCGTTCTGTCCGCCGATGTCGATCCGCGTCTTGGGCAGCACCGTGGTCCGAAGCGTGCCTTGAACCAGCCGTGTCAGGGTAAAGCCGATTGCGAAAATGATCGCGAACATCAGAAAGTCGGTGGGCGATATCCGGCTGTCGCCGATGGTAAAGCCGTGATGGAACCGGCTCCAGATCTCGGCCAGATCGTCGGTCGACGCGCCCCAGAACAGCGCCAGAATTGGCAGCGCGGCGAACAGCAAGAGGATGCCCAAAAGCACAGGTATCAGCCCGTCCGAGCCTTCGGCGGCGCGGCCCGCGACCAGCACGTAAAGGTCGGTCACCAGCTTTTGCAGCAGCACGACCACAGCCGCCAGCGCCAAAGACTTGACCGCGGGGAACAGCATCAGTTCGGACGCGCTGGAATAGCCGATGGCCGATAGAACCGGCCCCAGAATGGCAAGGATCTGACAGGCGCGGCCCACGACGGTCAGGATTTTCGACCGGATCAGGATGGTGCCTCCGTCGGAGTCCGAGCCGTGCATCACGAACAACCGGCCAAGCCAGAACAGGAAAATCGCGATCAGCACATAGGACGGCAGGCTTAGCATCGCGGTCGCGGTCTGGCTGGGGTCCACGCCTGCCACCGCCAGAACCAGCGTCGACGCCAGCAGCGTCCAGCCCAGTCCAAACATGATCTTGCGGCCCTGACGTCTTTCGTCCTGACCGAAATCGATCGGCAGCATTCCGGTGTCGCGGCCCTCGAAGTAATGGCCCGACAGCCACCGGCTGACGATCAGGAACAATGCCGCGTCCGGCAGGCTCGCCGCCAGTTGCAAGCCGCGATAGCCCATCACGTCGGCGGCTTTCGCGCCTTCGATCAGGATCAGAACGCCCGCATAGGGCAGCACCAGTTGCAACAGCGACAGCAGGAAATACCAAACCCCCTGCCCGCGCCGCGCGACCGACAGAATACGGGCCTGCAGCGCACGTCCCCAAGGCCGCCCGCGCCACATCAGGATCAGACCGACGACGGCCAGCAATCCCGCAAAGGGCAGGTTCCGCCATAGCGCGCCGCTGCGCTGGTCCGCCGCGATACCGCCAAGCGTCTCCGCGATCACGCTGTCCATCCCCGACCACAAAAGCATGATCGCCTCGGGCCAGTTGGCGGGGTTCAGCGGCGACGGCCCGCGGGTCATCATCACCTCTGTCAGGCGGCCGGTTTCCAGCTGGTCGATCTCTGATATCAGCCCGCTGGCTTCGGCATGTGCTTCGATCGCCAAAAGCGACGGCGCCCGCAGTCGTGCAAGTTCGGATTCAAGATCGCTGCGGCGGCTTGCGACCAGCGGGTCCTCAGTCTGGCCCTCGGTCGGGAGCGGCCCCAGTGCTGTGATCTGGCGGCGGACCGTGTCGATGCGGGCCGCGTTGGTCGATTGCGCCGCAAGGAACCGTTCGCGCCAGTCCAGCAGTTCCGAGCGCAACCTCTCGAGCGCGTATTCCGATGCCTGTCCGCTTTCGCTGACCCGTGCCGCCCGTGTGGCGACGCGTTGCCATTGCTCATAGTCCGGCAGCAGCGCCGCGGGCCCGCTGCCGGGCAAATCGGGGCCGAAGCCCTGCGCGAACGCGGGCTGACCGGCCGGACCGGCCAGCAGCGACACGACGAACGTCAGAACAAGGGCTAACCGGTGGAACAGCGTCATACGTCTTCGAAGACTCCCGGTATCGAACCCGGCGCGCGATCAAGCCACGACGGGACCGGAAGTCCCTTATCCTTCAGGAATTCGGGGTTGAACAGTTTCGACTGATAGCGCGTGCCATAGTCGCACAGGATGGTGACGATGGTGTGCCCCGGACCCATGTCCCGAGCCATGCGGATCGCACCGGCGACGTTCACGCCCGACGACCCGCCAAGGCAGAGACCTTCGTTCTGCAACAGGTCAAAGACGATGGGCAGCGCTTCGCTGTCGGGGATGTTGTAGGACATGTCGGGCGTAAAGCCTTCGAGGTTGGCGGTGATCCGCCCCTGCCCGATGCCTTCGGTGATCGACCCGCCCTCGGCCTTGTGGTCGCCGGTGGTGTAGAAACTGTGCAGCGTGGCTCCGTCGGGATCGGCAAGGGCGATTTTCACGCCTTTGGGCTGCAGCGCCATGCCGACACCGGCAAGCGTCCCGCCCGAGCCCACCGCGCAGACAAAGCCGTCGACCTTGCCGCCGGTCTGGTCCCAGATTTCGGGGCCGGTGGTTTCGATATGGGCCTGACGGTTGGCGGTGTTGTCGAACTGGTTCGCCCAGATCGCGCCGTTGGGTTCGGACTTTGCCAGTTCCTCGGCCAGCCGGCCGGAATAGCGGACGTAGTTGTTGGGGTTGCGGTAGGGGGCGGCGGGCACTTGGACCAGCTCCGCTCCGGCCAGCCGCAGCATGTCCTTCTTTTCCTGCGACTGGGTTTCGGGGATCACGATGACGGTCTTGAACCCCATCGACGCGCCAACCAGCGCAAGCCCGATGCCGGTGTTGCCGGCGGTGCCTTCGACGATGGTGCCGCCGGGTTTCAGCAGGCCCTTTGCCACCGCGTCGCGGATGATGAACAGCGCCGCGCGGTCCTTGACCGACTGGCCGGGGTTCATGAATTCGGCCTTGCCCAGAATGGTGCATCCGGTTGCCTCGGAGGCGGCGCGAAGCTTGATCAGGGGGGTATGGCCTACGGCAGCGGCGAGGTCGCTTTTCATATCCATCTGGGTGCCTTTCTTGCTTGGCATCTGTGTAGGCGCGTGCCGGTCCGAACTCAAGCGGATGCGGGAAAACGGGAACGATTGCGGTCGAGCCAATACAGCATGGCGATCAGCGGTCCGACCGCGATCTCTCTGCTGTCTATCAGCCCCAGCGCATGGTCCAGCGTGACGATATGGATGCGCAGGTCTTCGGCTTCGGCCTCTAGCCCGCCTAGGTAGCTGCGTGGCGCGCCCAGATCGGCGGCGGTGGCGAAGCAATAGAAATGATCCGTCGACGCACCGGGAGAGGGGTAGAAATCGAACATCGAGGTAAGATCGGAAACCATGATCCCCGCTTCTTCATAGGCCTCGCGGGTCGCGGCCTGAGACGGGGTTTCGCCACCGTCCACGATGCCCGCAATGGGCTCCAGGCTCCATGGGTTGGCATCGCCGCGCAACGCCAGCCCGACGCGGAATTGTTCGACCAAAAGAACGGTCCCCGCCTTTGGGTCATAGGCCAAAAGCAGCGCGGCATCGGTGCCCAGAAATCCCTCTCGGTGCAAAGGTCCGCTCATCGCGCCATCAAAGCGGCGGTGCCGCAGGGTCACGTCGCGCAACTTGAAGAAGTCGCCGTAAACGCCTCTTTCTTCGATGATTTCCACGTCGCCGGGTTTTGGATCGGTGCGCAGGTCAGCAGCCAGACCCGACCGGCGACCGCGATATGCGGCATGGGCGCGGGCGCGGATCATCGGCCACTGGCGGGCCAGATCCTCGGGCCCCATCGAAGGAGAGTGCGACGCGATCTCCTGGGCGGCGATCATGCTGACTTCGCCATCGGCTTCGAACCAGTCGGACAGGGAAAACGGCTCGCCCGAGGTCGGCTGCCCGCCCGGAGGAGCATAGACTTCGGCGGCGACCTGCGACCCGTCCGCCAGCGTCACGGTCACCGGCTTGCGAAGATAGCCGAACGGAAGTTCGTAGGTGTCCAGCCGCGCGTCCTGTGCGGGGGACAGGTCATAGAACAACTGCCCCGTCGCGATCGCGCCGTCGCGGACCACCAGCATCGGCAGCGGGCTTCCGTCGACGCGGTCGACCGCATGGCCGTGCAGGCGCGCCTCGACCCAGCGTTCGCTGCCTTCGCCCGCAATCAGTCGCCACAGCGGCGCATGGCGCAGCGTCCCGTAAATGAACAATGGTGTCACGGCAGTCTTTGCCCCACGAATTCGGTCAAGAAGGCCGCGACGATTCCGCCGCAAAACAGCGCCACGCCGGTCAGAGGCGTCGCCAGCCAAGTTGTCATTTCGATCCCGATCTCGAAGATCGAGACCAGCGCCTCGGATGCGCCGTCATAGCGGCGGTCCAGCGCCCGTTCCAGCATCTCTTCGGAGGCATGGAAGAACATCGCCATGACCAGAACCATCGCAGAGCCGGTCAGCCCGATTCCGGTGGCCGCCGAATAGCCCCGCCCTGCCCGCGCCCCGACAAAGGCCCAGCCGACCCAAAGGCCGGCTATGCCGTTGACTTCGTAGAACCATGACGGGTCCCGCCCGTCGGGAAACAGCGGCAGGGCCAGCCACGACGACCAGAGCGCCAGAACCGCGAACGTGACCGCGCCTACGAATTTTCCGGCCGTGGGCATGATGGCCCCCCCTGTCGTGCCATCCCGCGCCGCCGCTCCGGTAGGCGCCCCGAAGGGCGGGCCTAGCTTGGGCGGCTGACGGTGATCTGCGTTACGTCACAGTTTCGGCCATGAAATGTTCCCGCGCAAGCGGTGAGGTAAAAATTCCACATCCGCCGGAACCTGTCGTCGAACCCGAGCTTTGCGATCTGGTCCCATTTACCGTTAAAGGTTTCGTACCAGCGGCGTAGGGTCTGGCTGTAGCTTTCGCCGAATTCCTTCGACCTGACCACCATCATGCCTGCCCGTTCGACCTGAGCGTGCAGCACCTTTGGCGCGGGAAGCATGCCCCCCGGAAAGATGTATTTCTGGATGAAATCCACGCTCTTGCGGTAGATTTCCCAGCGCTCGTCCTTGATCGTGATGATCTGCAGCGTGGCGTTCTTGCCGGGCTTGAGGCACTTGCGGACCGTTTCGAAATAGGTGGGCCAGTATTTTTCCCCGACGGCTTCGAACATCTCGATGCTGGCGATGCCGTCATAGACACCGCGTTCATCGCGGTAGTCTTGGAACTTTAGCGTCACTTTGTCGGAAAGCCCTGCTTTTTCAATACGTTCCTGCGCAAACTTCAACTGTTCTTTGCTGATGGTCAGGCAGGTCACGCGCAGGCCGCGTTCTTTGGCCGCGAATTCCGCGAACCCGCCCCAGCCGCAGCCGATTTCAAGGATGTGATCGCCGGGCTGCGCGCCCATTTCATCGACCATCGACGCGTATTTCTGTGTCTGGGCCTTCTCCAGCGATTCTTGTCCCGACGTGAACAGCGCGCTGGAATAGGTCATCGTCTTGTCCAGCCAGAGGCTGTAGAAATCGTTGCCCAGATCGTAGTGGTAGCTGATGTTGCGCTTTGCCTGACGGCGAGAGTTCGACTGCAGCCAGAACCGCAATTTCTCATAGCCGCGCACCAGCGCCTGACCGGGAAAGCCGTCATAGATGACTTCGGCGCCATCATGGACAAGATCCATGAACGCCATAAGATCCGGTGTGGACCACCAGCCGTCCATATAGCTTTCGCAGAACCCCAGATCGCCTTCGCGCACCAATCGGGCAAAGGTATCAGGGTTGTGGATATGCAGTTCGGCAACATAGCCGGGTTCTGGACCTTCGGCGCGGAACACCCGCCCGTCGTCCAGGACAAAGTCCAAACGGCCCTTTGAAATCTTTGACGCCATGTCAAACACATAGCTGAAATACCGAGGCAGATTTCTCTGTCCCTTAGTCGTCGTCAGGATCATCCCCACTCCTGTTGTTCGAGCCGGTCTATGCCGGCGCTTAGGAATTCTAGCCGTTTCGAGCCAGAAGTCACGGAAATCATTCAACAACCTAAGAGCGAAAACGCTCATAGGCCGCCAGTGCGCGGTCGCGCCCGCGGTCAAGTGCGACGACCGGCGCTGGATAGGTATTTTCGGGCGTCAAACCCCAGCTGCACGGAACAGCGTCGAAATAGGCAAGCGCGTCCGGTCCGGGATGATCTTGGCCCTCGGCCAGCCAGCGCCGGACATAATGCGTGTCGCCGTCGAATTTCTCGGCCTGAGTGACCGGATTGAACACGCGGAAATAGGGGGCGGCGTCGGGGCCGCTTCCGGCCACCCATTGCCAGCCCATCGCATTCGATGCGGGGTCCCAGTCGGTCAGGGTGTCGGCAAACCAGCGCTGGCCGATCCGCCAGTCCGCCAGCAGGTGCTTTGTCAGATAGGACGCCACGATCATCCGGACACGGTTGTGCATCCGACCCGTCACGTACATCTCGCGAAGGCCCGCATCCACCATCGGCACGCCGGTCCGCGCCTGTTTCCAGGCCGTGACCTCGGCCGAGTTGTCGTCAGTGTCCCAGGGAAACCCGCTCCATTCCTCGCGCCAGGATTGGGTCAAGAGCCGTGGCGAGTGATAGGCCAGATGCCACGCGAATTCGCGCCAGACGACCTCTTTCAGGAAATGCTCGGCTCCGGCCGCTCCGCGGTCCAGTGCCGACTGCCCGCCGTGCCACATCGCGGCAGGAGAGATCTCTCCCCATGTCAGATGGTCCGACAGGTCCGACGTCGCGCCCAGCGCGGGAAAGTCCCTGTTGTTGCGATAAAGGTCGATGCGGTCGCCCAGAAATCGGTTCAGCCGGTCGGTTGCCGCCGCTTCTCCTGCGGTGATGTAGCGCGCCAGCACAGCGGCGCCACGGCGCATCGCGGCGGACAGGCCCCAGTCCTGCAACCGGTCGCTGCGGAGGTCCATCGGCAAGGCGGGGATGCGCGAAGGTGCGGCAAGGGTCGTCGCAACGTCGCGCCCGCGCACGGCCCGCCAGAACGGGGTGTAAACGCGATAGGGTCCGCCCTGCCCCGTCTCGACGTCCCAAGGTTCGAACAGCAACGCCCCTTTGAACGACCGCGCCACGATCGACCGCGACTCGAGCATCGCTTTGATGGCGGTGTCGCGCGGGATATAGGTCGGGTCGTAGCTGCGCGACCAATAGACCGCCGAGGCCGAGGTTTCCTGAACCAACTGCCCCAGCACCTCTTGCGCGGCGCCTTTGCGCAGGATCAACCGGCAGCCAAGGTCCGCCAGCGACCGCGTCAGCGCGGCCAAGGACAACTCGAGCCGCTGGCGCGACGCGGCACCCAATGCCTCGACCGCTTCGTCATAGACAAAGACCGGAACCACCGGCAAACCCCGAGCCACCGCAGCCGTCAGGGCCGGATGGTCCGAAAGCCGCAAATCGCGGCGCAGCCATAGCAAGGTAGAGGTCATTACCGGTCCGGTTCCCGTCGTTTTACCTGTTACGGGCGGGGCCGGTCAGCGGATCACTCGGATTCGGCGAAATCCTTGAAACTCTGCATCATTTTCGCGGTTTGCTTGCGGAACATTCCCGGAAAGAGAACCATCATGACCCGCATGAGTCCCTTGCCCTGAAATTCGCAGTCCATGTCCCAGCGGGTCCGGTCGCCGTCCAGAGCGGTAAAGCGGTTGGCCACGCCGTTCCAGACGCCGTCCGCTTCGTAGGTGCCGGAAAAGGTCTCTGGCAGGTTCCGTTCCGTCACCGTTTCGGTCATCACCACCGTGCGTTTGCCCATCTTGTAGGTCAGGCGCGACTTTGCGCCCGGCTCGCCCGGGGTGCCGGAAAGCGGCTCGAAACTCACCAGGCCTTCCTGCCATTTGGCAAGGTTATCGGGGTCATCGAACAACGCGATGACCTTGTCCCGAGGCAGCGCTAGTTCAAGAGTGCAGCTGTACCGCATGGCCCATGGCTCCTGTTCTGGTCCGCGACAGAATCAGAGTACCACATCCAGCGCCTTGATCAGGGCGCTAACTTCGGCTTCTGTGGTGTAGTGGACAAAAGACAGCCGCAGCACGCCCTTGGTCGTATCGACGCCCAAGGCCCGCAACGGCCGCACCGCGTAGAAATCGCCGCCACCCGCCATGATGCCATGGTCTGACAGCGCGGCGGCCACCGGCTCTGCCTTTCGGTCCAGATCGACCGCGACGGTCGGGGCTCGGTTGGCGGCGGACCTTGGACCGATCAGTCTGACGTCATTGCGGCCGCCAAGGTAATCCAGCAACGGCTGCAACACCGCGACCTCTTGCGAGCGCATCAGGTCGTGGGCGTGGCGCGCGGCCCCTGCGCCAGTGGCAGGGCCACCGTGATGGGCGCTCAGGGCTTCGAAATAATCCGCCATCCCCGCCGAGGCCGCGATTTGCGCGTGGTCGGGGCCTGCGGGGGTGAACCGTTTGTACAGCGTTTCGCCGTTAAAGTAGTGGCCCTGATTGGGCAGTTCCGAGCCGAAGCCTTCGCGGATGACCATGATGCCCTGATGGGGACCGTAGGTCTTATAGGCGGAAAACAGATAGACGTCGCAGGCCAGCTCTCCGACATCGGGAAAGCCGTGCGGGGCATAGCTGACCCCGTCCACGCAAACGAACGCGCCCGCGCTATGGGCCAGCGCCGTGATCGCCGCCACATCGTTGATTTCGCCGACAACGTTGGAGCAATGCGGGAAACAGACCAGACGGACCTTGTCATCCAGAAGCAGCGCCAGCTTGTCGGGGTCCAGACTGCCGGTGTGCGGGTCGATCTTCCATTCGCGGACCTCGACGCCTTCGTCGGCCAGCCTGCGCCAGACACCCGTGTTCGCTTCGTGGTCCTGATCGGTAACGACGATCGCTTCGCCCGGTTTGATCCAGCGCCGCACGGCATTGGCCAACACATAGGTGTTTTGACTGGTCGAAGGGCCAAAGGACACCTCTTGCCGCTTCACCCCAAGCATCGCGGCCAGACGGGTGCGCGCTTCGTCCATTTCGGCGCCGCCCAGACGGCTGGCTTCGTAAGGGGCATAGGGCTGGACTTTGCGTTCGCGGTAAAAACGGGTCAGGCGGTCGATCACCTGACGGCACGTATAGGACCCGCCCGCATTTTCAAAAAAGGCCTGCCCCGTGAGCGATGGCTGCTCAAAGGCGGGAAACTGCGACCTCACGAAATCCATATCCAGTGACATCTTTGCCCCTCCGGTCGTTTGTCAGGCGCGGCTTCGGCTCTGGCCCGCGCCCGATATTGCAGAGCATTGCACCCATGCCAGACCTCTACAAGAGGCCGCGTCCGCAAGCACCTGAAAATGCCTAAAAATACAGGATATCGCGACAGCACTTCGGCTTGGAGCGGGTAGCGGGAATCGAACCCGCGCGTTCAGCTTGGGAAGCTGACAGGCTACCATTACATCATACCCGCCGCGCCAGATTTAGATAGAACCTGTGCCGCGGGCTTGCAAGCGGGATCGCCAGCCAAGCGCACTTGATCAGGTGACAGGAGTGGCGTAACCGGATCGGGTTCCTTTCGTTCATCGCAATTTCCGGAGACCAGAATGTCCATCAAACGTATCGAATGTGGCCCCCGTATGAGTCAGGCCGTTGTCCACAACGGGCTTGTTTACCTTGCCGGTCAGGTCGGCGCGCCGGGCAAATCCGTGCGCGAACAGACCGCCGCCGTTCTGGCCGAAGTGGACCGGCTGCTCGCAGCCGCAGGCACCGACAAGACAAAGATGCTGACCGCCCAGATCTGGCTTGCCGACATGGCAGAGTTCGCAGAGATGAACGCCGTTTGGGACGGATGGGTGCCGCAGGGCCATTGCCCCGCGCGCTGGACCGGCGAAGCAAAGCTGGCCACGCCGGACTACAAGGTCGAAATCATCGTGACCGCAGTCGCCTGAGGCCACGGGCGCGGACACAGGTCCACGGTCACAGTGACCCGCCCCGAATAACAGCGCCGCCGGCCATGACAGCCGGCGGCGTTTTCCATCCAAGGGTCGTCAGACGCCGTTCTTGCGCAGAAACTCGACCAATTGCGCGGTCGAGCCGTCCTTGCCTTCGGTGCCTTTGGTGCCTTCGACGACGGGTTGAAGCGCGGTCGCCAGCTCTTTGCCCAGCTCCACGCCCCACTGGTCGTAGGAATTGATCCCCAAAACGACGCCTTCGACAAAGACGCGGTGTTCGTAAAGCGCGATGATCTGGCCCAGCGTAAAGGGATCAAGCTGCGGATAGGCAAGCGTCGTCGACGGGCGGTTCCCCGGAAAGACGCGGTGGCGGGCCTGCCGTTCCAGCTCGGCTCCGGTGAACTTTCCGGCGACTTTTGCACGCGCCTCGGCCAACGAGCGGCCCCGCATCAGGGCTTCGGACTGGGCCAGACAGTTGGCGACCAAAAGCTGGTGCTGGTGGTGCAGGTCGTCTTCGTGGCCGCGCGCGGCGACCATGAATTCGCAGGGCACCGGCTGGGTGCCTTGGTGGATCAACTGGTAGAACGCGTGCTGGCCATTGGTCCCCGGCTCGCCCCAGACGATCGGACCCGATGGCACAGCCACGTCCGATCCGTCCATCGTCACGCCTTTGCCGTTCGATTCCATCTCCAGCTGCTGCAGGTAGGCCGGCAGCCGCGCCAGACAGTTGTCATAGGGCAGGACTGCGCGGCTGGCATAGCCGCAGACCTGAGCGTGCCAGATACCGACCAGCGCCAGCATGGCGGGCATGTTTTCGGCCCAAGGGGCCACGCGGAAATGGGTGTCCATGGCCTGACCGCCCCGCAGAAAGGCGCGGAAGGCGTCCGGTCCGATCGCGATCATCAGCGACAATCCGATCGGGCCCCACATCGAATAGCGGCCTCCGACCCAGTCCTCGAATCCAAAGACACGGTCGGGCGCGATGCCAAAGGCGCCGGTCTTTTCCAGATCGGTCGACAGAGCCGCGAATTGCGCGCCGGTGTCGGTGACGCTCTGCCCCATCCACGCCTTGGCGGTGCGGGCGTTGGTCATCGTTTCGATGGTGGTAAACGTCTTGGACGCGACGATCACCAAGGTGGTTGCCGGATCGCAGCGCCGCAGGGTTTCCGCAATGTCGGCGGGGTCCACGTTCGACACGAAATGACAGCGCGGGCCATCGTGATAGGGCGACAGGGCACGCACCGCCATCGCAGGCCCAAGATCCGATCCCCCGATCCCGATATTGACCACATCAGTGATCTGTCCGCCCTGCCCCTTGATCTTGCCGCTGCGGATATCCGTGGCGAAAGAGTCCATGCGTTTCAGCGTTGCCAGAACGGCGGGCATGACGTCGGCGCCCGCGACGTGGACCGGCCCTCCGTCAAGGTTGCGCAAGGCGGTATGCAGCACCGCGCGGCCTTCGGTTTCGTTGATGGTCGCGCCGCCAAACATCGCGTCCCGCTTGGCGGCGACTCCGGCAGCGTCCAACAGGTCGACCAGCAGCGCGCGCCCCTCGGCGTCGATATTGGTTTTCGAATAGTCAAACAGCATGTCGCCCAGACGAGCCGAAAAGTCCTTGGCCCTGGTGCCATCCAGAAGCGTTTCGAAACGGCGGTCGGCAACGGTTGCCTGATGCGCCTTGATCCGGGTCCACATGGTTATTTCTCCGCCCAGTGAATAGTGGTGCCGGACAGGACAGCCGCCACGGGCGCCTCTGACGGCGACAGGGTCGCGGCGCGGGCCAGAGCCTCGCGCTTTTCCGATCCGGTGATGACGATATGCCGTTTGATGGCGCCCTTGAGGACGCCCGCCGACAGGGTGATGCGCGGCTCGGGTGCGCCGGGCGCACGCATCGGATACAGGATGTCGGGGCCCTTTAGCGCGTCGGCCAGACGGTCCGCACCCGGAAAGATCGACGCCGTGTGCATGTCCGCGCCCATCCCCAACAGGCAGATGTCCAGCGGCAGATGCGGCGCGATGGCTTGGGACAGAGCCGGCAGCATGACTTCGGCAGAGCCGCCATCGGCATAGAGCGGGACCAAGGTCGCCGCAGCGGCGCGACTGGTCAGCAGCCGTTGGCGCAACAGCCGCGTGTTGGACCGGTCCGAGGACTCGGGCACCCAGCGTTCGTCGGTCAGCATGACCCGCACCCGCGCCCAGTCGATGTCCGCCGCGCAAAGGTTGTCGAAAATCGGCCCCGGCGTGGTGCCTCCGGGCACGGCCATGCTGACGGTCTGTTCATGCAAGAGCGCCTGCTCAAGCTCGCTTGCCAAGACATTGGCAAGGTCGATCATCATCATTTCCGCATCGGCGTATTCAACGATTTCCACGGCGGATCTCCTTGTTTGCGGGGGCTTAGCCTTTGATGTCGCGCCAGCGCCGCCCGTCACGATGCAGAAGCATCAGGGAATCGTCCGGACCGGCAGAGCCCGGCTCGTAGAGCTTCGGCACATCGTTGCGCGATTCCCAGCCCTTGATGATCGGATCGGTCCAGGCCCAGGCGGCCTCGACCTCGTCGCCGCGCATGAACAGCGTCTGGTTGCCGCGGATCACGTCCATGATCAGGCGTTCGTAGGCGTCCGGCACATCGGCCGCATCGGGGCCCAGCGCGTCGGCAAAGGTCATGTCCAGCGGCACATCCACCAGACGCATCCCGCCGGGTCCGGGTTCCTTGATCGTGACCTGCAGGTCCATGCCTTCGTTCGGCTGGAGACGGATCGACAGGATGTTGCGATGGCGGGCTTCGTCGCCTTCAAAGATCGAGTGCCCCAGATCGCGGAACACCACCGCGATTTCCGACGACCGCGCCTTCATTTTCTTGCCGGTGCGCAGATAGAACGGAACGCCCGCCCAGCGCCAGTTGGCGATGTGGCACTTCATGGCGATAAAGCTTTCGGTGAACGAGCGGTCGTTCTCTACGTCGTTGCGGTAGCCCTGCCCGTCCTTGCCGCGATCGTACTGGCCGCGGACGATGTGGTGGTTTTCCATCGGCTGGAGCGCGCGGATCACCTTCAGTTTTTCGTCGCGGACCGAATCCGCGTTGAACTGGCTGGGCGGCTCCATCGCGATCAGGCACAAAAGCTGCATCAGGTGGTTCTGCACCATGTCCCGCATCGCGCCGGATTTGTCGTAATAGGCGCCGCGCCCGCCGACCCCCACGGTTTCGGCCACGGTGATCTGGATGTGGTCGACGTAATGGTTGTTCCACAGCGGCTCGAACAGCACGTTGCCAAAACGCACCGCCATCAGATTCTGCACCGTCTCTTTGCCCAGATAATGGTCGATCCGGTAAATCTGGTTTTCGTCGAAATGCGCGGCCAAGGTCGCGTTCAGGGCGCGCGCGGTTTCCAGATCGCGGCCAAAGGGTTTTTCGACCACGATCCGGCTGGCTTTGTTGGCGATTTCAAAGGTGTGCAGCCGCTCTGCCAGATCGCCGAACAGCGATGGCGCGACCGAGAAATAGAAAGCCCTGATCCGGTCCTCGACCATCAGGCCGGACAGTTGCGCCCAGCCGCCGTCGCCCTTGGCGTCGATCGACACATAGTGCAGCCGGTTCAGAAAGGCCCGCAGATGCGCTTCGTCCGCGCTTTCGCGGCCACCGAATTCCTTGATCGCCTCATGGACCATCGCGCGGAACGCCGCGTCATCCATGTCGCTACGCGCCGCGCCGATGATCCGCGACTCGCCCGGCATCTGGCCGGCAAGGAACCGGCGGAACAGCCCCGGCAGGATCTTGCGGCGGGCCAGATCGCCGGTGCCGCCAAAAATCACAAGATCGAAAGGATCGACCGGAATAACGCGTGAGACCATCTTTGGCGTCCTATTCGTTAGCGCTAACGAGCGTGTCATAACTTCGCGACCCCGCAAAGTCTAGCGCCGATGACCACTTCCTTTCGCATTTGCAGCATTTCCCCACCACTGCCCCGGGCGCAACCGCGGGCGCGGCCCCTTGCGGTCGACCCACCATCGGGCAAGCCTTCGGAACCGGGATGTGGCGAGCCTATACCATAGGCGGTGGCCAAGGCTATCGCGGGGCGCATTGAACGGGCAGACCCGCATGCAGATCGCGCAGTCGCTCTTTAGTTTAGCCCAGTAGCCGAAGCAGGCTTCGCAGTTGGCCGACCATTTGCGCACCCCCCGAACGGTCGAGGGACTGCCCGCGCCCAGATCCGGCGGACCAAAGGGCAAAGCGCGCGGCGGACAGGCGGCGGCGCATCGGGTGCAGTCGGTGCAATAGGCGCCCATGCCGTGCTGACGGGGCCGGTCCACCGCCAGCGGCATGTCGGTGAATATCTTTGAAAACCTCACACGCGGGCCGAATTCGGGGGTCAGGACCATCTGGTTGCGGCCATAGTCCCCCAACCCCGCCTTGATCGCATAGGGAATCACCAGCGCCGTGTCGTTCATGCTGGCCACCGCGCGATAGCCTAGTCCGCGGATATAGGCGGCAAGCTGGATCACGATCGCGGCTTCGTGGCTGTATTCCCGACCGGTCGCCGCTCCGGCCAGCGCGCTGGGATAGGTTTCGACCAGATCGAAATCCATCGCATGACCCATCACAATCACATGGCTCAAGCCTTCGGGCAGATCGGGCGGGCGCGGCGTCATGGTCCGCGTGTCGGGCACGCGCGAATAATGCCAGCGCGAATCAAATTCGGTGATCCCGCACAGGTCGGCCCCGAAAAACGCAGCGATCCGCTTGATATCCTTGGCTTCTTCTTCCGGCGTCCCCAGAACCGCCTTTGTCCGCGCGACCGGAGTGTCGTCCCGGATCTGGCCTTGGAACCCCTCTCGGACGCCCTCGGCCCCGCCGCGGTTCGATATCACGTCACTCAGCGCCCAAGCGGCGTTGCGCAGGGCGAAATCACGGGGACCGACGCCTTCGGCACGGCGGGCAGACGGCGCTTCGCGGTAGCTTGCGAAAAAGGCATCGGTGTCCTTGCTGCGCAGGCTGTCGTCCCAAAAGGCACGGGTGAACGTGTCGTTCATCTGGTCGAACCGCTCGAAGTCGTCGGTCAGGT
>JALQXR010000220.1 GCA_023263105.1 Marivivens sp. | reverse complement strand
ACCTGGAACCCGCGACTGGGCATCGTCGGGGGGCTGTCGATCCTTGGGACCACCGGCATCGTGCGCCCGTTCAGCTGCGCCGCGTGGATTGCCTCGATCCACCGAGGCGTCGACGTGGCCCGAGCCGCGGGCCTGAAACATGTGGCGGGCTGCACCGGCGCGACATCGGAAACGGTTGTGCAGGGGATGTATGATCTGCCGGACTACGCGATGCTGGACATGGGCGATTTTCTGGGTGGCATGGTGAAATATATCGCGCGCCATCCGGTCGAGCGTCTGACCATCGGCGGCGGGATCGGCAAGCTGGTAAAGGCCGCCCAAGGCGCGCTGGATCTTCATTCCGGACGGTCGCAGGTCGATTTCGACGCCTTGGCAGACACCCTTGGCGATGAACGGCTGAGGGGCGCGAACTCTGCCTTGGAAGCCTATGAAATTGCGGGAAAACCCTTGGCTGACTGGGTGGTCCACGCGGTCAGTTACAGGGTGGCAAAGCTGCTGCCCGACACAGCGGTCGGGGTGGTGGTGATCGACCGCGCGGGCGCGGTGCTGGGCCGGATCGATCCCGATGCCAAAGCGACGCCGCCCCGATGACCCGCGTTCTGCTTTTGGCGGGCACGACCGAGGCACGGGAACTGGCCGCTCTTTTTTCGGCGGCAGGAATATCCGTCGTCGCCTCTTTGTCCGGAGCGACCGAGTCGCCGGTGCCGCTGGATGTCCCGACCCGCGTGGGCGGGTTTGGCGGGGCCGCCGGATTTGTCGACTATCTGCGGTCCGAGAGGATCTCGGCGGTTGTTGACGCCACCCATCCCTTTGCGCGGGCGATCACCGACCGGACGGCGGCGGTCTGCAAGGACTTGGGCATGCGTCATCTGATTCTGCAGCGCCCCGAATGGCGCGCGGGACCGGGCGATGTCTGGCACGACTTCGATGCGCCCGCCGATCTAGAGCGGCTGATCCCGCCCGCCGCGACCGTGTTTCTTGCGACCGGACGACAGACGATACCGGACTTTGCGCGCATGCCCGGCGGTCGCATCCTTGTCCGCGTGATCGACGCGTCGACCGACCCGCTGCCAGACCCGCGCTGGGAATACATCATTGCCCGCCCGCCCTTTCCCGCCGCCCAAGAGCAGCGGCTGTTCGCCGATCTGGGCGTCGATTGGCTGGTGACGAAAAACGCGGGCGGCGCTGCCACGGCGGGCAAACTGTCCGCGGCGCGCGCGCTTGGGCTGCCGGTCGCGATCCAGCGCCGACCGCCGGTGCCCCGGGCCCCGTTGTGCCGCACTCCGGCCGAGGCCCTGTCGTGGGTGCGCGGCGCATGAGCGGGGTGGGGCGCATCATCCGAGACGACAGCTGCGTGGCCGAAGGGGCCGCTTGGCTTGCCACGCGAGAGCCGCGTTTCGCGGCGATCCTGCCCGAATGCAGCCCCTTGCCGTTGCGACGGACGGCGGACGGATTCGACAGGCTGCTTTGGGCCATCGTCGGCCAGCAGGTCAGCACCGCCTCGGCGGCTGCGATCTGGCGCCGGATGGAAGACGCGGGCGCCACCACCCCAGCGGCGATCCGCAGCATGGAGGACACGTCCCTGAGGTCGCTGGGCCTGTCGCGCCAAAAGGCGGCCTATGCCCGCGCCCTTGCCGAGGCCGGGATCGATTTTGACGCCCTGCGCGATCTTCCCGACGAAAAGGTCATCGCGACTCTGACCGCGGTCAAGGGCATCGGCCAGTGGACCGCCGAAATCTATGGAATGTTCGCGCTGGGCCGCGCGGATCTGTTCGCGTCGGGCGATCTGGCCCTGCAGGAAGCGGCGCGGGGCCTGTTCGACCTGCCGGACCGCCCCTCTGCGCGCCAGCTTTCGGCAATGGCCGAGGACTGGTCGCCATGGAGATCGGTTGCGGCGCGGCTACTCTGGGCCTACTACAGGCTCGCCAAATCCAGAGAGGGGATCGGATGACCAGAGCTTTGAACGCCGAACGGCGCGAACCTGTATCGGGAGAGATGCGCTCTGCCGTGGTGTTTCTGCACGGATACGGTGCGAATGGCGCCGACCTCTTGGGGTTGGCCGACCCGCTGGGCGAACACATGCCCGACACGATGTTCATCGCGCCCGACGCGCCCGAGGCCTGCGCGGGTGCGCCCATGGGCTTTCAGTGGTTCCCGATCCCGTGGATCGACGGCTCGTCCGAAGAGGAAAGCGCCGAAGGCATGATGCGTGCCGCCGCCGACCTGAACGCTTTTCTGGACGGGCTGATGGTCGACGAAGACCTGCTGCCCGAACAGGTCATGCTGTTCGGCTTTTCCCAAGGCACGATGATGAGCCTTCATGTCGCCCCGCGCCGCGAAGACGCGATTGCCGGCATCTGCGCCTTTTCCGGCAGGCTCCAGCAGCCCGAAGCGCTGGTCGACGACGTCGTCAGCCGCCCGCCCGTCCTATTGGTCCACGGCGATCAGGATGATGTCGTCCCGGTCCAGTCCCTGCCTCAGGCCGCCGAGGCCCTGCAGAAAGCCGGCTGGGAAGAGGTCTATGCCCATATCATGAAGGGCACGGGACATGGCATCGCCCCTGACGGGCTGTCGGTTGCTTTGGCCTTCATGCGCGACCGGCTGGGCTACGCCTGATCCGGCCGCACCCGACCTCTGCCGACCGTTTCCTGCCAGCTGTCACAGTTCCGCGACGATCTCTCGCGGGGCATCATCTGGGGCTTGATACGTTTCGGACGCCATATATAGTGCCACTGACGGCTGGAGCGGGGCTCCCGTTCCGGTGCTGACGTGGCAGGCGGACTCGGGGGGTATCCCATGGACGGTGATTTCAGGGTCGAGTTCGTTCGCGACCCCGCGGCATTGAAGAAAAATCCGGCACTTGTGCTGAACGCCGACTACCGTCCGCTGTCGTATTACCCCCTTTCCCTTTGGCCATGGCAGGAAGCAGTAAAGGCCGCTTGGCTTGATCGAGTCGAAATCGTTGCCGAATACGACGAGGTCGTCCGAAGCCCGTCGACGCAGATCCGGATCCCCTCGGTCGTGGTGCTGAAGGATTTCGTCAAGCCGCAGAAACGGGTCGCCTTTACGCGCTTCAACCTCTTTTTGCGGGACGGATTTTGCTGCCAGTATTGCGGGTCCAAGGGCGATCTGACCTTTGACCACGTGGTTCCGCGCGCGGCGGGCGGCATCACCAGTTGGGAAAACGTCGTCGCAGCCTGTTCGCGCTGCAATTTGCAGAAGGGCTCCAAAACGCTGCGCCACTCGGGCCTGACTCTTCGCCGTGCGCCGCGGCAACCCTCGGCCGAGGAACTGCGCGGCGTGGGCCGCAAATTCCCGCCGGGCCATCTGCATGAAAGCTGGCTCGATTTCCTGTATTGGGACGCAGAGCTGGAAGCCTGATCCGGTGCCTGATCCGGTGCCCGACCGCCCGAACGCCACGCCAGAGCATCTCTTGGCCTCTGACCGCGAGGCAGGCTTT
>JALQXR010000219.1:3163-3463 GCA_023263105.1 Marivivens sp. | reverse complement strand
GGGCGAGCAGCAGTTCCTGGTCATCGACAATATGGTGTTCTTTGCACTGGAAGGCGCCCGCCGAGTGATGCGCCCCGACGGCACCTATGGCGAGGAGCGCCACTTTCTGGGTCTCGACGACGTGGAAGCAATGAGGGCGTCTCCGAGCGTCGATTACGTCGATCCCAAAAACTACGTCCCGTTCGAAGAATACGAAGATCGCGAAGCCGACATGGCGTTGCAGTATGGCGCGGTTGGTCCGGTCGAAGGCACAGCGGGCGAAGACCTGCTGGTCGGTCACAAGATGACGATCGATGGTGT
>JALQXR010000219.1:0-3153 GCA_023263105.1 Marivivens sp. | reverse complement strand
CGACGGCAATGATGTGATCGATGGCGGCAGCGGCGACGACACCATTTACGGTGGTATGGGTCGCGATCTGCTTGCTGGCGGGATCGACGACGACAATATTTACGGCAACCAGGGCGACGACAAGCTCTGGGGCGGCGACGGCGACGACCTGCTTGAAGGCGGTCGCGGGAACGACACGCTGTTTGGCAACGCCGGCAACGATACGCTGGTTTCCGCCTTTGGCGACGACGTGCTCGCCGGTGGTAGTGGCAATGATCTCTACAACCTGTCGGACGCCGAAGGCCGCGACATCGACATCATCGAAGAAGGCGGCGGCGGAAACGACACCGTGTTTACCGATGCCTCGCTGAACATGGGCCGCGATGCCGTAGGTGTCGAAAACGGTCGCCTAATCGGAAGCGCCGATGCCGATCTGATAGGTAACGCCGGTGACAACTCTTTGATCGGCAACGACGGCGACAACCATTTGCTGGGCCGTATCGGTGACGACACGATCCACGGCGGTGACGGCAATGACACTTTGATCGGCGGGCAGGGTGACGATGTCTTGCGCGGTGGATCGGGTGAAAACCACTTCCAGTTTGCCCAAGAAGACGGTCTGGACCGGATCGAAGACTTCAACCTGGGCAGCGACCAGCTGAACTTCGACGAAACGATCGATCCCGAAACCATCACCATCGGTGAAACAGAAGACGGTTGGGTGGTTGTCGAATACGGCGAAACCGATGGCATTGTTCTGGAAGGCGTCACCTTTGACGAATTCATGGACACGGCGGCAACCCGCATGGAGGATGGCAACCCGATCATAAGTGCGGTTGCAACCGATCCGGTCGATCCCGCCTTGCTGGAGGGCGAAGATCCCAACGATGATCCGAGCCTCTATGATGACTTCAGCTATACCGAGAGCCGTGGCACCTATGCCGGTCCGGAATGCTGTGATGAAACGCCGGCTGAAATGCCGCACGAAATGGACGCTCCTGCAGATCATGACCACATGAGTCACGATCACGACGCCGAGGCTATGGCCAACACGCACAACGCAATGAGCACGCAAGATTTCATCGCGCCGTTGCTTATCGAACAGGACGACCAGCCCGACGATTTCGATCCGTTCGCGGAGGAGGCTGACGACGAGATCGATGTAGACATGACCTGCTTTGTTGCCACCGCTGCCTATCAGGATGCCCTGCACCCCGATGTGGTCTGGCTGCGCAAGTTCCGGGACGAGTTCTTGTCCAACTACTTCTTTGGTCGGGTGTTCATCGCAACCTACTGGTATCTTGGCCCGCAAATGGCCAAGCCGGTCGGCCGCAACAACAAGCTTGCTGGCATCAGCAAGTACCTGCTGAACAAGCTGGTGCACGGCCTACAAGCATTGATGAAAGGTCGCCTCTGATCGATTGTCGCTCCTAACCGGAAGTCGATGAGTGACTACCTCTCACTCGCCCCGCGCTACTTGCGTGGGGCGACTGAGTTTCAGAGCCAGACCGCGCTTGGTTATTTTCGCTCGAACAAACCGCAAAGCGCCGGTTCAAAGGCGATCCCACGGTTAAGCGGTTTGGCTACCGGTCTGTGATTGGTCCCCGATCCATCGGGATCACGGCTTCGGGGCCGAAAATTGCGGGCTGTTTGGGTTTGGTGGTGGATGCGGGTTGTCGTGTTCGCCCTGTTCTATGGGCGCTCCTGGTTGCCATTGGGTACCGACAGGCTTCCAATCAAAGTGGACCGCCGTTGAACCCGACTGCGTTCAACAAGCCGTCAGTGAAACACTCACTTCCGAAAATCGGATTAGCCCAGACGCAGTTTCAGCCGGGCATGAACTGACTCTGATAGTTTCGTCATGCCATTGGTGGTCAAGTGGCAAGTATGATTGGTCTTGCCGTCGACTGACCGGCGGATCCGCCGCGCGACGAGGCCTTCGGATACAAGAGTTTCCAGGATTGTGTTGGCATCATCCACTTTGACCGAGCGGGCAATGAGCTCGGTGGTGGTCCCTTGATGACTTAGAAGGTGGGACAAAATTCTATGTTGTTCAGGTGTCAGAGTCATAAAGTTACTGAAAGAAACAAGTAGTGCCAAAGTATGATTGCCAAGCTGCAATCATGACCCAAATATGCACCATTTCACCTGTTGCTGTGAAAAGGTTCTTTATGGAAATTCGGTGTAATTGTGGAAATCATCTGCAACGGACACCGCTTGGATGGACATTCTTTCATTGCGGTAAAGGGGTGTTACTGGCTGCATAAGTGGCGCCTAACGGTCCAGCCAGAGATTGGGCAGACATGGTCCGACCGCGTCGCCATCCGGTCCCGTTTCGGTCGGCGCGGTTGGGTCGATCCTGACCTTGGATGGGTCGCATCGACAGTCTGGCGCGTCGACGTCGATGGTCTGTTGCTGGATCTCTGGCGAACAGCCGTCTTGCCGACGCATCAACAGGGGTCTCTTTGGGCAGGTCACGGCAGAACCCGCACAAAGTGGCGGTTTGCGACAGGTGACAGGGCACTGTCGGGCCGACGCGGCTAGACCGCTGGCGCAAGCCCCAGAATACGCCGCGCTTCGGCGGGGGTGGCGACGGGCCGCCCGACTTTTGCACAGATATCCGCTGCCCGCTGGACCAGTGCCGCGTTGCTGGGCGCTAATCTGTCGCGGTCGAGCCTGACGTTGTCCTCTAGCCCCGTGCGGGCATGGCCGCCCGCGCCGATGGCCCATTCGTTCAGCGTCACCTGATGCGCTCCGATACCGGCGGCGCACCATGGCGCGTCGGGACCAAAGAGCCTGCGCACCGTATGGATGTAATAGTCGAACACGTCACGATCGACGGGCATGGCATTCTTTACGCCCATGACGAACTGCACATAGGGTGTGCCGGCCAACTGTCCCCGATCGGCCATATCCTTTGCCTTTAGGATGTGGCTCAGGTCAAAGGCCTCGACCTCGGGTTTGACGCCATAGGCCAGCATTTCCTGCGCAAGCCAGTCGACCAGATCGGGAGGGTTTTCATAGACGCGGGTCGGAAAGTTGTTCGAGCCGACCGACAAGGACGCCATGTCCGGCCTGAGCGGCAGCATCCCGCCTCGGGTCTTGCCCGCGCCCGAGCGTCCGCCGGTCGAAAACTGGATGATCATTCCGGGGCAATGCTTTCTAAGCCCTTCC
>JALQXR010000218.1 GCA_023263105.1 Marivivens sp. | reverse complement strand
CGACTCGCCGATGCCGGTCACCGCGTGCTCTTGCTAGAGGCGGGCGGCAAGGACAATTACCACTGGGTCCATATCCCGATGGGCTATCTGTATTGCATCGATAACCCCCGCACCGACTGGCAATTCCGGACCGAGTCCGAGCCGGGTCTGAACGGCAGATCTCTGCTTTATCCGCGGGGCAAGGTGCTGGGCGGCTGCAGTTCGATCAACGGTATGCTCTATCTGCGCGGGCAGGCGGCGGATTACGATGGCTGGCGGCAGATGGGTCTGACCGGCTGGGGCTGGGACGACGTGCTGCCCTATTTCAAGAAATCCGAAGACTACGTCGAAGGCGCCTCGGACCTGCATGGCGAAGGCGGCGAATGGCGCGTTGAGAACCAGCGCCTGCACTGGGACGTGCTGGACCACTGGCGCGATGCGGCGGTCGAGGCGGGGATTCCGGCGGTGCGCGATTTCAACACCGGCGACAACGAAGGCGTCAGCTATTTCCGCGTGAACCAGCGCGCGGGTTGGCGGATGAACACCGCCAAGGCCTTTCTGCGCACGGCCCGCGCCCGCGACAACCTGCGGGTCGAAACCCGCGCCCACACGACCGGCCTGATCATCGAAAATGGCCGCGCGGTCGGCGTCCGCTACATCCAGAACGGCACCCCGAAAGAGGCCCGCGCCTCTGCCGAGGTGATCCTGAGCGCGGGCGCCATCGGGTCGCCCCAGATCCTGCAGATGTCCGGACTGGGGCCAGCGGCGCATCTTATGGACCATGGGATCGAGGTCCAGCAGGACATGCCCGCCGTGGGATCGAACCTGCAAGACCACCTTCAACTGCGGTGTTCGTGGCGGCTGACAGGGGCCAAGACTCTGAACACGCTGGCAAATTCCATCTGGGGCAAGGCAAGGATCGGGATGGAATACGTCCTGAAACGCTCTGGCCCGATGTCGATGGCGCCCAGCCAGTTGGGGGCCTTTGCCAAGTCGCGTCCCGACCTTGCGACCGCCGACCTAGAGTATCACGTCCAGCCCCTGTCGCTGGATGCCTTTGGCCAGCCGCTGCACGCCTATCCTGCGATCACCGCCTCGGTCTGCAACCTGCGCCCAGAGTCGCGCGGCACGGTCCGGTTGCGCAGCGCGGACCCGTTCGACAAGCCGCTGATCGCTCCGAATTATTTGTCGACCGAAGGCGACCGGCGCGTCGCGGTCGATGCGCTTCGGTTGACGCGGCGGATCATGGGGCAGGCGGCCATGGCGCGCTATAATCCCCAAGAGGTGAAACCCGGACCGGCAGCAGAAACCGACGACGATCTGGCGCGCGCGGCGGGCGATATCGGCACCACGATTTTCCATCCGACCTGCACGGTGCGGATGGGCGCGGATGACGATGCGCCCCTGGACGCAGAGATGCGTTTGCGCGGGATCGGGGGCCTGCGGGTGGTGGATGCCAGCGCGATGCCGAAAATCACCAGCGGCAACACCAATTCACCCACCATCATGATGGCCGAAAAGGCCGCCGACCTGATACTGGCGTCGCGCCGTTAACCCAGTCCTTCAATCAGGTCCCGCCCCCGCGCCGCAAAGCGTTCGGCCAGCGGTCCCAGCCGGTCCGCGTTGCCGCCTGCGGCAGTGCCTTGGCGGACCCGCTCTGCGATGCCGATAAAGATCACGGCAAACCGGAACAGGGCAAAGACCTTGTGAAACGGCAGCAGCCGCGGCGCGTCGGGCAGGGCGGCCCTGTAACGCGCGACAAAGTCCGGCTCGGACGGCAACCCAAGCCCCTGATGGTCAAGCCCAAGGATACCGCCGTATTCGTCGGGCGACGAATGCCACGGCATCGCGGCGAACCCCAGATCGGCCATCGGGTGGCCCAGCGTCGACAGTTCCCAATCCAGGATCGCCACCACGCGCGGCTCGGTGGGGTGAAAGATCATGTTGCCCATCCGGAAATCCCCATGCGCGATGCTCACGCGGCCATCGTCGGCGGGCAGGGTCGCGTGGAGCCAGTCGGCCACGACCTCTAGATCGGGGATCGGCGCGACATCGGCGCTGTGCCATTGCCGCGTCCAGCGGGCCAGCTGCCGTTCAAAGTAATTCCCCGGTTTGCCAAAGTCCGACAGGCCGATCGCCATGGGGTCGACCGCGTGCAGCTTTGCCAGCGCATCGGCCAGACCCATCCAGATCGCGGCGCGGTCGTCGCGCGGAATGTCGGGCAGGGCGCAATCCGCCAACACGCGGCCCTCGACCCGTTCCATCAGATAAAACGGCGTGCCGATGACGGCGGGGTCGGCTTCGAACAACACAGGCTGAGGCACCGGCACCGAGGTTCCGGCAAGCGCCCCCAACACGCGGAATTCGCGGTCGACCGCATGGGCGCCGCGCAGGATCGGCCCCGACGGCTGTTTGCGCAACACCAGATCGCGCGACCCGATCCGCAGGGCATAGGTCGGGTTGGATTGGCCCCCGCCGATCCGGTCCAGCGTCATGGTCCCGCAGCCCCAGCGGGACTTCAGATACCCCTCTAGACGGGCGGGATGGAAATCGGGCGCGTCCGTCATGCCGGCTCTGCCACGTCCCAGTGCCAGAACCCGCGTCCCAGATCGGAAAGGTGCCGGTTCAAAAGCATCTTGTGCACCTCGTCCGCGCCATCGACCAGCCGTGCCTGACGCGCATAGCGATAGATCCACTCTAGCGGAGTGTCCGTCGAATAGCCCCGCGCCCCGTTGATCTGGATCGCGGTGTCCGCGGCGCGGTGGAGCAAATTGGCGACATGGATTTTCGCCATCGAGATTTCCTTTTGCGCATAGCGACCCTGATCGATTTCCCACGCGGCTTTCATGACCAGCAGCCGCCCGACCTCGATATCCATCGCAAGCCCGCCCAGCATCAGCTGCACGCTTTCGCGGTCGGCCAGCCGGATGCCAAAGCCCATGCGCTCTGACGCGTAGTCGGTCGCGATGTCGACGCAGCGTTTGGCAAGCCCCAGCCAGCGCATGCAATGGGTCAGCCGCGCGGGTCCCAGTCGGGTCTGGGTGACCTTCATCCCGCGCCCGACACCGCCCAGCACATCCGCCTCGGGCACCCGCAATCCGTCAAACACCAATTCGCAGTGGCCGCCGTGTTCCTCGGGTCCCATGATGCCGATCCTGCGCTTGATTTCCCATCCCGGAGCGTCGCGGTGGAACAGGAACGCGGTCAGGCCGTTGCGCGCATCGTCCGACGTCCGCGCAAGCAAGATGAAATGCCCCGCGCCCTCGGCTCCGGTGATGAACCATTTATGGCCGTGGATGACCCAGCCGTCGCCGTCCCTTTCGGCTCTGGTCCGGATCATTCCGGGGTCCGAACCGCCTCCGGGATGGGGTTCGGTCATCGCAAAGGCGGACCTGACCTCGCCCGAGACGATCGGGGCAAGCCAGCGGGCCTGTTGGTCGGGCGTTGCAAGGCGCTCTAGCACCATCATGTTGCCATCGTCGGGCGCGGCAGAGTTGAACGTGACGGGCCCAAAAATCGAGCGGTTCATTTCTTCGTAACAGACCGCCATTTCGGCTTTGGTCAGCCCGCCGCCACCGGTTTCGGGCGACAGCTGCAAACACCAGAGCCCCTT
>JALQXR010000217.1 GCA_023263105.1 Marivivens sp. | reverse complement strand
CTGTACATCGCCGCCGCCGCGAGCGGCCGGATCAGCACGGTTCTGGTTCGCGAAGGCGATACCGTAGCGACGGGCGCAACCCTGTTCCGGCTGGATGACAGCGCCCAGACCGCCAACCTTCGCGCCGCAGAGGCGCAGGTCGCGGTCGCGCGCGCCAACCTTGCCAACCTGCAAACCGGCGGGCGGGCCGAGGAAATCGAAGTCATCCGCGCAAGCCTTGATCAGGCGGTTGCCGACCAGCACCTGTCCGAGACGACTCTGGAACGGACCCGCCGCCTGTTCACCAGCGGCACCATCAGTCAGGCCCGCGTCGATGCCGACCAGTCGAAACTGGATAGCGCCAATGCCCGCGTGGCCCAACTGCAGGCCCAGTTGCAGGTTGCCGAGCTTCCGGCGCGCGACGCCCAGAAAATCGCCGCAGAGGCCAGCATCGCCGCCGCCGAGGCACAGTTGGAAGGCGCCCGCACAGCCCTGTCCGACCGCGTCGTCGATGCGCCCGGCAGCGGCACGGTCGACAAGGTCTTTTTCACCGCAGGCGAGGTCGCGGGCGCCGGTGCTCCGGTCATCGCGATCCTGCCTCCCGACAGTCTTAAAGCGCTGTTTTTCGTGCCGGAGTCGGACCGAACGCTGGTCACGATCGGCGCTGTTTTCGACGTGTCCTGCCATGGCTGCCCCGAAGGTATGGAGGCCCGCGTCACGCGGCTGGCGTCGTCGCCGCAGTTCACCCCGCCGATCATCTACAGTCGGGACGAGTCGTCCAGGCTGGTCTTTCAGGCAGAGGCGGACCTGACCGGCACGGGCGGCGTGCTGCCCGGTCAGCCCGTCCAGCTTTCCCCGAAACCATGACCGCCGACCACGCCATAACGGTGCGCGGCCTGACCAAGGTCTTTGGCGACCGGACAGTGGTCGATCATGTCGATATGGACGTGCCGCGCGGCGCGATCTACGGCTTTCTGGGCCCCAACGGCTCGGGCAAGACGACGACGATCCGCATGATGTGCGGGCTGTTGACGCCCGACAAAGGAACCGGACACTGCCTTGGATATGACATCCGGACCAACGCCAACCAGATCAAGGAAAACGTCGGCTATATGACGCAAAAGTTCTCGCTCTACGAGGACCTGACAATCCGCGAGAATCTGGACTTTATCGCACGGATGTACCGCGTTCCGCGCCGTCGGGCGCGGGTGGCAAAGGCGTTGGACGATCTGGGACTGGCCGACCGCGCCGGACAATTGGCGGGCACGCTCTCGGGAGGTTGGAAACAAAGGCTCGCCCTTGCGGCCTGCATGATCCACGACCCTGCGCTCTTGCTGCTGGACGAACCCACCGCCGGCGTCGATCCAAAGGCGCGGCGCGATTTCTGGGATGAAATCCGGCGGCTTTCGGCGGCGGGTGTGACGGTGCTGGTGTCCACCCATTACATGGACGAAGCCGTCCAGTGCGACTTTATCGCCTATATCGCCTATGGCAAGAAACTGATCGCGGGCCCGTCGCGCGACATTCCGTCGATGATCGGGCTGCACACATGGCGGGTGACGGGGCCCGACATCTCGGCGCTCGAGT
Organism: Marivivens sp.; assembly: GCA_023263105.1. Taxonomy (GTDB): domain Bacteria; phylum Pseudomonadota; class Alphaproteobacteria; order Rhodobacterales; family Rhodobacteraceae; genus JALQXR01. The sequence continues at coordinate 2,033 of JALQXR010000217.1, read as the reverse complement.
CCGAGTTGAAGCGCGAAAAGGCCGTCGGGCAGGTCGCCCGATTTGGCCATGTGCTGCACGTGTCCGGCACCGATGCAGAGGCGCTGGCCGAGCTTTCGGCGCGGCACGCGGCCAAGGGCACCCACAGTTGGGTCCGCAAGGAAGCCGAACTGGAAGAAGCATTCATCTACCTCATGGCCGGTGCCACCGATAATTTCAGGGGGCCCGCGGAATGACGCTGTCCTTTGCCCGTTTCATCGCGGTCCTGACAAAGGAATTCATCCAGATGCGCCGCGACCGCATCACCTTTGTCATGATGATCGGCGTGCCGATCATGCAGCTTTTGATCTTTGGCTATGCGATCAATTCGGACCCGCGCCACCTGCCCACTTTGGTCGAGATGGTCGACGAAGGCCCCATCGGACGCGCCATCCTCATGGGGATGGAGCAGTCCACCTATTTCGACGTCCAAGGCGTCGTGACGGGTCCGGACGAAGGGGAACGCGCCCTGCGCGACGGCTCGGCCAGCTTTGTCGTGGTGATCCCCAAGTCCTTCGAGCGCGACGTGGTGCGCGGTCTGCGGCCCGATATTCTGGTGGCTGCCGATGCCTCGGACCCTGCCGCCGCCGGAGGGGCGGTCGCGGCGATGACCGGCATCGTGAACACGGTGATCGCCCAGACCATGACCGGCCCGCTGGCCTATACCGCGCCTCAGCCCCCGCCGTTCGGGGCGGTGGTCCACCGGCTCTATAATCCGGAATCCCGCACCTCGACCAATATCGTGCCCGGACTTCTGGCGGTGATCCTGTCGCTGACCATGGTGATGATCACCGCCGTCGCCATCGTCCGCGAACGCGAACGCGGCACGATGGAAACGCTGATTTCGACCCCCGTCCGCCCCATCGAAGTCATGGCGGGGAAAATCACGCCCTATGTGCTGGTGGGCTATGTCCAGACCGGCGTTTTCCTATTGGTGTCGCGCCTGCTGTTCGAGGTGCCCTTTATCGGCTCGCCGGTTGCCTTTTTCGTCGGGTTCAACCTGTTCATCGTCGTGAACCTCGCGCTCGGGTTTCTGATTTCGACGGTGGCACGTAGCCAGATGCAGGCAATGCAGGTGTCGTTTTTCCTGCTGCTGCCGACGATCCTGCTGTCGGGGTTCATGTTCCCTTTTGCCGCCATGCCCGGCTGGGCGCAGGCCATCGGCTCGGCCATTCCGGCGACCCATTTCCTGCGGCTGGTGCGCAAGGTCATGCTGAAAGGCGCCGACCTGACCGATATTGCGGTCGACCTGACCCATATCGCGGTGATCATGACGGTGATCGTGGCGATTGCCCTGAAAAGGTATCGCCAGACCCTGGACTAAGCGCGGAATGCCCGTCGACAACAACAAATCATTAACTTTATGGTGCGACAGCAAAAGTGACCGATTTGATACCTGCTGATTTGACGGAGCCGCCCCTTGCCGCCTTCCCCGCTTCCCGACGTCCTGCTTCTGACCCCACGCCGATTTGGCGACCATCGCGGGTTTTTTGGTGAGACGTATAGCAAGCGGGGTTATGCGGAGCTGGGGGTGGATGTCGATTTCGTGCAGGACAACCATTCGCTTTCGGCGCAGGTGGGCACGGTGCGGGGCTTGCATTTTCAGGCGCCGCCCGCGGCTCAGGCCAAACTGGTGCGCTGCGGGCGGGGGGCGATCTTTGACGTGGCGGTGGATATCCGGCGGGGCAGCCCGACCTATGGCCAGTGGATGGGCGCGGAACTGTCGGCCGAGAACGGCCATCAGCTCTATGTCCCCGCAGGCTTTGCCCATGGCTTCATGACGCTCCTCCCCGACAGCGAAATCGTCTACAAATGCTCGGACTACTACGCGCCTGCGACCGAGGGCGCGGTGCGCTGGGACAGCTGCGGGATCGACTGGCCACTGGCGGGGATCACGCCGGTCCTGTCCGATAAGGACGCGGTGGCTCCGGCGCTGGCAGAGTTCAAATCGCCGTTCACCTACGGGGCCGCGCAATGAAGCTCTTGGTTACGGGCGGCGCGGGGTTCATCGGCTC
>JALQXR010000216.1 GCA_023263105.1 Marivivens sp. | reverse complement strand
GGATGGGCGACATCGTGAGGTCACCAGAGACGCAGATGTTGCAGCCGATGCACTCGCGGATCAGGTTCAGGCGGCCGTCGCGGATCTTGTTCGGCAGGAACGGGTCCGCGATCGAGGGCCGCGCCGCGCCGATCAGGTCAAGCTGTCCGGTGCGCACGGTTTGCGCCATCGTATCGGGCGACGTGTAACGCCCCACGGCAACCACAGGCTTCGAGGTCAGGGTCTTTGCCTTGGCGATGTGGTCGACAAAAGAGCCCTCTTTGACAAACCGGCTCGCGCCCATTTCGACGCCGTAATCCGGCACGGTCAGGTCCCACAGGTCCGGCAGGTCGGCCAGCAGGCCGAACGCGTCATAGGTTTCGGCATCGTTCAGATCGACGCTAAAGCGCGTGGCGACCGCGATCTTGTCTCCGACCGCTTCGCGGGTTTCCTCGATCAATTCACGAATGATGCGGGTGCGGTTTTCAAGCGAGCCGCCGTATTCGTCGCTGCGGTTGTTCACCGTGGGATCAAGGAATTCCGAAATCAGATAACCGTGCGTCGCATAGACATAGACGATGTCAAACCCCGCATCGACCGCCCGCTTTGCGGCATCGCGGTGCCACCGGCGCAGATCGCGAATGTCCTGTTTGTCGATCTTGCGGGTTTGACCGGGATTGTAGACGCTGCTGTCGGTCTGGGGCCGGTTGCGCAGCCCATAGGGCGGAAGCCGGCTGGCAAGGTTCATCACCATCCCGCCGCCAAGCCACAGCTCGACACCGGCCAAAGCGCCATGATCATGCACCGCGTCCGTCATCAGCCGGTTGGCCCGAACGTCGTCACTGTCCCAAAGCGCCGCGTTGGCAAAGGCTTCGTTGTCCGAGATCGGGTGGACCGAGCAGAACTCTGTGTTGACGACCCCCCACCCGCCTTCGGCCTTCACGCCCCGCATCGCGGCCAGCATCTGCGGGCGGCGCCAACCCATGCCGGTGCAATGCGGCACCTGATAGAACCGGTTCTTTGCGGTCACCGGCCCGATCTTGACGGGCTCAAATAGGATATCGTGCCTTGGATCCCGCATGGCTATGCCTTTCTATGTGGTGTCGCGCGGACGTTCACCCGGACCGCAGCTGCGTCGGGTGGTTGCCTTTTCATCTCACAATTTGATTGAGCACTCAAATATTATTTGAAGCCGGAGAGGTTCTGGTCTACCCTGCGGCCCGACGCCAGACCGAGGCATACCACCGAGGCATACACATGACACGAACTCGTCGCCGCTCGCGCAAGGCCGATACCAATGTAATCCCCGAACCGACCGGCAGACATGCGGGCAGCACGCGCCCCTATTCGCCGCTGACCGACGCGGAAGCCGAACTGATCATCGACACGGCCATCCGTCTGGTCGCCACTTCGGGGGTGGTGTTCGAACCGGGAACCGAGGCTGATGACCTCTTGCGGGCCGCCGGTTGCAGGGTTGACGACGACGGCATCGTCAAGATTCCGGAATCCGTGACGCGCCGCGCTCTGAAAACCGTGGGCAAGCGCACCGTTCTATGGGATCGCAACGGCGAGAACCCCGTTTCCATCGATTGCGACCACACCCGCTTCATGCCGGGCATGACCTGTATCGGGGTCTATGACGACGAAATCGGAGAGCCGCGCCCCTCCAACCGCGAAGATCTGGCGCGGATCACTCGGCTTGCCGACGGTTTGCCCAATATCGACGCGGTCTGCATCGCGGCCAAGAACGTCGCCAATTCGACCCAATACGGCGAAGTGGACGAATTCGTCTGCATGATGGAAAACACCACAAAGCCGATTGAATACCTCTGCGAATATCCGTCGTCGCTGCAGGCGGTGATCGAGATCGCAGAAGAACTGCGCGGGGGCGCCAAAGCCCTGCGCGAAAAGCCCTATTTCCTGCATCTGGTCACTCCTCTGCCGGTCAGCTTTGCGCGCATCCATATCGACCAGATCATCCTCGGGGCGCGGTCCGGCATTCCGGTCGGGGTCGGGACCCTGCCCATCGGCGGCGCATCCTCGCCCATCACGCTGGCGGGCTGCCTGACACATTCGCTGATGACCGATCTTGCGGCGATGGTTCTGGGGCAACTGGCAGCCGAAGGCAGCTTTTGTATCGGCTGTTCCGACGTCTACTTCATGGAACCCGCAACCGGCGCTATCGGGAGCTTTGCGCAGACGTCGCTGGCCGACATGGCGGCCTGCCAGATCCGCCACCGGCTTGGCATTCCGCCGCTGACCGGCACCGGCGGCTGTTCGGTCGCGCGCCGTTTCAATCAGGATGCTGTCTGGGAATTGTCGACCTCGATGATGCAGATGTTCTACAATCGCCCTGCCACCTGCGACTATCTGGGGTCGCTCGACCAGGGACTGACCTATTCCGAACACGCGCTTCTGCTGTGCGACGATCTTGCGGGGCTGCTAAAGAAGATGTGGGAAGGCCTGCGGGTCTCGCCCGAGCAGATCGGGGACGAGCTGATCCAGAAACTCGGGCCAAAGGGGCAATACCTTGCCGAGCAGCACACAGTCGACAATTGCCGAACGCAGGTCTGGAATTCGCGGTATTTCGGCGCGAACTTTCCGCTAAGCAACAACGGACTCGCGGATGAGAACCTGTTGTCGCGGCTGGACAACGATCTGGCCGACCGACGCGCCGCCCCTCCGCCAGAGGGGCCGCCCGCCAACGTCATGACCAAAGCCCGCGCCGTGCTGGGCCGCTGTCAGGAAAACCCGAACTAACCCAAGCCGTTACCCGACAGGCGAACCCGATTTCAGAGCCAGAGATATCGGTCAGGCGCAAGCCCCTGTTGCCGACCGTGTCAGACTAACGTTGCCTCGGTGGCGGCGCGGAACTCTGCCTCGCTCACCCCGTCGGCCAGTTCGACGATCCGCAGGCCGCCTTCCACGACGTCCAGAACGCCAAGGTTCGTGATGATCCGATCTACCACGCCCTTGCCGGTCAGCGGCAGGGTGCAATTTTTAAGAACCTTACTGTCGCCATGCTTGTTGGTGTGATCCATGACCACCACCACACGACCAACACCGGCCACCAGATCCATCGCGCCGCCCATGCCTTTCACGAGCTTTCCGGGGATCATCCAGTTCGCCAGATCGCCGTTTTCCGCCACTTCCATCGCGCCAAGGATCGCGGCCGCGATCTTGCCGCCTCGGATCATGCCAAAGCTGGTGGCACTGTCGAAATACGATGTCCGGTTCAGTTCCGTGATCGTCTGCTTGCCTGCATTGATCAGATCCGCATCCTCGTCACCGTCGAAGGGGAACGGGCCCATGCCCAGCATGCCGTTTTCCGATTGCAGCGTGATGTCCTTTTCGCCGACATAGTTGGCCACCAGCGTCGGGATGCCGATGCCGAGGTTCACATAGGTACGGTCCTCTAGTTCCTGTGCTGCGCGTTCCGCCATCTGATTGCGATCCCAGGGCATTATGCGGTCTCCTTCTGGCGCACGGTGCGCTGTTCGATGCGTTTTTCGTGCTGCCCCTGGATCAGGCGATGCACATAGATACCCGGCAGATGGATGTGGTCCGGGTCGATAGAGCCGCGCGGGACGATCTCTTCGACTTCCGCGACACAGACCCTGCC
>JALQXR010000215.1 GCA_023263105.1 Marivivens sp. | reverse complement strand
TGGGACCGTTCGCCGACGCGATGGAGCGCGGCGACCGTGCCGCCCTAAGGGACCGGATGCGCGGGCATCTGGACATGCACGCCACCGACCGACGCGACCGCGCCGCGGCGACCGCAGAGTTCCTGACCGCCCTGCGCGCCGATCCTTTCGACCCCGCCGTGATCGAGTCCCTGTTCCAGTCCGAACGAGACCGTGCCGCAGGCATCATGGCCGAAGGGCAAGAGGCGATACTGGAGCGGATCAAGACCATGAGCCCAGAGCAGCGCCGTGCCTTTGCCGACAGGCTTACCACCCGCATCCGGCAGGGCAACGCACGACCCTAAATCCCGTAACTTGCCCTAGGCGGCGGCCGGGCTGGACAGGTTGACCTTATTCCTGCCGCGCGACTTTGCGCCGAACAGCGCCCTGTCCGCGCGCCTTAGGATGGCCGAGGCGTCTTCGCCCGACTCTGTCAGCGCCGACACCGCGACGCCGATCGACAGGGTGACCTGTATACGGTCAGAGCCGCAGCGGATTTCGTGGGATTCGACCACCTGCCTTAGGCGTTCGGCGGTCTCTAGCGCATCGGACTTGCCGGTATGCGACAGGGCGACCAGAAATTCTTCGCCTCCGATGCGGGCGATCAGGTCGGCGGGGCGCAGGCAGGACTGCAATCGGCTGGCGATTTCCACCAGTACCCGATCCCCGACACCATGGCCGTATCGGTCGTTGATCCGTTTGAAATAGTCGATGTCGATCACCATGACCCCGACCTGCGAAATTTCCGGAGCGTCGTGCGTTGCCTTGAGCATGCGGGACAGGCGCGGCATGGCGTAGCGGCGGTTGTGCAGCCCGGTCAGATGGTCGTGGACCGCTGCCTCTAGCCCGCTTCGCATGGTTTCACGCAGGCCCGACATCGCGGTCACCTGCCGCGCCAGAGACCCAAGCCGTAGCCTGAGTTCCTCAGCACCCGCGTCAAAGTCGACCACGTCGTCCGCCCCCAGATCGAAGGCCATGCTGCGGATGTCGGCTGCAGTTTCCGCCGCCACCAAAAGGATCGCGGCATGTCGGCTTTCGGGTCGGCTGCGCAGGTCCGAGATCAGGCCAAAGACCGCGCTGTCTTCGGCGACGGACCATGCGTGCTGAGCGTCGATCACATAGACGTCGGCCGTCAGCGACCCGTCGAGGAACGCGTTCATCGGGTCGACGATTGCCGCGGGCCGGAACCCTGCCCGACCAAGGTGCCGCGACAGGCGCGCGGACTGTCTCGTCGGAGGAGCCAGCAGCACAACCCGCGGGGCAGGGGCGAAGCCCTCTGGTTTTTCGGCGAAACCCAGCGCGAAAGAGGTGTCTTCGTGCGGCCGCAGATCGGAGGACGCGGCGCGCGCGCGCAACAGGGACCGGACCCGCGCCAACAGCGTCACCTCTGCCACGGGCCGTTCCAGCACCTCGTCCGCGCCGGCACCCAACAGGACTGCGCGGGCATCCGTGCCGCGGTCTTTGGTGATCGCGATGACCGGCATGGTCAGCCGTCCCGCCGAGCCTCGCGACTCGATGATACAGTCGGTCACGGCGGGGGTGAGCGAATTGGCGCCTGCGATGACCAGATGCGGCATCGTCGCCCTGATCACGTCGACCGCTTCGTCAGACTGCGAGCAGACAGTCACGTCGTAACGGGCCGAAGCCAGCTTAACCTTCAACACGATCCTGTTGGTGGCGATCTTATCTATGATCAGGATCCTGCCTGGCATCCAATCTTCCTTTTGTGGCGGTTCCAGAGCGGCGTTTCCGGACATGCCCTTGAAGGCCCATAGACCTTTGTTAGAGTGTCGTTCGAATTAGTTAACAATTCCTTGATAACTGTGAGTCCCTGACCAATGTCCCCTGACAAAGCCGAAACGATCGCGCTGCACGCATTGGGGTGGCTTGCGGGCCATGATGAATTGCTGCCGGTGTTCCAGGGCTCGTCGGGGGCCGACACCGCAGATCTGGCCAAGCGGGCCAGCGATCCGGTCTTTCTGGCGTCCGTGCTAGAGTTTCTGACGATGGACGACAGTTGGGTCATGGAGTTCTGCAACACGGCCGATCTGGCCTATGACCTGCCGCTCAGGGCGCTGAACGCGCTGCCGGGCTCGGGGCGGGTCCACTGGACCTGATCAACCGCAACAATCAAACAAAAACAGGTAGTTATGGCCGAAATTCGCGGAATTATCTTTGACAAGGACGGAACCCTTTTCGACTTTAACGCCACCTGGGGCGCTTGGGCCGCGGGGATGATCGACGATCTGGCGGGGGGCGACTCGGTGCTGGCGTCGCAACTGGCCGAGGTCATGGGGTACGACGCGGGCAGCCGCAGTTTCCGGCCCGGTGCGATCGTCATCGCCGAGACCACGGCGCGGGTCGCTGAAGAAGTGTTGCCCTATCTGCAGGGCATAACGCTTGAACCGCTGGTCGCGCAGATGCGGGCAAAGGCCAGCACCGTGCCTCAGGTCGAAGCCGCGCCTCTGCGGCCCCTGATGCAGGACCTAAAGGCAAAGGGCTATATGCTGGGGGTGGTCACCAACGACGCCGAGGCCCCCGCCCGCACCCATATCGCCCGCGCGGGCATCACGTCGCTGATGGATTTCGTCGCCGGATACGACAGCGGCCACGGGGCAAAGCCTGCTCCGGACCCGCTGTTGGCGTTCTGTGCGGCGACCGGGCTGTTGCCGGACGAATGTGTGATGATTGGCGACAGCCTGCACGACCTGCACGCGGGGCAGGCGGCGGGAATGGCGACGCTGGGGGTCCTGACGGGCCCCGCGCTGGCCGGAGAGCTGTCTTATGTCGCGGACGACGTCCTGACCTCGATCGCGGATCTGCCCGACTGGCTGGACCGGCGAAAAGCCTGACGGTTGGACGATTGCGACCTTGGGTGTCGCAGATCTAACAGCTTACCCCTCCGGGCCCGGTTGAATAGGGCCAAAGAGGAGGGTTCCAGATGACCGATGCCGCCCGCAAACGCCGTTCCGGTGGCCGCGCCGCCAATACGGCCCGCCGGTCCCAAGACCTGTTCCAACAGATGCCGTGGCGGATTCCGATCAACACGGACCGTCCGACCGAGCCTTTGGGCCCCGAAGGGGTCGAGGCGATCCACAACGGCGCGATGCGCATCCTCGAGGACATCGGGATCGAATTCCTGAACGAGGAGGCGCTGGAGATATTCAAACAGGCCGGCTGCAAGGTCGAAGGCACCAACGTAAAGATGGGCCGCGACTGGGTGATGGAGATGCTGGGCCACGCGCCCGAGGTCTTCACCATCACGCCCCGAAATCCGGCCCGCGAACTGCCCATCGGGGGCAAGGCGATCCTTTTCGGCAACGTGTCGTCCCCGCCGAACTACTTTGACCTCGAGATCGGGAAAAAGGTCACCGGCACCCGCGAACACTGCGCCAACCTCTTGCGGCTGACCCAGCATTTCAACTGCATCCACTTTGCCGGCGGCTATCCGGTCGAGCCGGTGGACATCCACCCCTCGGTCCGGCATCTGGACGTGCTGTTCGACAAACTCACGCTGACCGACAAGGTGATGCACGCCTATAGCCTTGGCAAAGAGCGGGTCGAGGACGTGATGGAGATGGTGCGCATCGCGGGCGGGTTGGACGAAGAGACCTT
>JALQXR010000214.1 GCA_023263105.1 Marivivens sp. | reverse complement strand
AACGAAACCGGTCCTGTGCTTGGTGCAGGTTAACGAGCGTCATCCCTCAGTCTCCGCGATCAGTTCGGCGTTGCGCGCCGACAGGCTGCCGCGCGCGGGCTCGTCTTCGTTCAGGACGGGATACAGGCGGCGCAATTCGTCGTGGTAGCTGCGCACGCCGTATTCGAGGTCGGACAGGATGATCCCGTCATACCCGCTCGATTCCGCCGCTTCCCAAGTCCATTCGATCAACTGTTCGTCTTCCTTTGTCGTCACCCGGTCGATCCGGCCACTCAGGTAACGGGCCAGACGCATCCTGCGGTCTTCGTTCGGGCGCTTGTAGGTCGCGCCCCGCTGGATCGTCTTGCCCGTCGAGAGCGGGAATTCGTGATAAAAGATCACGCTGTCAGGATAGATGCCGAAGACCGTGTTAGGGAAGACCCCAAGATAAAGCCACGACCGTCTGTGGTCGCTGTCCAGTTCGGGCACTTCGGGTAGGACGGATTTGTAGTTGCGAACGCTCCAGAGGCGGCTGCTGGCTTCCTTAAAGGTGGAAAACGACCGGTTGGTGCCCTTGCTGAAGGCCTCGTCATAGTAGTTGTCGCCAAAAAGGTCGGCCAGACCCGGATGCGCCATCGGGACGTGGTAGCCTTCGTTGTCGACGTCGCGGACGCATTTCCAGTTTGCGACCAGTTCGTCCGACCACGGGCCCTTTCCATCGGGGACGAGCGACTCGAGGTCGTATTGGGCCACTTCTTCGTCGAAGTGAGCCAGTTGTTCCGAAATCTTTGGCTGCGGGCCCGGCTTGAACCGGACAAAGACGAAGCCTTGCCAGATGTCCATTTCAAGAGGCTTGAGGCCCCATTTCACCGGATCGAGGTCGGGCAGGCTGTTGGGCTGGGACGGACCGCGCAGGGTCCCGTCCAGATTGAACACCCAGCCGTGGAACGGGCAGATGATGGCGGACCGGCAATGGCCGGCTTCGTCGGGCACCACACGGCTGCCCCGATGGCGGCAGAGGTTGTGAAAGGCCCTGACCTCTCCGTCCTTGCCGCGCACGATCAGGGCGCGTTCGCCCACCATGTCGCGGGCCACATAGTCGCCGGGCTCGGCCACGTCGTTCACATGGCAAACCAGTTGCCAGTGACGCCGGAACAAGAGTTCTTTTTCCGCCTCAAGAAGCTCTTCGTTATGAAAGCTCCACGCGGGCAACCCGCGGCGGTCCCAGTTATTTCCAAGTTCGGTCTTAGTGGTCCGGATGTCCATTCTACTCTCCCGTCTGGCATGCTTCGGCAGGACTCGGGTGCAGGGTAGCAATTATTATTTGAACGCTCAATTAAAAATAACCCAAAAAGCGTCAAAACAATGAAAAGCCCGCTCCGGTGGGTCCGAAGCGGGCGGTGATTTCCGCGACTAGGCGGGCGATCCTAGGCGGCTGTGACCCGAACGGCTGCGAATTTGAATTCGGGGATTTTGCCATAGGGGTCGAGCGCGGGGTTGGTCAGGACGTTTGCCGCGGCCTCGACAAAGGCGAAGGGGACGAACACCATGTCCTCGGCCAAGGCGCGGTCGGCGCGGGCGAGCATCGTGATCGTGCCGCGCCGGGTCTCCCGCCGCACCATGCCACCGGGGCTGACCCCCAGACGGTCCAGCGTCGCGGGGTGGAGCGAGCAGTTCGCCTCGGGTTCGATCGCGTCCAACACGGTCGCGCGGCGGGTCATCGAGCCGGTATGCCAATGTTCCAGCTGGCGGCCCGTGGTGATGATCATCGGATAATCGGCATCGGGCACTTCGTCCGGAGAGATCACACTGGCCGGCGTGAACTTTGCCCGTCCGCCCGCCCGCGGAAAGCCATCGCCGAACACAATCGGCTGGCCGGGGTCCGCAGCCGACAGGCTGGGGTAGGTCACAGCGCCTTCGGACTCGAGCCGGTCCCATGTGATGTTGTCGAGAGACTTCATCGTGGCCTTCATTTCGGCAAAGACCTGGGACGGGTGGGTATAGCCCCAGTCCAGCCCCAGCCGTTTCGCCAGTTCGGTCGTGATCGCCCAATCCTCGCGCGCTTCGCCGGGCGGAGTGACCGCGGCGCGGCCGATCTGGACCTGACGGTTGGTGTTCGTCACGGTGCCGTTCTTTTCATAGAAGGCGGCGGCGGGCAGGATCACGTCGGCATAGTTCGCGGTCTCGGTCAGAAAGATGTCCTGAACGACAAGGCATTCGAGGCTGGCCAGCGCGTCGCGGGCGTGGGTCACATCCGGGTCGGACATGGCGGGGTTTTCGCCAAGGATATACATGCCCTTGATGTCGCCCGCGTGGACCGCGTCCAGGATTTCGGTGACTGTAAGCCCCTTGTTCGGAGACCAGTCGCCGGACCCCCAAACACCCGAAAACTTTGCGCGGATGTCGTCGCTGGTGACGGTCTGATAATCGGGCAAAAACATCGGGATAAGGCCCGCATCCGACGCGCCCTGCACGTTGTTCTGCCCCCGCAGCGGGTGCAGCCCGGCTCCGGGTTTGCCGACGTTTCCGGTCATCAGCGCAAGGCTGATCAGGCAGCGCGAATTGTCGGTGCCGTGGATGTGCTGGCTGACGCCCATGCCCCAAAAGATCATTCCGGCCCCGCCGGTGGCAAAGTCGCGGGCGACCTGCCGCAGCTTGTCGGCGGGAATACCGCAGATCGGCTCCATTTTTTCGGGCGAGTAAGCCTTCAGGTGGGCCTTTTCGGCGTCCCAGTTCTCGGTGAATTTTTCGATATAGGACTGGTCGTAGAGACCCTCTTCGACGATCACATGCATGATCGCGTTCAGCATGGACACATCCGCACCGGGGCGGAATTTCAGCATATGGGTCGCGTGGCGACGCAGGCCCACGCCGCGCGGATCCATCACGATCAACTTGCCGCCGCGTTTGGCGAACTGTTTGAAATAGGTTGCGGCGACGGGGTGGTTTTCGATCGGGTTGGCGCCGATCACGATCGCCACATCGGCGTTTTCGATCTGGTTAAAGGTCGCGGTCACCGCGCCCGAGCCGACGTTTTCCATCAGCGCCGCGACCGAGGAGGCATGGCAAAGCCGCGTGCAGTGGTCGACGTTGTTATGTCCAAATCCCTGCCGGATCAGCTTTTGGAACAGATAGGCTTCTTCGTTCGAACATTTGGCCGAGCCGAAGCCCGCCACAGAGCCGCCGCCGTGCGTTTCCCGCAGACCGCCAAGCCCCTTGGCCGCCATGTCCAGTGCTTCGTCCCATGTCGCTTCGCGGAAATGGGTGAGCGGGTTCGCGGGGTCGACGTTCAGACCCTTGGGCGCGCCGTCCTTGCGGATCAGCGGTTTGGTCAGGCGGTGGGGGTGGTGGATATAGTCGAAGCCAAAGCGGCCCTTGACGCAAAGTCTGCCTTCGTTGGCGGGGCCGTTGATGCCTTCGACGTATTTGACCTTGTCGTCCTTGATCTTGAGGCTGACCTGACAGCCGACACCGCAGAACGGGCAGATCGAGGTCACCTCGCGGTCGAAATCGGCGCGGTCGCCCACTTCGGCGGCGTCCAGCACGGTGGCGGGCATCAGGGCGCCGGTCGGGCAGGCTTGGACACATTCGCCGCAGGCGACGCAGGTCGATTCGCCCATCGGGTCGGCAAAGTCGAAGGTCGGATAGGCGTCGTGGCCCCGTCCGGCCATGCCG
>JALQXR010000213.1 GCA_023263105.1 Marivivens sp. | reverse complement strand
TGTGTTTCATGGGGCCCTTGCGCTCGGCTGGTTTTGTCAATTGTCAGACATTAAATGTTTGACATTTGGATGCGGTTGGGGCGAAGCTAGGCCAGACTCGACGCCATCGTCCAGTTATTTTGTCCCAGTGTCGCCCGAAGGGGATCGGATGTCGCACAGCCAGCAGCCAAGGCAGAGCATGTTCGCCGTGCCGTTCGGGCGTGGTGGTTCGATCTGGCTGGGCGTCTACGGGCTGATCCTTTTGTCATGGCTGGGCGTGATCATGATGTCGCGCCCGCTGGACGGCTACGACAGTTTTCCGGCTGAAATCTGGGCCGCGCTCTGTGCGTCGGCGGCCAGTTCCGATCCTCTGGCGCTGTGGGCCATGTGGGCGCTGATGGCGGCGGCGATGATGTTGCCGACCTTTGTGCCGTCGCTGCGGACCTTTGTCGATCTGGGCGGGGCAGGGGCGTCGTCCCCGGCGACCGTGTCGGCGATGGTCCTTGGCTACCTGGTGATCTGGATCGCGGCATCGGCCATCGGGGCGGGGCTGCAAATCGGACTGGGCCGCGCCGGACTGGTCGCCCCCGACGGATCCAGCCTGTCACGCTATCTGAGCGCGTCGCTGATGGTGGTCGCAGGGCTTTACCAGTTCTCCGCCCTGAAGGACGCCTGCCTGTCCAAGTGCCGGATGCCGATCACCTTTTTCATGCAACACTGGAAACCCGGCGCCCGCGCCGCCCTGTCGATGGGGCTGCGGCTGGGGGTTGTCTGTCTTGGATGTTGCTGGGCGCTGATGCTGCTGGGTTTTGTCGGCGGCACCATGAACCTGATCTGGATGGGGGCGGCGACGCTCTTTATGACCTTTGAAAAACTGCCCCGACTTGGGCGCCCCCTGACCAAACCGGCGGGCTATGCCCTTTTTGCCGGAGCGGTCGTTGTACTTCTGACCTGACGAAAGGACCAAACCATGGCATCTGACAAGATCGCAGCACCGGCCAAGATCAGCTCTCGCCACCCGGCCGCATCGCCGGTGGCACCCGGCGCGATTCCGTGGTCGATCAAGGGCGAACTGATCCTCAACTGCAACTGCACGGTGTTCTGCCCCTGCGTGATCAGCCTTGGCGACCATCCCCCGACCGAGGGCTACTGCATGGGCTGGGCGGGCATCCGCATCGACAGCGGCCATTACGGCGACGAGGACCTGTCGGGTCTGAACGTCGGCCTGCTGCTGGAAATCCCCGGCAAGATGGCGCGCGGCAACTGGAAGGCCGCGGCATTCATCGACGACCGCGCCAGCCATGCGGCCTATGACGCGCTGATCAACATCATGTCGGGCAAAGCGCGCGGCACCACCGGATTGTTCAAGGTTCTGGTCAGCGAATTCATCGGCGCGGAACGGGCTCCGATCGATTTCGTGACCGAGGGCAAGACCCGCCGCCTGACCGTGGGCAAAAAGATTTCTGGCTCTATCACGCCGGTCACCGGCAAGAACGGCGAAGACATCGTGGTCACCAATACCGAATACTGGATGGGCCCCGATATCACCGTTGCAAAGGCCGATCAGGGCCGCGTGCGCGCCTATGGCCGCGTGTGGGACTTTGACGGCCGCAGCGCCGAAATCTGCCAGATCGACTGGCACGGCCCGCGCTAAGCGCACCCGAAACACCTGCCGCCCGGCTCCTGCGATGCCGGTCGGCAGAGATTTGAAACTCATCAATCAGGATAGCCGCCATGGCACAGATCGCACCATCGCGCCGCGTGCGCCGCACGCCCTTCTCTGACGGGGTCGAGGCCGCAGGGGTCAAGGGATACACCGTCTATAACCGCATGTTGCTGCCGACCGTGTTCCGCAGCGTGACCGAAGACTACCACCACCTCAAATCGGCGGTTCAGGTCTGGGACGTTGCCTGCGAACGGCAGGTCGAGGTCCGCGGACCCGACGCCTCGCGGCTGATGCAGATGCTGACGCCGCGCGATCTGCGCGGGATGCTTCCGGGGCAGTGCTATTACGTGCCGATGGTGGACGAAACCGGCGGCATGCTGAACGACCCCGTTGCCGTCAAACTGGCCGAGGACCGGTTCTGGATCTCGATCGCGGACAGCGACCTGTTGCTGTGGGTCAAGGGCATCGCCTATGGCTACCGGCTGGACGTGCTGGTGGACGAGCCGGACGTGTCGCCGCTGGCCATTCAGGGCCCCAAGTCGGACGAGCTGATGGCGCGGGTCTTTGGCGACGCGATCAAGAACGTGCGGTTTTTCCGCTTTGGTTGGTTCGAATTCCAGGGCCGCCAGCTTGCCATCGCCCGTTCGGGATATTCCAAGCAGGGCGGTTACGAAATCTATGTCGAGGGCGGCGACATCGGCATGCCCCTCTGGAACGCCCTGATGGAGGCCGGTGCCGATCTGGATGTGCATGCAGGCTGCCCCAACCTGATCGAGCGGATCGAAGGCGGTCTGCTGTCCTATGGCAACGACATGAACCGCGACAACACCCCGCATGAAGCGGGCTTGGGCAAGTTCTGCTCGACCCAGACCGCGATCGGTTGCATCGGCCGCGACGCCCTGCTGCGCGTGGCAAAGGACGGCCCGAACAAGCAGATCCGCGCGATTGCGATCGACGGCGACATCCCCGCCTGTGACCGTGCGTGGCCGTTGTTGGCCTCGGGCAAGGTGGTGGGGCATGTGACCTCGGCTGCCAAGTCGCCCGACTACAACACAAACGTTGCCATCGGCATGGTCCGTATGACCCATTGGGACGCTGGCACCGAATTGAACGTCCGCACGCCCGCCGGTGAACGCCGCGCCGTTGTGCAGGACAATTTCTGGATCTGATTAAGCAAGCAAAGGAGAGACCATGCGCGCTTTGGTCGTTCGCAAGGAAGGCGAAGAAAAACCCGTAGCCTCGGTCGAGGATATCACCGAAGCCATGCTGCCCGAGGGCGACGTGACGGTTGCGGTCGACTATTCGACGGTGAACTACAAGGACGGTCTGTGCATCGGTCCGGGTGGCGGTCTGGTCCGCGCCTATCCGCATGTGCCGGGGATCGACTTTGCGGGGACGGTCGAAAGCTCGTCGTCGGACGCCTACAAAGCCGGTGACAAGGTCGTCCTGACCGGCTGGCGCGTGGGCGAAGTCCACTGGGGCGGCTACGCGCAAAAGGCGCGGGTGAAGTCCGACTGGCTCGTGCCGCTGCCAAAGGGTCTGACCACCCGTCAGGCAATGGCCGTGGGCACCGCCGGTTTCACCGCGATGCTGGCTGTCATGGCGCTGGAAGATCACGGCCTGACACCGGGCAACGGGCCGGTTCTGGTCACCGGCGCCGCGGGGGGCGTGGGTTCGGTCGCCACCGCGATCCTTGCCAACCTTGGCTATGACGTCGCCGCTGTCACGGGCCGACCCGAGACCGCCGACTATCTCAGGTCGCTTGGCGCAACGCAGATCGTCGCGCGCGAAGAGATCAACGAAACCGTCAAACGCCCGCTCGAAGCCGAAACGTGGTCCGGCTGCGTGGACGCCGTGGGTGGCGCGATGCTGGCCCGCGTGCTGGGACAGATGAAATACGGCGCGAGCGTCGCCTCGGTCGGACTGGCCGGAGGCGCGGGTCTGCCGGCCACGGTGATCCCGTTCCTGCTGCGCGGCGTGAACCTGTTGGGCATCGATAGCGTGATGCGTCCCTATGCCGACCGCCTGCGGGCATGGGAG
>JALQXR010000212.1 GCA_023263105.1 Marivivens sp. | reverse complement strand
GGTCCCACGGGACGCCGCACCCCTGGCCTCCGTCGAGGCGCAGGACGTCTCGGCGTGGTTCGGCCCGCGCAAGGTGCTCGACCGCGTGTCGCTGACCATGCCGGCCGGCGAGATCACCGCCCTCATCGGTCCGTCCGGCTGCGGCAAGTCGACGTTCCTGCGCATCCTCAACCGGATGCACGAGCTCATCCCCTCGGCCTCCCTCGCCGGCGAGGTGCGACTGGACGGCGAGGACATCTACAGCGCCAATGTCGACCCGGTGAACATGCGCCGCCGCGTCGGGATGGTGTTCCAGAAACCCAACCCCTTTCCAAAGTCGATCTACGACAACGTGGCCTATGGCCCCCGTATCCACGGCATGGCCTCGTCCAAGGCCGACCTTGACGCGCTGGTCGAACGGGCGCTGCGCCGCGCCGCCCTGTGGGAAGAGGTCAAAGACCGCCTTGCCGCGCCCGGCACCGGCCTTTCGGGCGGCCAGCAACAGCGTCTTTGCATCGCCCGTGCCGTCGCGACCGAACCCGAAGTGCTGTTGATGGACGAACCCTGTTCCGCGCTTGACCCGATCGCCACCGCGCAGGTCGAGGAACTGATCGACGAACTGCGCCAGAACTTCAGCGTGGTCATCGTGACCCACTCCATGCAACAGGCCGCCCGCGTCAGCCAGCGGACCGCGTTTTTCCACCTCGGCAACCTTGTCGAATTCGGAGAAACCGCGCAGATTTTCACCAACCCCGTCGACCACCGGACCGAGAGCTACATCTCGGGCCGTATCGGCTAAGGAGGAGCCCCGGGAATGAGCGAACAACACATCGCATCCGCCTACGACCGCGATCTGGAAGCCATTCAGGCTCAGGTCATGCGCATGGGCGGTCTGGTCGAGGCCGCGATCCTCGATGCCGCAATGTCGCTGGAAAACCGCGACGTCGAACTGGCCGAAAAGGTCCGCGCCGGAGACAAGGTCGTCGATGATCTGGAACGTAAGGTCAACGATGCCGCCGAACGCACCATCGCGCTGCGCGCGCCGGTCAGCCGCGACCTGCGCACCATCCTGACCGTGCTCCGGCTTGCGGCCAGCCTCGAACGGGTCGGCGACTATGCCAAGAACATCGCCAAACGCACCAGTGTCCTGTCCGAAATGACCGTGATCAGCGGCGCCGATACCGCGATCCGCCGCATGGCGCGCGAAGTCCAAGGCATGCTGCACGACACGCTGGACGCCTATATGCGCGGCGATGCCGCCTTGGCCGAAGACGTTCGCCAGCGCGACCATGACGTCGACCAGATGTACAACGCCCTGTTCCGCGAATTCCTTACCTTTATGATGGAAGACCCGCGCAACATCACCGCCTGCATGCATCTGCACTTTATCGCCAAGAACATCGAACGGATGGGCGATCTGGTGACCAACATGTCGGAGCAGGTCATCTATCTGGTCACCGGCAAGGTCCCCGAAGAAGCCCGCCCCAAAGGCGACAACACCGCATTTGCCACGGATAAAAAGTGACGATGAACGTCCTCGCCCCCAAAGTTCTAGTGGTCGAGGACGAAGGGTCCCAACGTGCGGTTCTGACCTATAATCTGGAGGCAGAGGGATACTCTGTCTCCGAAGCGGCCAACGGCGAAGAGGCCCTGTTGCTGGTGGCCGAAAGCCGCCCCGATGTGATCGTGCTGGACTGGATGATGCCGCGCCTGTCGGGGATCGAGCTTTGCCGCCAGCTTAAGGCCCGCAGCGACACGCGCGACATTCCGGTGATCATGCTGTCTGCCCGATCCGAAGAGGGCGACCGCGTGCGCGGGTTGGATACCGGCGCGGACGACTACATGGTCAAACCCTATTCGATCAACGAACTGATGGCGCGGGTGCGGATGCAACTGCGTCGTGTGCGGCCCGCTGCTGCGGGGCAAAGGCTAGAGCACGACGGCATCTCGGTGGACACCGAAAGCCGCCGCGTTACGGCAGACGGGGCCGAGGTCCATCTGGGCCCGACCGAATACCGGCTGCTTGTGACTTTTCTGGAAAAACCGGGCCGCGTGTTTTCCCGCGAACAGCTTCTGGACCGTGTCTGGGGCGATGATGTCTACGTCGGCACGCGCACCGTGGATGTCCATGTCGGGCGTCTGCGAAAGTCGCTGAGCGGGGCAGGAGCCGACGATCCGATCCGCACCGTCCGCGGCGCGGGTTACGCGATCGGCTAACGGCCCCTTATGCCGCGCACCAGCGTGGCCGCCGCGAACAGCAGGGCGGCAAGGCTCACGATTGTCGGGCCCGCGGGGGTGTCCAGTTCGAAGGCCGCCCAAAGCCCGCCCAGCGCCGCCACCGCTCCGATCACCGCTGCGATCAGCGCCATGGCTTCGGGCGTGCGGGCAAATCCCCGCGCCGTCGCCGCCGGTATCAGCAACATCGCTCCGATAAGCAGAGCGCCGACCACCTTGATCGACACGGTCACGGTCAGCACCAGCGCAAGCATCAGGAACCGTTCCTCACGCGCCGGATTCAGGCCAGAGGCATGGGCAAGGTCGGGGTTCAAAGTCGCGGTCAACAACGCCGACCACCGCCACGCCACCAGCGCGACGATAGCGGCCCCGCCGCCCCAGATGACCATCAGATCGGTCTTTGTCACCGCCAGAATGTCGCCGAATAGGTAGGCGTTCAGGTCGACACGCACTCCGTCCAGAAGGCTGACCGCAACCAAGCCCAAAGCCAGTGCCGAATGGGCCAGAACGCCCAGAACGGTGTCCACCGCGAACCCCGCCCGCGAAAGCGACGTGGTCGAGGCTGCGACAGCCAGCGCCACCAAGAGAACTCCGCCAAAAACAGAGACCTGCAGCGCCAGAGCCAGCGCGACGCCCAGCACCGCCGCATGCGCGGTCGCATCGCCCACATAGGCCATCCGCCGCCAGACGATGAAGCACCCCAAAGGAGCCGCCGCCAAAGCCACGCCCAAAGCCGCGACGGCGGCACGGATCAGGAAATCGTCAAACATCTGTCAGGTCTCCTGCCCAGCCTTCTGCGCGTGCTTGCCCGTGCTGGGTTGCCCGTTCTGGGTTCCGTGATCATGCCCGTGATCATGCCCGTGACCCTGCGTGATCCCGTGATCATGCGGGTGGTCGTGGGTATGTCCGTGGTGGTCATGCCGGTACAGCGCCAGCGCTCCGCCGGTTCCCGGACCGAACAGGGCGCGGTATTCAGGGGCCGAGGCCACGTGGTCCGGCGCGCCTTGGCAGCAGACGTGGCCGTTCAGGCAAATGACGCGGTCGCTTGCCGCCATGACGACATGCAATTCATGCGACACCATCAGCACACCGCAGCCTTCGGTCCGGCGAACGTCCTCGATCTGACGGTAGAAGGCCGCCGATCCGGGTTGGTCCAGACCTTGGGTCGCTTCGTCAAGGATCAGCAGATCGGGCTTTGACAGCAGGGCGCGGGCCAGAAGGATACGCTGGAATTGCCCGCCCGACAGTTCCGCCATTTGCCGCCCCGACAGGTCCGGCACGCCCGCTTTTTCCAGCGCGGCCAGAGCGTCGGCCCGCGGCACCCGTTTGGGCAAACCCAGAAACCTCTCGACCGTGATGGGCAGCGTGGCGTCGATCCCCAGCTTTTGCGGCACATAACCGATCCGCAACCCGTCGGCCCTGTGGATGGTGCCGTGGGTCGGCTGCAACGCTCCGATGATCGCGCGCATCAACGTCGAT
>JALQXR010000211.1 GCA_023263105.1 Marivivens sp. | reverse complement strand
CCTTCCGAAGGCACCCGCCGACACGCGCGTCGTCGTCGCCATGTCCGGTGGCGTCGACAGCTCGGTCGTGGCCGCGATGCTGGCCGAAGAAGGATATGATGTCGTCGGCGTGACGCTGCAGCTTTATGACCACGGCGCGGCCTTGGCCAAAAAGGGGGCCTGCTGCGCGGGCCGCGACATTCACGATGCGCGCCGCGTGGCCGAAACGATGGGCTTTCCGCATTACGTGCTGGACTATGAGAACATCTTCAAAGACGCGGTCATCGACGAATTTGCCGACAGCTATCTGGCTGGCGCGACGCCGGTTCCCTGTATCCGCTGCAACGAACGGGTCAAATTCAAGGATTTGCTGGCCACGGCCCGCGATCTGGATGCCGATTGCATGGCCACGGGCCACTATATCCAGCGCAAGATGGGGGCCGAACGGGCCGAGCTTCACTGCGCCGCAGATGCGAACCGCGACCAAAGCTATTTCCTGTTCTCGACCAAGCAGGAACAACTGGATTTCCTGAGATTTCCGCTGGGGCACCTGCCGTCAAAGGCGGAAACCCGTGCGCTGGCCGCGAAATACGGGCTGTCGGTGGCCGATAAGCCGGACAGTCAGGACATCTGCTTTGTGCCGAACGGCAACTACGCCAGCGTGATCGAGAAACTCCGCCCCGGTGCTGCCGAACCCGGAGAGATCGTCGACACCGACGGCAACATCCTTGGCGAACACCGCGGGCTGATCCACTACACCATCGGTCAGCGTCGCGGTCTGGGAATCGGAGGTCTGGCGGACCCGCTTTACGTGGTCAAGCTGGACGTCGACACCCGCCGCGTCGTTGTCGGCCCAAAAGAGGCGCTGGCCACCCGCCGCGTCCCGTTGCGCGAAGTGAACTGGCTGGGCGACGGCGCCTTTGTCGATCAGGCCGAGCGTCAGATCCTTGTGAAGGTTCGGTCGACCCGCCCCCCGCGCGAAGCGATTCTGCGTCCCCTGTCCGCGACCGAGGCCGAAGTGGAACTGCTGGCACCCGAAGAAGGCGTCAGCCCCGGACAGGCCTGCGTCTTTTACGAAGACACCGGCGGACGTATCCTTGGCGGCGGCTGGATCTGGAAGGGTCGCTGATCAGTCGGCGTCCAGAACACCCGAATCACGCAGACCGCTGCGGATCGTTTCCTCTAGTTCGCGGGCCAAAGCCTTGCGGTTGGTATAGTCGCGGATCAGCACAGGATCGTGGTAGATGACGGTCACCGACCCCTGCCGCGCGGCCGACAGTGTCGCAAGCAGGTGCGGGCCAAAGTCCATGTCCCCCCACCAGCCGTATTGCCGGACGTCCCCGCCTTTGGCTCCGCGATAGACCACAGTGACGGGCTGGATCGCGAGCGTTTCGCGCAGGCCATCGGCAAAGAACGCGGCAAAGAGTGTCGGCTTGAACGGCAGAACGCGCCGCCCGTCGGACGAGGTGCCTTCGGGAAAGAACAAAAGCTTATGCCCTGCCCCCAAGCGCTGGATAAAGGTGTTGACGTGTTCGCGTGCCTCGCGCGGATTGCGGCGGATAAAGACAGTGCCGGTCGCACGGGCCAGCCAGCCGATCCCGGGCCAGCCGGCGACTTCGTCCTTGGACACAAAGTAGATACGCTTTCGGGCGTTTAGCGCAAAGATATCAAGCCAGCTGGAGTGGTTGGCAACGACCGCGCCGGGCCCCTTCATCACCTGACCCTGCACGTCGTAGCGGATACCCAGAACGACAAAGGACATGTGACAGACAAACTGCGTGATGAACGGCGTGATCGGCCGCCGCACCCCGAACAGGGGCCGCTCGATCAGGCGGACCAGCAGCAAGAGCGCCAGACAGCCGAAGGTGATCGTGCCCAGCACCAGCCCCCTCCAGACGACACGCACCCAGCCCATAGGGGAAATCGGTTCAGGTTCGGGCTCGTCCAGCCCTTTCCAGACCTGAGTCATCTTGCCGTCCCTTTGGTGTAAAGCTGCCGCTGGCTTTCATTCATTCGCGCCGTGTCCAGAATCAGGCAGACATCGGTGGTGTTAAAGTCGTGATCCACCCAAGCGCCCGCGCCTACATACCCCCCGATCTTCAGGTAGGCCTTGATCAGAGGCGGGGTCGATACCATCGCAAGCCGCCTGTCGATCTGGTCGGGCGGCAGCAGGTCCATTCGCTGGGCGTTGGCCCCGATTGCCGTGGCACGCAGATCGGCCGGAGCCAGAAAGGCGTGGTTCAGATGGGACAAAGCGTGTTTCAACCTGTCGATTTCGGTTCCGGGAAAGGAGGCGACGCCAAACAGGATCTCGACCCCTTCACGGGTCACGTAATCGGCCAGCGCATTCCAGAGATGCACCATCCCCAAGCCGCCCCGATACTCTGGGTCCAGACAGGATCGGCCCAGTTCCAGAACCTTTCGACCCGACGCAAGGATCGGGGTCAGGTCGTATTCCTTTGCGCTGTAGAAACGTCCCGCCGCAGCGGCGCCTTCGGCTGTCATCAAGCGATAGACACCCACGACGCGATCGTCCTTGGCGCGCGTATTATCCAACAACAGCAGATGATTACCAAAGGCGTCGAACCGGTCGACCTCGATCCCCGAAGCATGGTCGACAAGCGGGCCGTCGCTTCCCATTTCTGAAACGAAAACACGATACCTTAGCCGCTGGGCCGCCCTTAGATCGTCGTCATCCGCTGCAAAACGGACCGAGAATTCGGGCTGCGGTTTGCCAGTGGGTGAAGGATGCATTCATCGGTCCGCCATCAGGGTCGACGTTGTCTAGGCATTTTGCCCTGCCGTGACAAGCGCACCGTCAGACCCACCGCCCCGAAAGTTAACACGGTAAAGTTCAAAATGATTGCGTGACGCAACTTATACGGGTATGTCTGAGGCAGAAAGCGCGACGAATTCCAGAGTGATACGCGTGCCGTCGATAGTTACTTTGCCAGCCTCGGGGAAGTTAACAGTAATGCGCGACAAGATTGAAGACTGGACCTGTCCTACGCCCCATTCGGGATATTCCGGGTGCCGAACCATCATGCCCGGTTCCAGAAAACTATTCTCTCCTGCCATTTTTCAAAGAGCTTTCTAACTGAAATGCCGATACGCCAAGATCTTGCCTCGCTCGTGGGCTCTCGAATCTGCCATGACCTTATCAGCCCCATCGGGGCAATCGGCAATGGTCTGGAACTGTTTTCACTCGCCGGAGGCTCTCTCGGAAACGAGATGAAGCTCATCTCGGAGAGCGCGGAAAACGCCAATGCGCGCATCCGGTTCTTTCGGATCGCCTATGGTGCCGCCGGAGAGGGCCAGACCATCCGCCGCAGCGAAGTGCTGTCGATCCTTGGGGCCTCGGCCATGTCGGGCCGGATGTCCTTTGCATGGGACGCGGACGGAGAGGTCTCTCGGGCCGATTTGCGGGTGATTTTCCTGCTGTTGCAATGCTTTGAATCGGTTCTGCCCAAAGGTGGCGACGTCCATGTCGCACGGCGTGAAAACGCTTAGGTCGTGCAAGCCAGAGGTGAGCGGATCAGGCCGATGGAGGACCTTTGGGCCATCGCGGTCAACCCGCGGGCTACGGCGGATATCTCTGCCGCGCAGGTTCAATTCGCGCTCTTGCCGCAAGCCCTGAAAGACGCGGACCGCACGCTGGCGGTTGACCGCGACGACTCGCGGATCACCGCGCGGTTCTAAGGTCAGGGACGGACCGATCCGTTTCCT
>JALQXR010000020.1 GCA_023263105.1 Marivivens sp. | reverse complement strand
GGCTGATGGTCTGGCAGGACTTTATGTTTGCCTGCAACCTCTATCCGTCGACCCCCGATTTCGTGGCCGAAGTGCAGGCCGAAGTCCGCGATGTCACGCGGCGGATCGGCCATCACGCCTGTCTTGCGCTTTGGTGTGGGGACAACGAATTGTTGGGCGCGTTGACGTGGTTCGACGTGACCAAGAACGACCGCGACCGCTATTTGGTCAACTACGACCGGCTGAACCACGCGATCGAGCGGACGCTGCACGAAACGCTGGGACAGGGTGTGAACTGGTGGCCGTCGTCTCCGTCTCCGGGACCGCTCAGCTTTGGCGACGCCTGGCACGACGACAGTTCCGGCGACATGCATTTCTGGTCGGTCTGGCACGAAGGCAAAAGCTTTTCCGAATACCGGAAGGTTGCGCCTAGGTTCTGTTCCGAATTCGGCTTCCAGTCCTATCCGTCGATGGATGTGGTCCACACCTTTGCCGGTCCCGAAGATCAGAACATCGCGGCCCCCGTGCTAGAGAGCCACCAGAAGAACCCCGGAGGGAACGCGCGGATCGCAGAGACGATGTTCCGCTATTTCAGGTTCCCCGAAAAGTTCGAGGACTTTGTCTATGTCAGTCAGGTCCAGCAGGCACTGGCGATCCAGACTGCGGTCACCCATTGGCGCAGCCTGAAGCCTCATTGCATGGGCACGCTGTACTGGCAGTTGAACGACACTTGGCCGGTGGCTTCATGGGCGTCGCTGAACTATGGCGGCGGCTGGAAACTGTTGCACCACGCGGCGCGGCGCTTCTATGCGCCGGTGATCGTTGCGGCGGTGCCGGACGGGACGAAGCTGTCCTTTGTCGGTGTCAGCGACCTGCCGGACAAGCTGTCCTTGGACCTGCGCGTCGATGCGGTTTCGGTGCATGGCGCCCGCCGCTCTTTGCTTACCTCGTCAAAGAAGATCGGGCACAAGAAGGCAAAGAAAATCGCAACGCTGGACCTGTCCAAGGTCAAACCGGACGAAGTCGTGGTCTTTGAATGGGCTGCGGGCGACCAGCGCGGAGCCGACCATTTCGCGCCGCTGCCCTATAAGGCCTATCCGCTGCAAGACCCGCAAATCGCCCAGAGCGTGACCCGTGACGGGCAGGCCTATGTGATCCGCCTGACGTCCAAGGCTCTTGGCCTCTGCGTGGCAGTCGAACCCGATGTCCCGGGCCGGTTGTCGGACAATATGGTCACGTTGACGCCCGACGCACCCGCCGAGATCCGTTTTGTTCCGCACGACAGCGGAGCCGAGCCAAGTTTCACCATCCGATCCCTACAGTCCGCGACCTACGGGTCACGGAGCAAACCCTGACCGAGCCGCGGAAAACGCGCAGAGGACCACGTAAATGACCGACTTTTCATACCAACTCTACAGCTCTCGTAACTTCGATCTTGGCGACACCCTGAAAATGCTGGGTCGGCTGGGATACAAGCAGGCCGAGGGGTTCGGCGGGCTTTTTGCCGATGATGCCGCGGTGTCAAAGCTGAAGGCGGGACTGGACGCGAACGGGCTGACGATGCCGACGATCCATATCGGTTACGCCGATGTGCGCGACACGCCGGATCGGGTTCTGAAAATCTGCAAGACGCTGGGCGTCAAAGCGGTTTTCGTCCCGCACCTGATGCCGGCGGATCGCCCGTCGGATGCAGCGGGCTGGAAGGCGTTCGGCGCTGCTCTTTCGAAGGCGGGTCAGCCGCTTCGCGATGCCGGAATGGACTTTGGCTGGCACAACCACGACTTTGAATTCAAGGCGCTGCCCGACGGCAGCCTGCCGCAGGACCATATCTTTGCCGGTAACGACCTGTCGGTCGAACTGGACGTTGCCTGGGTCGTGCGCGGCGGTAAGGACCCGATCGCGTGGATACAGGCCAATGCCGACCGCATCATCGCAGCCCACGTCAAGGATATCGCCCCTGCGGGCCAGAACGCCGATGAAGACGGCTGGGCGGATGTCGGCCACGGCGTCGTTCCGTGGGCCTCGATCATGGCGGCGCTGCGCAAGACGCCCTGCCGTTACTTTGTGATGGAACACGACAACCCCAAGGACCACGAACGTTTTGCCACCCGCTCGATCGCGGCCGCGAAAACCCTGTAAGAGGACAAGACCATGAAGAAACTGGGCGTAGGCATCATCGGATGCGGCAACATCTCGACCTCTTATCTGGGGTTGGCGCCGATGTTCAAAGCCTATGAGGTGAGGGCGGTTGCCGACCTTAATGTCGACGCAGCCAAGGCGCGTGCGGCAGAGTTCAGCGTGCGCGCAGAGACGGTCGACGGGCTGCTGGCGGCAAAGGACATCGACATCATCGTCAACCTGACGGTCCCCGCGGCGCATTTCGCGGTGACAAAGTCGATCCTAGAGGCCGGAAAACACGCCTACACCGAAAAGCCACTGGTCCTGTCGCTGGAAGACGGCAAGACATTGCGGGACCTTGCGGAGGCAAAAGGGCTGCGGATCGGCTCGGCACCGGACACCTTTCTGGGCGGAGCGCACCAGCGCGCGCGGGCCCTGATTGACGAAGGCAAAGTCGGACGCATCACCTCGGGCAGCGCGCATGTGCTAAGTCCCGGCATGGAAATGTGGCACCCGAACCCCGATTTCTTCTTCCTGCCGGGCGGCGGGCCGATGCTGGACCTTGGACCCTATTATGTCACCAACCTGATCCAGTTGATCGGGCCGGTTAAGCGGGTGGCTGCATTGACCACCAGCGCGACCGACACGCGGACGATCACGTCGGAGCCGCGCAGCGGCGAGGTGATCCCCGTCAAGACACCGACCAACATCCACGCCCTGCTGCAGTTTGAACAAGGCGCGACGATCACCCTGTCCACCAGCTGGGACGTCTGGGCGCATCGCCACGCCAACATGGAACTGTACGGCACCGGCGGCAGCATTTTCGTGCCCGATCCGAACTTTTTTGGCGGCAAGCTGGAGCTCTCTGGCAAGTCCAACGAAATCAAGGAAGCCGAGGGCTGGGACCATCCCTTTGGCGTGCCGAACCAGACCCAAGGCGAAAACAAGCGCGCGAACTATCGTGGCGCCGGTCTGGCCGACATGGCCGTGGCCATTCAGGAAGGCCGCCTGCACCGGTGCAATATGGACGTGGCGCTGCATGCGGTCGACGTGATGACCTCGGTCCTGAAATCCGGCGAGACCGGAAAGTTTGTCGATATGACAACGACTTGTGAGCGGCCCGAGGCGCTGTCTCCGGCGCAGGCCGCAGAGCTGATGGCCTGACTTGGCGGCGGGCGGCCGACACCTGCCGCCCGCCCACACCGGCCAATGTCCGGTTCCCCGATCCAGCCCCCGCGCGCGTGAGTGGAGAGTTCAGAAATGATCCGCAATCCCATCCTTCCCGGGTTCAATCCCGACCCGTCCTTCCTGCGGGTCGGCGACGATTTCTACATCGCGACATCGACCTTCGAATGGTATCCGGGCGTCCAGATCCATCACAGCCGCGATCTGGTGAACTGGCGGCTCGTGTCGCGGCCGTTGCGCCGCAAGGCCCAGCTGGACATGCGCGGCAATCCCGACAGCTGCGGAATCTGGGCCCCGTGCCTAAGCCATGCCGAGGGCAAGTTCTGGCTGGTCTATACGGACGTCAAACGGCTGGACGGATCGTTCAAGGACGCGCCCAACTACATCGTCAACTGCGAAACCATCGACGGCGACTGGTCCGATCCGTGGTATGTGAATTCGTCCGGTTTCGACCCGTCGCTCTTTCATGACGACGACGGTCGCAAATGGTTCGTCAACATGCAGTGGAACCATCGCGGCAAGGGCACCGGAGGAAATCCGAAACACGCCAGCTTTGACGGCATCCTGCTGCAGGAATGGTCGCCGCAGCGCGGGTTGTTCGGGCCGGTCACGAATATCTATGCCGGCACGGACCGCGGGCTGACCGAAGCGCCCCACGTCTTCAAGCGCGACGGCTGGTATTATCTGACCACGGCCGAGGGTGGCACGGGCTACGACCACGCGGTCACCATGGCACGGTCGCGCACTATCGATGGACCCTATGAAAGCCATCCGCAAAAATTCCTGATGTCGACGGCGGGCCAGCCGTCGCATCCGATCCAAAGAACTGGCCACGGCCAATATGTCGAATTGGACGACGGACGTATCTATCACACCTTTCTGATGGGGCGCCCGATCGCGGGTCCGGACGGCACGGGGCGGTTCTGCCCTTTGGGTCGGGAAACTGGGATCGAGGAATGTGTCTGGGGCGACGATGGCTGGCTGTATCTGGCGGGAGGCGGTCTGTTGCCTCGGACCGAGGTTCCCGACCCCTTTGACGTGAAGCCAGAGCCGCCGGTGTCGATCACCCACGACTTTGCGCAGGGCGAATTGCCGCCCGAATTCCAATGGCTTCGCACACCGGACCATGACCGCATCTTTCGGACAGAGCCCGGTGCACTGGTGCTGCGCGGACGCGAAAGCATCGGCAGCTGGTTCGAACAGTCTCTGGTCGCGCGGCGACAAGAGCATCACAGCTATGATGCTGAAACGACTGTAGAATTCTCGCCCATAACCTATCAGCAGGCGGCGGGTTTGACGACCTATTACAACCGCTACAAATTCCACGCCGCCATGGTCAGCCACGAAGCAGGGATAGGTCGGGTCCTGACCATCCTGTCCTGCCCAGGCGATTATCCCGACGGTGGCTTGGTCTTTCCGATGGCCGAGCCTCTGCCCCTGCCAGAGGGCGCCATCCACCTGAAGGTCGAAGTCCGCGACGCCGCCCAACAGTTCTACTGGTCGACCGACGGGGCCGCGTGGCAGGCGCTTGGGCCGGTGCTGGATGCCTCGGTCGTTTCGGATGAAGGCGGGCGGGGCGAACATGGGTCGTTCACCGGAGCCTTTGTGGGAATGGTGGCCTTCGACATCACAGGACAGGCTGCCGAGGCGCGATACAGCCGGTTCGATTACCACCCGCGTTAACCCCGCGCGCGGCTCCGCAACGTTCGTCGCTCTTAACGGCTGTTAATCTTGCGAGCGCAAGGATGCGCCGACACGGAAAACAGGCGCGGGGAACGGACATGTCTGACACGACGAGCAACCTCGGGCTGCCCTTTTTGATCGAGGGACAGGCCCAGAAACACCTTACCCACAACGAGGCGCTAGAGATTGTCGACGCGGTGGCGCAGTTGGTGCTGGCCGGACTGGGTGATGACCAGCCGCCGGTAGGCCCGGCCGAGGGCGAGGTCTGGGCGGTCGGCCCTGCGCCGACCGGCGACTGGGCAGGGCAGGCGGGTCGGTTGGCGACATTTGCCAACAACGGATGGCTGTTCATCACACCAAAGATCGGCTGGGTCGCGCAAAACGCGGGCGGGTTGCTGGTTTGGGACGGGTCGGGTTGGGTCGCTCCGGAATTGCCGCCGGTGACGGGGGTCGACGGGGTCGGGATCAATACAGGCTATGACGCGACGAACCGCCTGTCTGTCGCGGCGGATGCCACGCTGCTTAGCCATGCGGGCGCGGGGCATCAGCTAAAGATCAACAAATCGGGCGCGACCGAAACCGCCAGTCTGCTGTTCCAAAGCGGCTGGTCGGGGCGGGCCGAAATGGGTCTGGCAGGAGAGGACGCTTTTACGGTCAAGGTCAGCGCGGACGGAGCCGTTTGGACCACGGGCCTGCGCATCGACAGTGCCACCGGCGTGTCCGAGCTACCGTCAGGCGCGCGCAGCGGCACTGGCACCGCCGCCTCGCCGTCCTTTGCGTTTCTGGGGGACGCGGACACGGGCATCTACCGTGCTGCTGCCAATCGGCTAGGCTTTGCGACCGGCGGCCTGCGGCGGGCAACGCTGGATGACGCGGGCCTGATCGTCGATGTTCCGATTTCCGGTCTGTCGGTGGTTCAGTCGGGGTCGGATGTGACCGCAGGGCGGGTTCTGACGGTCGGCTACGGCGGGCTTGGCGGGACCGCGCCTTCGGTCAGCGGGACCGGTGCGCTGGACAGTTGCCTGACCGGAGGCGCGCGGTCCGTGGCCGCGACCGAGGCAGGTCCCTCCGGAGGTCCGACCTCTGCTGGTGCGGGGTTCGTGACAGTCACCGCGGCAGCCGATGGATCGGCCCGTCAGGACTATGTTGAAGCGGCGGGATCACAGCGCCGCTGGGTGCGCGACTATGACGGAGCGAACTGGACCGCGTGGCGTCGGGTGGCCGAGGAAATCGTCGGGCCGCTGTCCGGTCTGGGCGAGACCCAGAGTGGCGGGATCTTTGAGAGGGGCAGCGGTGCCGGTGGCGACTATGTAAAGTTCGCGGACGGGACCATGGTGGCTTGGGTCGTAAGCTCGGACCTGACGACGGACACGGCGCTTGGGTCGTCGGGGTTCTATTGTGCGGGCACGGGCTTTGACTGGACTTATCCGGTGGCCTTTGACGCGGCGCCGGTGGTCACTGTTACAGCGCGCATCCTGTCTGGTGCCACGTCAGCCAGTGGCTACCTGACCAGCGCGGGCGCTTCGTCGACCGGTTGCAGCGCCAACGCACAAAGCTTTGGAACCGGCGATCTAAGCCTGCATCTGGTCGCCACCGGTCGCTGGGCCTGACGCGGGTCGGGGCAGGGCCCGCGGCATCGCCGCTGATCACTCGGGCGTCATTGCCTCGGCGAAGGCGTCGAAGAACTTGCTGGCCAGTTTGGCAGTCGTGCTCTGAATCAGCCGGCTGCCCAGACTGGCAAGCTTGCCGCCGATCTCGGCGCTGGCGACATAGGTCAGAACAGTGTCGCCGTTCGCATCGCTGACCAGCGTCACATCCGCGCCACCCTTTGCGTGGCCCGCGGCCCCGCCGTTCCCTTGACCGCGCAGTGAAAACGCCGCCGGAGCGCCCGCGGTGTCCAGCGTCACCGTCCCCGAAAACCGCGCTTTGACCGGACCGACCTTTAGGACGACCTTAGCCTCTAGGTCGGTATCGGACAGGCGGACCAGTTCTTCGCAACCCGGAATGCATTTGATAAGGATTTCAGGGTCGTTCAGAGCCGCATAGACAGCGTCGAGCGGAGCTTTGATAGTGATTTCGTCCTTCAGTTCCACGATCGTCGGCTCCCTTTGCAGGTGTTGATCCTTATGGGTTGCGGCACCCATTGTGGCGGCCAATTCTGGCTTCGCCAACAGGAAAACAAGCGGCGGCTAGCGCTTTAGCGCGGTCGCCAGCCGGTCAAGGAACAGATCGGCGTTGTCGCGGCTGAACGTCAGCGGCGGGCGGATCTTCAGGACATTGGCGCGCGGACCGGTGGCCGAGATCAGCACGCCGGCCTCGCGCAGCCGGTTCACAACCCGCCCCGCATGGACATGGTCGGAAGCCAAAGGATCGCCGACCGCAACGATTTCGGCCCCCAGAAACAGCCCCTTGGCGCGGATCGGACCTAGTGACGGGTCACGCGACGCAAGGTCGTCCAGTCCCGCCCGAAGGTGGTCTCCGACCGTGGCCGCATTGTCGATCAGCCCTTCGTCTTCGATCACGTCCAGCACGGCGTTTGCGGTCGCCGCGGCGACGGCGTTACCGCCGAAGGTGTTGAAATAGCGCGCACTCGCGCCGAATTTTTCCACGACTTGGGGACGCATGACGACACCGGCCACGGGATAGCCGTTGCCCATCGGCTTGCCCAGGGTGACCATGTCCGGAACCACTCCGTGTCGGGCAAAGCCCCACATCCCCGTGCCTGTCCTGCCAAATCCGGGTTGGACTTCGTCTGCGATGAAAATCCCTCCGGCCTTGCGGATTTCATCGACCGCCAGCGCAAGGAATCCCGCCGGATCCGCGAACACGCCGTCCGACGAAAAGATCGTATCGACCAGCAGCGCCGCGGGCCGGATCCCCTGAGCCTGCATGTCCGCGATGGCGGTGCGAACGTGGCTTGCAAAGGTCTCTGCGACGTCGCCAGAGCAGCGTAAGGGATCGGGCGCCGGAATGGTGCGGACCTGAGACCCGAGCGTCACGCCGGACCCCAGACTAGGCGACATTCCGGCAATCAGATGCGTGACCCCGTGATAGGCGTTCTCAGTCACAATGACGCCGGTCCCGCCGGTATGGGCCTGAGCGATGCGCAACGCGAGATCGTTCGCCTCGGAACCGGTGCAGGTGAACATCACATGACCAAGCGCCGGCGGGAAATAGGCCAGCAGCCTTTCGGCATAGCGCAGGATTCCGTCGTGCAGATACCGCGTGTGACTCGCAAATACGGCGGCCTGTTCGGCCATCGCCGCGACGACGCGCGGGTGGCAATGCCCGACAGAGGCCACGTTGTTATAGGTGTCCAGATAGGCGCGTCCATCGGCATCATAGAGCCAGACACCGTCCCCCCGCACCAGATGGACCGGCGTTTCATAGAACAGCCGATAGGCCGGACCCAGCGCCGCCGCGCGGCGTTCGACCAGATCACGGTCCTCGGCCGAGAGGTTGCCCCGCGCCGGATCGAAAGCGTTCGGCATCTGACCGGAAAGCATCGGGCGGTCGGTCATTAGGGAAGCCTTTGGGTCAGTGTGGTTGCAAAGTCACGGGCCGTCAGCCGGTCCTGCAGCGCGGCGCGGTCGACCTGAGCAAAAGCGCCAAGACCTGCGGCCGTCAACGGGACGTTACGGTTGATATAGGCGGCGTTCTGCGGCTGTTCTTTTGCGCGGTGGGACGCGATGCACAGCGTGGTCAGCCAGCGCGCTTCGATCAGCACCGGCACCAGCGCCCTTTCGTCGGGGCTGAGCGGGACGATCTCGCAATAGGCGGCCAGATAGTCGATCAGGCTGTGGGCGGGATTTTCGGTGTCGATCTGATAGGCGAGGGCAACCGCCAGATCGCAGACCCGAGGCGTCAGCACCATGTCCCCGAAATCAAGCACGCCGGTCACCGATTGGTGGTCGGCAGAGACCACGACGTTATGCGGGTTCAGATCGGCGTGACAGACCTGTCGCGGCAAGCCAGGCAGCACCGGAGCCGCCTCAAGGTTGAACCGGATCAATGCCTTGCCCGCCAAACCTCGGAGATGTTCGGGCACGTCTCTTAGAAACGGCTCCAACCGCGACGCGTGCTGGATGTCCCATTGCAGAACATGCGCGGCCGCCGGATGAGAGAAATCCGCAAGCGCCTTTGTAATCCGCGCATTCATCTGCGCCACCGACCGCCGCAGCGGCGTCGACGGCGGGGCGGCGTGCAACATCACCCCGTCCAGATAGGTCAGCAGCCTTAGCCGCCCCTGCGGGGTAACAGCCTCGGTTTTGTTGTCACGGGTCCGCACCACACGCGGAACAGGCAGCCCCTGCGGCTCGAAATGCAACAGAGCCCGTATCTGGAAATCCGTCACCTCGGGGGGTTCGGCCGGATTGGCCAGTTTCAGCACGTATCGTGCCGCGCCGGTGTCGATCCGCCAGTTCACGTCACGTTCAGAGGTGAGCGCGTCAAAATCGCCGGTGATACCAAAGTGGCGCTTTGCCGCGTCGCGTGCCTCCGCTTCCGAAAAGACGGGCGGGGCGGTCGACAAGATCGGATCAAGGCGGGCTTCGGTCATGGCGCGATCTGAAGAGGGCGGCCAGCGAATGTCAAGAAGACCGCTCGACCTTAACCTGATCTCAAACTCTGTGCGGTTTCGTTAGGCGCGTAAGGGACCTTCGCGGGACGGAATGGAACGATGGAAATGGGCGCAAGTTGCGAAGGAATTGGTTTCAGGGGGCGGCCCAATGTCGTAAGAGCGACGGAATCCGACCCCTTGTCCAAGGTGCCTGACCTGATCATGCCTGCGTTTCCGACTCTCCAATCCTTGCGGGCGGTTCTGCCTTTTCTGTTGGCGGCGGCGTTGTTTTCGGCAGGTGTCTACGCGCTGTTCCGGCTTTTGGGACCGGTAAAGCCCGCGGATGTCGCGGCGCAACTTCAGATGATCCCGACCAGCCTGATACTTGCGGCTCTGGGGGCCACGATCGTGGGATATATCTCTATGATATTCTACGATTATTACGCCCTCAGGTTCATCGGGAAATCGGTCGATCCCGGGGTTGTCGCCTTGGGCGGCTTTCTGGGGTACGCGTTCGGCAACACCATCGGCCTCAGCGTGGTTTCAGGCGGTGCGGTGCGTTACCGGATCTACTCCGCCGCCGGACTGAACGCGCTCGAGGTTGCGGCGGTTTCGGCCTATGTCGCGGGGGCCTTGGCCCTTGGTCTGGTCTCTGTGGGGCTTTTCGTGGTGGGATTCCGCCCCGATGCGGCAGTCGGGCTTCTGCCCCTGAACAATGACTGGCTGCGGCTCGCTGCGGTAATTGTGCTCACGGTTCTGGTTCTGGGCATGGTCTGGATTTCGGTGGCGCAGCCGGACCTGAAATTCAAAAGCTTCGATTTGCGGATGCCCGCGCCGCGCGATCTTTTCGGTCAGCTGGTCGTTACGCTGGTCGATATTCTTGCCGCTGGGTTCGCCTTGTGGATCCTGCTGCCTGCGGGCAAGCCGGATTTCGCGACCTTCACCGCCATTTTTTCGATTGCGATGATGGTCGGCGTCATCAGCAACGTGCCCGGTGGCATTGGCGTGTTCGAGGCCGTCCTGCTCGCCGCTTTGCCCTCTACCGTGGCGCTGGATGACAGCGCGGCGGCGCTGCTTCTGTACCGGCTGATCTATTTTGTCGTCCCCTTTGTGATTGCCTTCCTGCTGGTTGCCTTGAACGAGGTCCGCTTGACCGAAGGCTGGGGAGGGGCGCTGTTATCGCGCGTGCCTCGGACCCAATCGGCGCTGGCGGCGCTTCATGGGATGTCGCCGTGGCTGGTCGGCTTCGTGGCGCTGGGAACCGGAGCCTATTTCCTGCTGGTGACCATCGTCCCGTCGGTTCAGGCCGACGCGATATCCGAAGGCGATATCGTGGGCCTACTGCTGGTCGAGGGCGGGACGTTGACCCTCGCGCTGGCAGGGGTAAGCCTGATGATCCTCAGCCGCGGCCTCGCACGCAGGGTTTCGTCGGCCTATTGGCTGGCGCTCGCAGCATTGGCCGCGGGCACGGTCGGGACGCTTTTGCACGACCTTGATTTCCAGAATGCGGCCCTGCTTGCCGTGATCGCGCTGGCGCTATTGCCGTTCCGGCGGGCTTTCAACCGGCCGGGCCGCCTGACCGAAGGCGTCTTTGAAACCCGCTGGTTTCTGACCGTTCTTGGCGCCGCACTGGCGGCAGGTATGTTCCTGTTGTTTGTCCATAAGGCAGAGCCATTTAACAGCGGTCTGTGGTCCGAGTTCTCTGCCGACAGCGACCTGTCGCGGTCATTGCGGGCGGGACTGGTTGCGACCGCGCTCTTGCTGGTCTTTGCCATCTACATTCTGACCCGACCGGTGCGGCTGAAGCTTCCGGCCGACTCGGACCCCCAGTCGCTGGCCCGGGCCGCTGACCTTGCGCGATCCGCTCCGGACCCGCAGGCATGGTTCAGCCAGACAGGGGACAAGCGGTTCCTGTTTTCGGACAGCGGCAATGCCTTTATCATGTATGCGGTGCGGGGCGGTTCGTGGATCGCGCTCGGCGATCCCGTCGGTGACCCCGACGAATTCAACCAACTGTGCTGGTCCTTTGCCGAAGTTGCCGCGGCTTCCAACGGACGGCCGGTTTTCTACGAAGTAAGCGGCCGGAACCTGCCCCTTTGGGTGGAGCTTGGCCTGTCGCTGAACAAGGTCGGGGAAGAGGCCGTGGTCCGTCTCGAGGACTTCAGCCTGACCGGCAAGAAATTCAAGACCATGCGCGCGGCCTTTAACAAGAGGCAGCGCGACGGCTACGAATTCCGGATCTCGCCCGCACCTCATTCCGAGGAGTTCCTGCAAGAGCTTGGTACAATTTCCGACAGCTGGCTTGGCGGGAAATCCGGGCGGGAAAAGGGCTTTTCGGTCGGTCGCTTCAATCCGGACTATCTGGGTCACTTCGACATCGCCGTCGTGACGAAAGACGGTCGCACAATCGCCTTTGCCAACACGCTGGTGACCAGAGGCGGGGTGAACGTCGCGGTGGATCTGATGCGGTATCTGCCAGAGGAGGCCTCTGGCACGATGGAATTCATGTTCATCAGCCTCATCGAACACTACAAGGCCGCAGGCGCCGAGGAATTCAGTCTAGGCGCGGCACCGCTTGCGGGCCTTTCCGAGCGGTCGATTGCCCGATCGTGGATCCGGTTTGGCCGCCTGATCTACCGCCACGGCGGTGTCTTTTATAATTTTGAAGGGCTTCGCGCCTTCAAACAGAAATTCCAACCTGAATGGCGACCGCGCTACCTTGCTCTGCCCGCCAACACGTCGCCTTTGATCGCGTTGCGGGACGTCGCGCTGCTGATTGCCGGAACGACCCGCGGATTGGTCGGCAAATAGGCGAAATTTGTCCGGTCGTGGGCAGGGCGGCTTTTGAAATCGCCCAATTTTGCGGGCCAATTTCGTGAGGGGATGGGTCCGGCCAGCCGTACACTTTCCAGAGCGTTAGGGTGTGATCTGAAGAGGGCGCCGCCGCGCAAAGAAAAACCCTCTAGGTCAATGACCTAAAGGGTTTATCTTGGCTCCGGCGGTAGGGATCGAACCTACGACCAATTGATTAACAGTCAACTGCTCTACCGCTGAGCTACGCCGGAACACGCGGGCCGTATAGCAACGCCTATCGGGGGCGTCCAGAGGGGGAGGGGCAAAAAGTTCCCATTTTTGCCAAAGAAATTCTCAGGGCGTTTCAAAGGTCGCGCCAAGGCCCAGTTTGCCTTTTGGTGATACCTTATTTCTTCCTGTTAAATCAATGAGATGGGCGAATACGTTGCGGGCTGCGGCGGGCCAGAGCTCGGCCTCTATGTCGTGATAGATGGCTTCGGTCAGGCTCTCGACCGTGCCGCTGCCGGTGGCCAGCGCGTCAAGGATCTGGGCCTCGCGGGTTTGGCGATGTGTGATCAGCCATTGCAGCCGGCTTTGCGGGTTTTCGACGGGCGCACCGTGGCCGGGCAGGAAACGCGCGACGTCGATCTTCAGGAGCTTTCGGCAGGACCCCATGAAATCGGTGAGATCCCCGTCGGGCGGAGAGACGAGCGAACTTGCCCAGCCCATGACGTGATCGCCGGTCAAGAGATCCGCGCCGACTTGCAGGCAGATATGGTTGCCGAAGTGCCCGGGCGTGTGGATGGCAGTCAGGGTCCTGTCTTCGAAGTCGATCGTGCCGCCGTCTGTGATGATATGGTCAGGGGCAAAGTCCGCGTGGACGCCTTCGCCGCCTCCTGTCAAACCGGCGTCGGCCAAGTCGGCCATCACCGCGCTGCGGCCCGCAAGGCTGTCGCCAAATGCAACGACCGGCGCATCCACCGCGTCCGACAGCCGCGAGGCCAGCGGCGAATGATCCAGATGGCTATGGGTGACCACGATGGATTTGACTGGACGTCGACGGACTTGTTCGACCAGAACCGCCAGATGATCGTCGCTGTCGGGACCCGGGTCGACGATGACCAGTTCTTCGCGGCCGATCAGGTAGCTGTTGGTCCCTGTCAAAGTCATCGGAGACGGATTCGGAGCAAGCACCCGCACCACGTCATTACCAAGGTCCAAAATATGCGCCCGCGCGTCCTGAGGTGTCATAAGTCCTGTCTTCCTTCCGGGCCCATGCCGCGTTAGCCTTTGACCATGTTTTTCCGCTGGCTCAAACGCTACATGCCGTATGGCCTTTATGGCCGGGCTATTCTTATTCTTCTGCTGCCTGTCGTGTCCCTGCAGCTTATCGTCTCTGTCGTCTTTATCCAGCGCCATTTCGAAGGCGTGACCGAGCTGATGACCAGATCGGTGGTCCGCGAGATTTCCTTGCTCCAACAAGAGGTCAGCGAAGCCGCCGATCCGGATGCCGGTCGGACCGAGGCTTTGAGTCTGGCGCAGGCCCTGAACTACGATCTGACGTTCGACCCGCCAGCCGACCCGATCCTTGACCGGCGGGCGTTCTATGATCTTTCGGGACGCGTCGTCAGCAAGATGCTCAGGTCGGGGCTGACCGGTGTCGGGCAAGTCGACCTTTCGGATCTTGGTTCGGTCCGGATGGAACTGCTGACCGAGGCAGGGACGCTTTTCATCACCTTTGGCCGCGTCAGGGTGTCGGCGACGAACCCGCACCAGTTGATCGTGATCATGGTCCTGAGCGGCGGGCTCATGACGTTGATTTCCTACCTTTTTCTGCGCAACCAGTTGCGACCGATCAAACGGATGGCGCGGGCGGCGACCGAATTCGGCAAGGGCCGGATCGTGCCGTATTCGCCCTCGGGTGCGATCGAGGTGCGAGCCGCGGGCACCGCCTTTCTCGAGATGCGGGCAAGGATCGAACGGCAGACCCAAAGCCGGTCGCTGATGCTGTCGGGCATCAGCCATGACCTTCGGACGCCGTTGACGCGGCTCAGGTTGGGGCTGTCCATGCTGGACGATGCAGAAGCGGGTCCGATGGTTCGCGACGTCCAGGACATGGAGGAGCTGATCGCCGCCTTTCTGGACTATGGACAATTGGACGCCGGTACCAAGGCCGAAGAAATCGATCCGCACGACTTGGTCCGGCAGGTGGTGGCCGACGCAGAGCGGGGCGGCAAATTGGTCGAACTGGGCGGGGTCACGGGTCTGGAACAGGGGGAAACGGTTCCTCTCCGGCCCTTGGCGATCCGCCGCGCGTTGCAGAACCTGATCAACAATGCCCTGCGGTACGGCACAAAGGCGCGCCTGACGGCCACCGCCACCGAAAGGACGCTGCGGTTTCGGGTCGAGGACAACGGTCCCGGTATTCCGGCGGACCGTCGCGAAGAAGCGATGCGGCCCTTTTCGCGGCTTGATCCGGCCCGCAATCAGGATCAGGGCTCTGGTGTCGGGCTGGGGCTGGCAATCGTCGCCGATATTGCGCGGCTTCACGGAGGCACCCTGCGTCTGGGTGACAGTGCCGATCTGGGTGGATTGTCCGCGGAAATCGTCATCGCGCGATAACTGGCGCGGTATCTGGCGGGGACCGATGGTAGGCCCGGAGGGACTTGAACCCCCAACCAAAGCGTTATGAGCGCTCTGCTCTAACCATTGAGCTACAGGCCCGCCGCGGCCTTGCTAGCAGACGGACGGGCAGGGTCAAGTTGTCACTGGAATGTAGCGGCCTCTTGGGGTATCCGGCGTTCGAACCGAAAAGGGGCACTCTATGACCACGAAAAACGGCCTGACCTATGCCGAAGCCGGTGTCGATATCGATGCGGGCAATGCTCTGGTAGAGCGGATCAACCCTGCGGCCAAACGGACCGCGCGTTCTGGGACGATGTCGGGACTTGGCGGCTTTGGTGCGCTTTTCGACCTCAAGGCGGCGGGTTACAGCGACCCGGTTCTTGTGGCGGCAACCGATGGCGTGGGGACAAAGCTGCGCATCGCGATCGACACCGGAAACGTGGACACGATCGGCATCGATCTGGTTGCAATGTGCGTCAACGATCTGGTCTGTCAGGGCGCAGAGCCGTTGTTTTTTCTGGACTATTTTGCAACGGGCAAGCTGAACGTAGATGAAGCCGCCCGCATTATCGAAGGCATCGCCGAAGGCTGCGCCCAATCCGGCTGCGCCCTGATCGGCGGTGAAACGGCAGAAATGCCGGGCATGTATCACAAGGGTGATTTCGACCTTGCCGGATTTGCGGTCGGCGCGATGGAGCGTGGCTCGGACCTGCCAGCCGGTGTCGCCCAAGGCGACGTTCTGCTGGGTTTGGCGTCGAACGGCGTCCATTCGAACGGCTACAGCTTTGTCCGCAAAGTGGTCGAGATGTCGGGCCTGACGTGGTCTGATGCGGCGCCCTTTGCCGACACGTCGCTGGGCGAGGCGCTGCTGGCGCCGACGCGGCTTTATGTGACGCAGGCTCTGGCTGCGGTGCGGGCAGGGGGCGTGCACGCGCTGGCCCATATCACCGGCGGCGGCCTGACCGAAAACCTGCCGCGCGTGCTGCCCGAAGGCATGGGCGCGACCATCGACCTGTCGTCGTGGGACCTGCCGCCGGTCTTCCGCTGGCTTGCCGAAACCAGCGGCATGGCCGAAGCCGAATTGCTCAAGACCTTCAACTCGGGCATAGGCATGGTCGTCGCGGTGGACGCGGCGCGCGCGGATTCGCTGCAGGAATTGCTGACCTCGGTGGGCGAAACGGTTTGCCGATTGGGCACGGTCGAGGCGGGCGAAGGCATCCGCTATACCGGCAAGCTTCTGTGAAAAAGCGGGTCGCCATCCTTATTTCGGGCGGCGGCTCGAATATGATCAAGCTGGTGGAGTCGATGGTCGGCTCGCATCCGGCGCGACCCGTTCTGGTCCTGTCCAACGACCCCGAGGCCGAGGGCCTCAAGCGGGCCGCGAAAATGGGTGTCGCGACGTTCGCCGTCGATCACCGTCCCTTTGGCAAGGACCGCGCAGGGTTCGAAGCCGAATTGACCCGCGTGCTTGAAAAGGCCCGTCCCGACATCATCTGCCTTGCCGGTTTCATGCGCATCCTGACGCCTGACTTCACCGCGAAATGGGCGGGGCGGATGCTGAATATCCATCCCTCTCTGCTGCCAAAATACAAAGGCCTGCATACCCATGCCCGCGCATTGGAAGCAGGGGATACCGAACACGGCTGCACCGTTCACGAAGTGACCGAGGACCTGGACGGCGGACCGATCCTTGGACAGGCGCGGGTGCCTGTCGTTGCGGGCGATACCGCGACCCGACTGGCCGCGCGGGTCCTTCCGATGGAGCATAAGCTCTACCCGATGGTTCTGGCCCGATATGCCGCCGGTGACCGCACTCTGATAGAGCTGACCCAGCCCTAGACTCTGTCGCCACTTTCCAACCGCGCGGCTATGCCCTAAGTAGCGCGGCAGTCATTCTGGATGCGGACGAACATGGACATCATCAAAACGACCGAGGCCCTGGCCGCTTTTTGCAAGGAAGCCGCAAATCACCCATACGTGACGGTCGACACCGAGTTTCTGCGCGAACGCACATATTACTCGAAACTTTGCCTCCTCCAGATGGCTTTTCCGGGTGACGGAGAGGAAAACGCGGTCATCGTGGATCCTTTGGCCGACGGGCTTTCCCTGTTGCCGGTCTATGACCTGTTCCGCAATCCCGACGTGGTCAAAGTGTTCCATGCGGCGCGTCAGGATCTAGAGATTTTCTATGTCGATGCCGGCGTCATTCCCGCGCCATTGTTCGACACGCAGGTCGCGGCAATGGTTTGTGGCTACGGCGAACAGGCCGGTTACGAAACGCTGGTGCGCAAGATCGCAAAAGCGGATCTGGACAAATCGAGCCGCTTTACCGATTGGTCCCGCCGCCCCCTGAGCGACGCCCAGTTGCGCTATGCGCTGGGTGACGTGACGCATCTGCGCCAGATCTACGAAGTGCTTTCGGCCCGTTTGAAAAAGACCGGTCGCGGTCCGTGGGTCGAAGAGGAAATGGCCGTACTGAATGACCCCCAGACCTATCAAAGCCCGCCTGACGAGGCTTGGCAGCGGGTCAAGACGCGGACTCATTCTCCGAAATTCATGGGGCTTGTCAAAGAGTTGGCTAAGTTCCGCGAAACCTATGCCCAGTCCCGCGACATTCCGCGGAACAGGGTGTTCAAGGATGACGCGCTGGTCGAGCTTGCCTCCACCAAGCCGACGTCGGAAAAGGATTTGGGCCGGTCGCGGCTTTTGCTGCGCGAAGCCCGCAAAGGAGAGATCGCCGACGGTATTCTGGCGGCGATCAAGGCGGGGCTGGACATGCCCGCCGAGATGCTTCCTCGGCTCGACAAATCGCGCGACAAACTGCAGGTCAATCCCGCGATCGCGGACCTGTTGCGGGTTCTGCTAAAGGCGCGGTCCGAAGCAGAGGGCGTCGCGCCGAAACTGATCGCCACCTCGGCGGAACTGGATTCGATTGCGGCGGGCGAAACCGATCTGCCCGCGCTCCACGGGTGGCGGCGCGAGGTGTTCGGGCGCGAAGCTCTGCTTTTGTGTCAGGGCAAGGTCGCCTTGGCGACCAAGGGCCGCGACGTCGTCACCATCGCTCTGACCTGAGGCGGGCGGACGGCTGCCTAGCGGCGGGCGCTGCGCGAATTGCGCGCGGCCTGAACGGTAAAGGTCCGGATACCGGCAAGTTCATAGATGTCAAAGTCGCGTGCGACGGTGACACGGCGCGAGGCTTCGGAGCCGGTCGCCGTGTAGGTTGCGGGCGGTTCGATCCGGAATTCCAGCACCAGCGTGCCATTGCCCTGCGACACCGGCACCAGTTCCGCGTTGTAATAGCCTTGGGCCGCGGCAAGACCGGTGGCGCGCAGGATGGCGCCAGAGCTGGTCCGCGCCAGTTCGACCTGAAGGACCTGATCGATCATTCCGCGGCTGTCGACGATACGATCTCCGGCCGAGGCAGGCAGCAACGGTCGCACCGTGCCGTCCGCCGAAACCGTGGACGAGCCGCCACCGAACCAGTTCAGCGGGTTCCATGACGATCCGGCCATCCGGCCACAGCCAGAAAGTGTCAGGCTAAGACAGACAAGGACGATCACGGGACGCAGCATGGCGGGGCCTTTCTCTTGGTCGCATCAAAGGCGTAGCCCAAAGATGGCCCGTTGAAAAGCATACTCTGGACCTTTGGTGGTCCGCGCCCTAGACCCAAGCGCGTAGGAACGGAGACAAAGCCATGGCGACCGAAGCCTTTGAAGAGATCGCGGAGACCTTTGAATTCCTCGACGACTGGGAGGACCGCTATCGCCATGTCATCGACATGGGCAAGGCAATGGAGCCTCTGGACGACGGGCTGAAGACGCCGGTGTTCAAGGTCGACGGCTGCGCCAGTCAGGTCTGGCTGGTGCCGCAGATCGAATCGGGGGTTTTCCGGTTCCGTGGCGATAGCGACGCGATGATCGTGCGCGGGCTGATTGCGATACTGGCGGCTCTGTTCAACGGGCTACCGCTGGCCGAGGTCGCAGGCGTCGACGCAAGGGCAGAGTTCGAAAAGCTGGGGCTGAACGAACATCTCTCGGCCCAGCGGTCCAACGGTGTTCGCGCGATGGT
This sequence comes from Marivivens sp., assembly GCA_023263105.1. Lineage (GTDB taxonomy): Bacteria > Pseudomonadota > Alphaproteobacteria > Rhodobacterales > Rhodobacteraceae > JALQXR01. The sequence continues at coordinate 3,445 of JALQXR010000020.1, read as the reverse complement.
CGAACGGATCCGCGCCACGGCTGCCGCGGCGGCGGCCGGATAGGCAGGAGCCTCCGGCGGGAGTATTCGGACCAAAGAAGCTGCGGTTTCGCGCCGAACGGGCCTAGCCCATAGCCGCGACGAGGAGTTTCAGGCGCGCGGCCGCATCGTCGTTGCGCCAGATTTCGTCACCGAAGCCGAAGAAGTCGGTAAAGGGCGCGAGGTCGCGGATCAGGTCGGTGGTCAGGGCGCCTTCGGCGACGATCGGGACTTCGATCATCTGGCTCCACCACTGGAACAGGTCCAAGGGCGCGCTGTCGCCGGTGCCAAGCGGGGTCTGGCCCACCGGACCGAAGCTGACGTAGTCGGCGCCGAGTTCGCCGGCGGTCATGCCGTCGTGGCGCGAGGTGCCGCAGAATGCCCCGACGATCGCGTCGTCGCCCAGATCCTTGCGCATTTTCCGCACCGACCGGGAGCCATCCGTCAGGTGGACTCCGTCCAGCCCCAGCCGTTCAACGAGCAGCATATGGGTGTCGATCACCAGGGCCACGTCGCGGGCGTGGGTGACTTCGCGCAGGGCATCCGCGGCGCGGGCGATGCGGTCTTCGTCTTTGGTCGCAAGGCTAAGGCGGACGCAGCCTATGGGTGTTGCGTCAAGGCAGGCGGCCAGCCGGTCGGGGTAGTCCGACAGGTCGAAGTCCGACGGTGTGATCAGGTAGATCTGCGGCTTGTCCTGGGTGTCGGTCATTGCGGCCTCTCCGGTCTGTGGTCGCGCTGTCATAGCGGGCAAGCCCCGCAGGGGGAAGGGATTTTGCGCGGCTTGCTTGTGTCAGCGGCGGCGAAGGCTTATCACGCAAGCCCTGTCCTGACCCGAACGAGATCCGAAAATGCCGACCGATACGCCTCAGCCGTCCTTTGTCCTGATCCGGCCCCAGATGGGGGAAAACATCGGCGCTGCGGCACGGGGGATGTGGAACTTTGGTCTGGACCGGATGCGGATCACCGCGCCGCGCGACGGCTGGCCGAACCAGCGGGCGGTGGCGATGGCTTCGGGTGCGGGGCGGTTGCTGGACGAGGCGCAGATTTTCGACACCACCGCCGAGGCCGTGGCAGACTGCACCTATGTTTACGCCACCACGGCGCGCCCCCGCGGCCTGACAAAGCCGGTGCTGAGCCCCGAAGCGGCCATGCGCGAAGCCGCCAAGAAAATCGCGGAAGGCGGGCGGGTCGCGGTGATGTTCGGTCCCGAACGCGCCGGTATGGAAAACGACGACATCGCGCGCGCGAACGCGATCATCAACGTGCCGGTCAATCCGGAGTTTGCCTCGCTCAACCTTGGGCAATGCGTGTTGCTGACCGCCTACGAATGGCGCCGCGCCAGTGCCGAGATCACCCATGAACGGATGGACGCGCCCGGTGACTGGGCCGAGGTCCACGAGGTCGAGAAACTGGCCGAGCACTATGAGGAACGGCTGGGGGAGGCGGGCTTTTTCTTTCCCGAGCATAAGTCCGCGACCATGCGCCTGAACCTGCGGAACCTGTGGTCGCGGCTGCCGCTGACGCGGTCGGATGTCCAGATCCTGCATGGTGTCATGCGCCAGATGGTGCGCTGGAAGAACCGCGACGGGTCCTGAGCCGGCTTCGCCTTGCAGGGGGGCGGGATCGGCCCTAGTTTCCCACCCAAGCAAAGGAGTCCAAGATGGCCAAACCGCCGCGCAATATCTTTGAAGAGGTCGGAACCACCCAGAAGCAGGCCGCCGCGCCAACCGGCGCGATAGCGCGGGCCGCGACCGGTGCGCGGGGAGCCATACGGGTCTGGCTGATGGCGATCTTTGCGATGGTCGTTCTGATCATCGCCGTCGGGGGCATGACGCGTCTGACCGACAGCGGTCTGTCGATCACCGAATGGGCTCCGATTCAGGGTGCGATTCCTCCTCTGACCGACGAGGCCTGGCGGGTCGAATTCGAAGCCTACCGCGTCAGCCCAGAGTATCAGCTGCAAAACGCCGGCATGACCATGGAAGAGTTCAAGTACATCTTCTGGTGGGAATGGGCGCACCGTCAGATCGCGCGCACTATCGGGCTGGTCTGGGCGGTCGGTTTTGCCTTTTTCTGGGCCACGGGCCGTATTCCGAACGGGTGGCGCGGGCGTTTGTTCCTGATCGGCGTCCTGATCGGCGTTCAGGGCGGGGTCGGCTGGCTGATGGTGCATTCCGGCCTGCAAGAGGGTCAGACCGACGTCAAATCCTATTGGCTGGCCGCCCATTTGGGGATGGCATTTGTCACATTCGCGGTGGTGACGTGGTACATCCTGCTGTTGGGGCGCAGCGAAGGCGACCTGCTGCACGCGCGTCGGGCGAACGACGCTAAGCTGTTCGGCATGGGGACCGGACTGATGCATCTGGCCTTTATCCAGATCCTGCTGGGGGCTTTGGTGGCGGGGATCGACGCGGGGCGGGCTTTTCCGACATGGCCGTTGATGGGCGACGGGTTCTTCCCGCCTGATCCGTTCCAGATCACTCCGATCTGGCGCAACTTTTTCGAGGACGCAGGGTTGGTCCAGTTCATTCACCGCATGGCGGGTTATGCCCTTTTGATCTTTGCGGTCGTGGTCTGGCGGCGGTCGCGCAAATCGGCGCGGGCGGCCACACGGTTCGCCTTTGCCGCCGTGCTTTCGGGGATCTTCCTGCAGATGGTGCTGGGCATCTTTACCGCGCTCTACTCTGCGCCCGTCAACCTTGCCATCGTTCACCAGTTCGGCGCCGTGGTTGTCTGGGTTCTGATCCTGAGGGCCCGCTATCTGGCGCGCTATCCACTTGAACAATCTGTCCGAGGAGCCACGGCATGACCGCCAACACCGACGCATTTATCGAACTGATGACCCACGTCCGAGAAACCGAGGCGCTGGGTCAGGTTGCGGGCCGGTTGGGCTGGGATCAGGAAACCATGATGCCCCAAGGCGCGGTCGAACAGCGCGCCGAGGAACATGGCGCGATGGCCAATGTCCTGCACGCCCGCAGGACCGATCCGAAGATCGGGGAATGGCTGGACCGAGCGACCGCTCCGGACGAGGTAGGCGCCGCGAACCTGCGCCACATCCGGCGCAGCTATGACCGGACGATGAAGGTCCCCGCGCGTCTGGCCTCGGAGCTGGCCCGCACCACAAGCCGCGCGCATCGCATCTGGGCGCAGGCCCGCGCGGACGAAGACGTCGCGGCCTATCTTCCGATCCTTGCCAAGGTGGTCGAGCTTCGGCGCGAAGAGGCCGCCTGCCTTGCTTCGGGTGGCGATCTTTACGATGCGCTGCACGACGACTATGAACCGGGCAGCAAATCCGCCGATGTCGCGGCGATGTTCGCGGCGCTTCGGCCGCGACTGGTGGCGCTGCGCGCGGCGGTGCTGGACCGTCCTGCGCCTGCCGCTCTGGATCGTGTGTTTGGCGAAGAAGGGCAGCTGGCCCTGTCCA
>JALQXR010000210.1 GCA_023263105.1 Marivivens sp. | reverse complement strand
GAGAACAGGAAATAGACCAGACGCCAGACGGGGGAGATGATGACGTTCGGAGCAAAGCCGATCATCACGCCAAAGTCGAAAGAGCCAAGAAAGGCCCCCGGGGCGGGCGTCTGGATCGGGTTCGCGCCGAAGAAGTATTTCACGACTTCCTGAAGCACGATGGCAAGACCAAAGGTCACAAGGATCTGGTCGGCGTGCGGACGCTTGTAGAAATGCTTGATCAGGCCGCGTTCCATCACCCAGCCGACCAGCAGCATCACGGGGATCGCAAGCAGGATCGCAAGGGGCACGGACCAGTCGATCAGCGCGTTGCCCACATTTTCCCCGAACCATTCGTTCAGGTATGGAACCTTTACTTTCAACGGGTTACCCAAAAAGTCCTTTTGGGTTTCATCGATGATTTCATGGCTCAGCTTAAACATCCGCTGCAGCGTCACCGCGCAGAAGGCGCCGATCATGAACAGTGCGCCATGGGCAAAGTTCACGACGCCCAGCGTACCGAAAATTAGTGTCAGGCCCAGCGCGATCAGCGCAAAGGCGGAGCCCTTATCGAGCCCGTTCAGAATCTGGAGAATGATGGCGTCCATTTTCCTGCCCCGTCTTAGGAATGGAGGTCTCCGCGCCTGTGTCGGGCGGAGAAAGGCCGGCCACGCGGATTTGCGCGGCCGGCCAGTTTCATGCGGCGATTAGGCGCCGTTGTTGCACTCGCCAAGCGACGCTTCGGCACCGCCGAACATCGGGTGATCCGGTGCGTACTCGACCTGAGCGCGCGGGGTCACTTCGACGATCTCGAGGGTGTCGTACTCGTTCGCCGGGCTCTCTTTGCCCTTCATGACGAGAACGTCCTTCAGACACTGGTGGTCTTCGGCACGATAGGTCGTGGGGCCAATGCCCATACCGTCGAACTCGAAGCCCTCCAGAGCGGCGGCCACGGCGCAGGGCTCGAAGCTGCCTGCACGGGTCACTGCATCTGCATAGAGCAGGGTCTGAACGTAGGCAGTGTGGGCGGCGCCTGACGGCGGACGGCCATACTTTTCGCCGAACGAACGGACGAAGGCCTGAGTGCCGGCATCCTGAAGCTGCCAGTTCCAGTTCATCGAACCGTACACGCCCTGAATGTTCGAGCCAGCGCCCGCAGCCATCAGTTCGGAGTACAGCGGAACGACGATTTCGAACTGCTTGCCGTTCACCTGCTTGTCACGCAGACCGAACTGGACTGCCTGGGTCAGCGAGTTGACCATGTCTCCGCCGTAGTGGTTCAGAACCAGCACATCCGCGCCCGAGTTCAGAACCGGAGCGATATAGGACGAGAAGTCGCCTGCGCCGACCGGGGTCAGCACGTTGTTGACGGTTTCCCAGCCGATTGCTTCGGTCGAAGCCTGGATCGACTCCTGCTGGGTCCAGCCCCAGGTGTAGTCGGCGGTCAGGTGATAGGCACGACGGTCGCTGCCGTAGGCATTGTTCAGCACCGGAGCCAGCGCTTGGCCGGACATATAGGCGTTGAAGAAGTAGCGGAAACCGTTGGCCTTGCGGTCCTTACCGGTGGTGTCGTTGGAGTGCGTCAAGCACGCCATGAAGATGATGCCGGCTTCCTGGCAGAGACCCTGCACAGCAATCGCGGTACCCGACGACGAACCGCCGGTAACCATGACCACACCGTCCTTCTGGATCATCGACTGCGCAACAGCGCGGGCAACGTCGGACTTGGTCTGGTCGTCACCGGTCACATACTCGACTTTCTTGCCGAGGATGCCGGTACCGTCCAGCGTCTTGGACGACATGGTGTTCAGCATGCCGCCGTCGCCTTCGCCGTTCAGGTGCTGCACGGCCAGCTCATAAGCACGCAGTTCGTCAAGTCCTTCTTCGGCGTACGGACCCGTCTGGGGAACCGCGAAACCAAGCTTCACGGACGACCCGGTGGGCTCGTTCGTGTAAGCGGACGCCGACGAGGTGAAGATCGTCGGAAGCGCGAGACCGGCACCGGCCACGGCACCCGACTTCAGCACACCACGGCGCGAGAAGTTGGATTTGGACATATACTATCCTCCCTTTGGTGAATCGCAGGTTGCGGGCCTCCTCACCCACAACCGGCACGCATCTTTCAATGCTGGTGTATTATCGGGGCGGGTTTGAAAAAAACTCAACAAGCCACTCTGACGAAATGATATTTTTGTAAAGACTTACACACGACCCTACGTTAATGTGTAAAGAAATTTTCCCGCAGGTGCGGAAAGTCCCTGATACTGTTGACGGATTCGTGATGACACAAGGACAACTTACCGGTAGCCGCATCCGCGAACGGCGCATCGATCTGGGCCTGCGGCAGGCGGATCTGGCCGAGAGGGCGGGGATCTCTGGCTCTTACCTCAATCTGATCGAGCACAACCGCCGCAGAATCGCGGGAAGGTTGCTGAACGACATCGCGCGGTTGCTGGACATCGATGCCGCGCTGCTGACCGGCACGACCGAAACCACGCAAGTCGGACAATTGCGCAACGTCGCCGCCGAACATCCCGCGGCGGGTGCCGAGGTCCGCCGCGCCGAGGAATTCGCAGGCCGGTTCCCCGGTTGGTCGCGGGTCATCCTGTCCCAAGCCACGCGGATCGAGGCTCTGGAGTCGCGGGTCTCGGCGCTGACCGACCGTCTGGCCCACGATCCGCAACTGGCCAATTCCCTGCACGAAGTGCTCTCAGCTGCGACCGCGATCCGCTCCACGGCGTCGATCCTTGCGGGCGGGGACCCGATCGATGCCGACTGGCAGGCGCGGTTTCACCGCAATATCCACGATGACAGTCAACGACTTGCCGAAAGCAGCCGCAGGCTGGTGGCCTTTCTTGACAACTCGTCCGATCAGAACGCCACCGGCCCGCTGTCTCCGGTCGATGAGGTCGAGGCATGGCTGGCCGCGCGGAGCTATCACGTGGCCGAACTGGAAGACGGCGGATCCGCCGCCGACGTGGTCGATGCGGCGCCGATGTCGGGGCCTCTCAGGGCGCTGTTGCGACCGCTGCTGGACCGTTACGCCGAAGATGCCGCGCGGCTGCCGCTGGAGGCCTTTGTCACAGCCGCCGAGGACGCCGACTATGATCCGGCACTCCTGTGCGACCGGACCGGCGCCCCGCCCGAAGTGGTCCTGCGCCGGTTGGCGACGCTTCCGTCCGGCAGCCATCCCGACCTCGGGCTTGCGATTTGCGATGCCTCGGGCGCGCTGACCCTGCTCAAGCCGGTCGAAGGGGTCGAGATCCCGCGCGGCGGCGGGGCCTGCCCGCTTTGGCCGATCTTTGCGGCCTTGTCCCAACAGGGCAGGGCGATCCGCACTGTCGTGGCTCTCCCTGGTGAGCCGGCGCGGCGGTTCCTGTGCCATGCCATCGCCTATCAAAAAGCGCCGCCGCGCTTCAACAAACCCCCCGCGACCGAGGCAGTCATGCTGCTGCGGCCCTGGTCCCAAGCCACGAACGCCCCGCCCGAGCCGGTCGGCATCGGCTGCCGCATCTGCCCGCGCGGCGATTGCGCGTCGCGGCGCGAGCCGTCGCTGGTCGGCGGGGCGGGTGCGGCGGCATGAAGCTTTGACATAGGCAGGCCGCGCGGCGATAGTTGCCGGCAGCGCGGAAACGCCGGTGACAGGTCTGTCGTCGCCTTGGGAGGGGCAAGCATATGGCTAAGCGGGTCCTTCTGATCGAGGACGAGCCCAATATCATTGAGGCTGTGAGTTTCATCCTGTCCCGGGACGGTTGGACGGTGCACACTCATTCGGACGGGGAGT
>JALQXR010000209.1:1799-3787 GCA_023263105.1 Marivivens sp. | reverse complement strand
GTGGTTGATCAGGTAGTTGCCCACCGAATGGCCGCGACCGGTGATGACGTTCACCACGCCTTCGGGCAGTTCGTCAGCCAGAATACGGGCGAATTTCAGCGCGGTGAGGGGGGTCTGTTCGGACGGCTTGAACACGACCGTGTTGCCGCCCGCAATGGCAGGGGCCAGTTTCCACGCCATCATCATCAGCGGGTAGTTCCACGGCGCGATCGAGGCCACAACGCCAATCGGGTCGCGCCGGATCATCGAGGTGAAGCCTTCGAGGTATTCGCCCGCGACCATCCCGTGCTGCGTGCGCACGGCACCTGCAAAGAACCGGAAACAGTCGACGATGGCGGGAATTTCGTCGCCGATGGCGGCGTTGATCGGCTTGCCGCAGTTCAGCGCCTCGAGCGCGCCAAAGGCCTCGGCCTCGGCTTCGACCCGATCCGCGATTTTCAGCAGAACCGCCGCGCGGTCACCGGGCGTGGTGCGGGACCACGTGGCAAAAGCCTTGCGGGCGGCGGCCACGGCGCGGTCGACCTGCGCGGTCGACGCTTCGGGGATGTCGATGATCAGCCCGCCGGTGCGCGGGTTCAGGACGGCCTCGGAGGTGTCCTGTCCGGCTTCGAAGTCCGCGCCGATCAGAAGGTTGGTGTCGAATTTCATAGCAGACTCCTTTTATTTGCCCCCGCCCGCGGTCTCGGAACCGCCGCGGGTCAGGTAATAGGCCATGAGGATCGGAAAGAAGGTGGCCACAAAGACCACGATAGCGACGACGTTGGTCACGGGCCGCTGGCGCGGACGAACCAGTTCGTTCAGCATCCAGATCGGCAGTGTGGACTGTTGTCCTGCGGTAAAGGTCGTGACGATGACTTCGTCGAACGACAGCGCAAAGGCCAGCATGCCGCCCGCCAGAAGCGCGGTGCCAAGGTTCGGCATCAGCACGTGGCGGAAGGTCTGGAAGCTGTTGGCGCCCAGATCGGCAGAGGCCTCCATGACGCCGCCCGACAACCGCCGGAACCGCGCCACCGCGTTGTTATAGACGATCACGATACAGAAGGTGGCGTGACCCAGCACGATGGTGAAGGTCGAAAACGGGATGTCCATCACCGCAAAGGCCGAGCGCAGGCTCATCCCCGTGATGACGCCGGGCAGGGCGATGGGCAGCACGATCAACAGCGCGATCTGTTCGCGGCCAAAGAACCGCGTGCGGGCCATCGCCGCGGCGATCAGCGTCCCAAGGATCATCGCCAGCAGGGTCGACACGGTCGCCACGCGCAGCGACAGATACAGCGGCGGCCAGATGTCCGGCCGGTCGAACCAAGCCACCTTGAACCATTCCACGGTCAGACCGGGCGGCGGGAACTGATAGGTCCGCTCCTCGGTCGTGAAAGCATAAAGGAAGATCAGCAGGATCGGCAGGTGAAGGAACAAAAGCCCCCCGACTGCGGCAATGGTCAGGCCCTTGGACGGGCGGGCGTCAGAGTGCATCGAAAGCTCCCGCGCGTTTGGCCAGTGTCAGATACACCAGCATGATCAGGATCGGCACCACGGCAAAGGCGGCGGCCAGCGGAATGTTCCCCGCCGTCCCCTGAAGCTGGTAAACGGCCTGCCCGATAAAGCGGGCAGAGGTGCCGACGATTTGCGGGATGATGTAGTCCCCCATGGTTAGCGAGAACGTAAAGATCGAGCCCGCAATCACCCCCGGCATGGCCAGCGGCAGGATAACGGTGCGGAAGGTCTGGCCACGCGACGCGCCCAGATCGCTCGAGGCCTCCAGCATCGTGGTCGGCACGCGTTCCAGCGATGCCTGCATCGGCAGGATCATATAGGGCAGCCAGACATAGACGAAGACCATCCAAGTCCCGATGAACGACGTCGAAAGAGAGTTCCCGCCCACATGCGGCAGCGACAGGACGGCGTCCAGTATCCACTCTGCCCCGATGCCCGACATGGCCCAGGTGATGATGCCTTCCTTCGCAAGGATCAGCTTCCATGCGTAGACC
>JALQXR010000209.1:0-1789 GCA_023263105.1 Marivivens sp. | reverse complement strand
GGACGACCACAGCGGCAGCATGATGCCCAGATAGAACACCGCCTTCCAGCGGCCCTTGGCGTAGCGCGCGGCGAAGTAGGCGATGGGAAAGGCAATGATGGCAGAGGCCAGCGTCACCGAAGCCGACATCGACAGCGTCCGGATGATGATGTCCATATTCGCGGCGCGGAACAGCTCGGCATAGGTCTTGAGCGTGAATTCCTCGATCACCATGCCCGAGAATTCGTCGATCGAATAGAAACTCTGCAGCAACAAAGCCGCGAGCGACCCTAGGTACACGACCCCCAGCCACAACAGCGGCGGCGCGATCAGCAGCAGCAGCAACAGACCCGGTCGGCGGTAGAACACACCGCTCAGCCGGTCGCCCGTGCCCCTGTCGGGCAGGATTGCGGTGCGTTGGGTCATGCGTTGTCCATCAGATGAAGCGCGTCGGCGTCGAAATCGAAGGCGGTCGCGCTGCCGATTTCGGGCACGTCCGAGCCGCTGGGCACAAGAGCCGCGATTTCCGTTCCCTGAACTTCGAGCGCCACGCGGGTGCCCGAGCCCAGATACCGCAGGGCCGTCACGGTGCCCTTTTTCGTGCCTCCGGCGCCAAGCCTAATTGCCTCGGGCCGGAGACTTGCCCAACTCTTGGGCAGGCCAAGAGACTCCGTGAGTGATGGGGGCAAAACATTGGACGAGCCGACGAAATCGGCCACGAAAGGGGTGCGCGGCCGGTCATAGACATCGGCCGGTGTTCCGATTTGCGCGATCTTGCCTTCGTTGAACACGGCAAGGCTGTCGGCCATCGACAGGGCTTCGTGCTGGTCATGGGTGACAAAGACAAACGTGATGCCCAGCCGCTTTTGCAGCGCCTTCAGTTCGTCCTGCATCGCTTCGCGCAGCTTGAGGTCCAGCGCGCCCAGAGGCTCGTCCAGCAGCAGAACGCGGGGTTCGTTGACCAGAGCGCGGGCCAGCGCGACCCGCTGCCGCTGACCGCCCGATAGCTGGCCCGGCTTGCGGTCGCCATAGCTGTCGAGCTTGACCAGCGACAACATTTCTTCGGCCTTGGCATAGCGCTGGGCCTTGGGGACGCCCGCAACCATCGGCCCATAGGCCACGTTGTCGCGCACGTTCATATGGGGAAACAGGGCATAGTCCTGAAACACGGTGTTCACGCTGCGGCGGTTGGGCGGCGTGCCGCTCACGTCCTGCCCGAAAATGCGGATTTCACCGGCTGTCGGCTTTTCGAAGCCCGAGATCAGGCGAAGACAGGTTGTCTTGCCCGAGCCCGAGGGGCCCAGCATCGCGAAGAAAGACCCTTCGGCGATGGTCAGGTCCACCTGATCGACCGCGCGGACCTTGCCGTAGTGGCGTGAGACTTTCGAAAACTCGACAGCAGATGTCATGTCCGGTTCCTGCGGCCCAACAGGGTGGGCCGATTTAAGTTGTTGTAAATATTGAAAAAAGGAGCCGACCTTATGGGAGGTGGGCCGGCTCCTGTCTCATTCGATCAGCGGCCGCCGATCACGCCGATATAGTCCGAAACCCAGCGGTAGTAGGGCACGCAAGCGCCGTCGCCCTGGGCACAGTTGGACACCGGAGTGGTCCAGAAGCGGATGCGCTCGAAGTCATCCAGACCGTTGGCGGTACAGCCTTCGGCGGTCTGCATGCCGCGGCCGTCCGTACAAGCGGCGGGCACCGACGGGTTGGCGCCAAACCAGACCGACAGGTCGGACTGCAGGTTCGACGACAGGGTGTGCTCCATCCACAGATACGAGCAGGTCGGATGCGGCGCATCGACGTGCAT
>JALQXR010000208.1 GCA_023263105.1 Marivivens sp. | reverse complement strand
CTTCGGGCGCGGGGTCTTTTTTTCCTTGGCCATCTGGTCCTCGGGTTCTGGTTACGGGCCCGCGTTTATCCTGCGGAACGGGCAAGAGCAACGCCGCTGTCCACCCAGCCACGAAAACCCGACCGATTGCTGCTTTCCGCAGTCGCGGTGACCGTGCTATGGGGCAGCATGACCGATACCACCCGCCTTGAAGAACAAATCGCCTACCTCAGCCGCACGGTCGAGGAGCTGTCCGATGTCGTCGCCCGCCAAGAGCAGGACCTTGCCGTGATGAAGCGCCGGATCGGGATGCTGATGGAACGCGAAGCCTCGCGAGAGGTCGAGACCGGCGGCACGATCCCGCTGGCCGATCAAAAACCTCCGCACTGGTAGGCAGCCTGTTCGGCTCTTGCAGGGCTGTCAGACCTCCTCCACCTCGACCACACCCGGCAAGGAGCGGATCGCGCCTTTGATCTGGGGGTTCACGGTGAATTCCTCGCCCAGATCGATTTCCGTCTCACCCGGAAGCGACGGATCCATCAGGCAGAAATAGATCGGACCGCGACCGCCTTTGATCCGGTCGGCGCGTGCGCGGGTCAGGACCGAATGGACCGAACCGACCGCCTCTGCCCCGTCGACAAAGATCCGCAATCCGGTCGAGCCAGCCTCGGCCACCGCCAGATCGATGGGAGACACCGACCGGCCCAGCAGCTTCAACTGGTCGCTTTCCATCGTGGCCTCGGCCTGAATCACGATCTGGTTGCCGGTCTCGAGGTGTTCGCGCGCGGTCTCTAGCGTGTCCGAGAACATGGTGACTTCGTAACCGCCCGTGGGGTCGGACAGCATGACAAAGGCAAACCGGTTCCCGCGCGCGGATTTGCGCTCCTGCCGGCCCGCGACGGTGCCCGCCATTTTCACGATACAGGCCCCTTGCGCGGCTTTCGCGGTCACTTCGTCCAACGTCAGGACGCCTTTGCGCTTTAGCGGCCCAAGGTAGTCGTCCAGCGGATGGCCCGACAGGTAAAAGCCCACCGCCTTGAATTCCTCGGCAAGCCGTTCGGCGGGCAGCCAGTCTTCCACGCGGGCCAGTCTGGGTTCGGGCAGATCTTCGCCCGCGTCGCCGAACAGGCTGACCTGATTGGACGCCTTCTGGTCGTGGATCGCCGCCGAATAGGCGACCAGCGCGTCCAAACTTTCGAAAACGCGGCGGCGGTTGGGGTCAAGTTGGTCAAACGCCCCCGCCCGCGCCAGCATCTCCATCGGGCGCTTGCCGACGCGCTTTAGGTCGCACCGCCGTGCCACGTCGTACAACGTCGAAAACGGCTTGCCCGCGCGGCCCTGAACGATCAGGCGCATGGCTTCGACACCGACGTTCTTTAGCGCGCCCAGAGCATAGACCAGCTTGCCATCCGCCACGTCAAAGGTCGCCTCTGACCGGTTCACGCAGGGCGGGACATAGCCCAGATCGAGGCCCTTTTTCAGTTCCTGAAAATAGACGCCCAGTTTGTCGGTCAGGTGGATATCGCAGTTCATGACGCCGGCCATGAATTCGACCGGATGGTTCGCCTTCAGCCATGCCGTCTGGTAGCTGACCACCGCATAGGCGGCCGCGTGGGATTTGTTAAAGCCGTAGTTGGCGAATTTTTCCAGCAGGTCGAAGACCTCGCCTGCCTTCTTGGCGTCGATGTCGTGGGTGGCCTTGGCGCCTTCCAGGAACTTCGGGCGTTCCTTGGCCATTTCCTCGGCGATCTTTTTGCCCATCGCGCGACGCAAAAGATCGGCCCCGCCCAGACTATAGCCCCCCATGACCTGAGCGATCTGCATCACCTGTTCCTGATAGACGATGATGCCCTGCGTTTCGGACAGGATATGGTCGATCGTCGGGTGGATCGAGGTGATCTCGCGCTGGCCGTTCTTGACTTCGCAATAGGTCGGGATGTTTTCCATCGGGCCGGGGCGGTACAGCGCCACCAGAGCCACGATATCTTCGATGCAGGTGGGCTTCATGCGCTTCAGCGCGTCCATCATGCCCGAGCTTTCCACCTGAAACACGGCAACCGTTTTCGCGGCGGCATAGAGTTTATAGGTCAGCTCGTCGTCCAGCGGGATGGCGTTGATTTCGTCCAGCGCGCCTTCGGGCGGCTGGTAAAGCGTGGCCCCGTCGATCGAGATATGCAGGTGGCGGCCCGATTTCTTGATCAGGTCGACCGCGTTCTGGATGACGGTCAGGGTCTTCAGGCCCAGAAAGTCGAATTTGACCAGACCCGCCTGTTCGACCCATTTCATGTTGAACTGCGTCGCGGGCATGTCCGACCGAGGGTCGCGGTACAGCGGAACCAGAGCGTCCAGCGGACGGTCCCCGATCACCACGCCCGCCGCGTGGGTTGACGCATTCCGCAACAGCCCTTCGATCTGCTGGGCATAGGTCAGCAGACGGTCCACGACCTCTTCTGCTTTGGCCTCCTCGCGCAGGCGCGGCTCGTCCGCCAGCGCCTTTTCGATGCTGACGGGCTTGACGCCTTCGACGGGGATCATCTTTGACAGGCGGTCGACCTGCCCATAGGGCATTTGCAGCACCCGCCCCACGTCGCGCACCGCCGCCTTGGACAGAAGCGCGCCGAAGGTGATGATCTGGGCCACCTTTTCGCGACCGTATTTCTCTTGGACGTAGCGGATGACCTCTTCGCGGCGGTCCATGCAAAAGTCGATGTCGAAGTCGGGCATCGACACACGTTCGGGGTTCAGAAACCGCTCGAACAGCAGGCTGTAGCGCAACGGATCAAGGTCGGTGATGGTCAGCGCATAGGCGACAAGGCTACCGGCCCCCGAGCCTCGCCCCGGACCGACCGGAATGTCGTGGTCTTTGCCCCATTTGATGAAATCGGCAACGATCAGGAAGTAACCCGGAAAGCCCATCTGTTCGATGATGCCCAGTTCGAAATCCAGCCGTTTCTGGTATTCTTCGACCGAGGTCGCATGCGGGATGACCGCCAGTCGCGCCTGCAATCCTTCGTTCGCCTGACGGCGCAGTTCCGCCACCTCGTCGTCCGCGAATTTGGGCAGGATCGGGTTGCGCTTATAGGCTTTGAACGCGCAACGGCGGGCGATTTCGACGGTGTTTTCCAGCGCTTCGGGCAGATCGGCGAACAGCGTGGCCATTTCCTCTTGGCTTTTGAAATAATGCTGCGGCGTCAGTCGGCGGCGCGGCTCTTGCTGGTCGACATACGCGCCCTCGGCGATGCAGATCAGGGCGTCGTGGGCTTCGTAGATATCCGATTTCGGGAAATAGGCGTCGTTGGTGGCGACAATCGGAATGTCCATCGCATAGGCGATTTCGATATGCCCGCGCTCCGAGCCGGACTCGGACTCTGGCAGGCCGCCCGCATCGGGGTGGCGCTGCAGTTCGATATACAGACGGTCGCCGAAAATCGATTTCAGCCTTGCGGCCAGCGCCTCGGCTTTCGGGCGCTGCCCCATCCGCAACAACCGCCCCAAGGGCCCGTCCGGCCCGCCGCTAAGGCAGATCAGGCCTGCGGAATGGGCCTGTAGATCATCAAGCCCGACCTCGGGCAGACGGTCGCTTTGGGTTAGGTAAAGCACCGAATTCAGCTTCATCAGGTTTTCGTAACCTGCCTCGGACTGGGCAAGCAGAACGACCGAAGCCGCCGGTTCCGGTCGCTTGCCCGGTTCGGCGGGCAGATAGCCCAAGGCCACCTGACACCCGATGATCGGCTGCACGCCTGCCTTTGATGCGCCTTCGGAAAACTCCAATGCGCAGAACAGGTTATTCGAATCCGTGACCGCAACCGCG
>JALQXR010000207.1 GCA_023263105.1 Marivivens sp. | reverse complement strand
TCCGCCACATGCTGTCCGACCTGACCCCTGCCAAAGACGGGGTGATCGTCCACAACATGGAAGACGACGTCATCCGTGGTGCGACGGTGACCCACGCAGGGGCCGTGACCTTCCCGCCGCCGCCGCCAAAAGTGCAGGCGATTGCGGTCCAGAAGAAAGAAAAGCCCAAAGAGCTGACCGCAGACCAAAAACGCGCCAATGAAATGGCCGCGTTCCGCACGCAGACTCGCAATCAGGTGGCGCTGCTGGGCGTCGGCACGGTGTTGTTGTTGTGGATCGGCGCCTATGCGCCCGAAAGCTTCATGAGCCATTTCATCGTCTTCGCGCTGGCCTGTTTCGTCGGCTTCCAGGTGATCTGGAACGTCAGCCACAGCCTGCACACACCGCTGATGGCTGTGACGAACGCGATTTCCGGGATTGTGATCCTGGGCGCGTTGCTGCAGGTCGGGTCGGGGTCATGGCTTGTCATGATCCTTGCCGCGATTTCCATCCTGATCGCCACGATCAACATCGTCGGCGGCTTCCTCGTGACACGGCGCATGCTCGCCATGTTCCAGAAATCCTGATCCGGGGGGACTGACAGATGTCGATCGGACTAGTATCCGCAGCGTCCATTTCTGCTGCAATTCTCTTCATCCTCTCGCTTGGCGGCCTTTCGGGGCAAGAAAGCGCGAAACGTGCCGTGTGGTACGGCATTTTCGGCATGGCTCTGGCCGTGGGCGCGACCGTCTTCGGCCCCGGTGTCGGGCACGGGTTCCTTGTGTTCGTGATGGTGCTGGCCGGCTCGGTGGCCGGTTGGTATGTCGCCAACCGCGTCCAAATGACCGAAATGCCGCAGCTTGTTGCCGCGCTCCACAGCTTTGTCGGGCTTGCCGCCGTGTTCATCGGGTTTAACGCCTGGCTTGAACTGGGCAACGTGCTTGCGATCAAGGAAACCCTGCCAAGGGGCCTGACCGAGGTCGGCATTGCCTCGCTGCTCGAGGAACGCCGCATCACCCTGACCGGTTTCGCCGAAAAGCTGTTCCACAAGGACGCGGTCGAAATCGCGATCCTGAAGGTCGAGGTCTTTTTCGGCGTGTTCATCGGCGCCGTGACCTTTACCGGTTCGGTCATCGCCTTTGGAAAGCTGGCCGGTCGGGTCGACGGCAAGGCAAAGAAGCTCCCCGGTGGTCACCTGCTGAACGCGGGTGCTGCGGGCCTGTCGCTGATCCTGTTGTATATGTTCGTTTCGGGGTCGGGCAGCTGGACGCTGATCCTGATGACGCTGGCTGCGTTCTTTATCGGCTATCACCTGATCATGGGGATCGGTGGCGCGGATATGCCCGTCGTGGTGTCGATGTTGAACAGCTACTCGGGCTGGGCGGCGGCGGCGATCGGCTTTACGCTGGGCAATGACCTGCTGATCGTGACCGGCGCGCTGGTCGGTTCGTCGGGTGCGATCCTGTCCTACATCATGTGCAAGGCGATGAACCGCTCGTTCATCAGCGTGATCCTTGGCGGTTTCGGCGCGACCGGTGGTCCGGCGATGGAAATCGAAGGCGAACAGGTCGCGATCGACACCGACGGTGTTGCGGCCCTGCTGGAAGACGCCGACAGCGTCGTGATCATCCCCGGCTATGGCATGGCGGTGGCTCAGGCCCAGCAGTCGGTCAGCGAACTGACCAAGCGTCTGCGGGCCAAGGGCAAGAACGTCCGCTTTGCGATCCACCCCGTGGCGGGCCGTCTGCCCGGACACATGAACGTGCTGCTGGCCGAGGCCAAGGTTCCCTATGACATCGTGCTTGAAATGGACGAAATCAACGACGACTTCCCCTCGACGGATGTTGCCATCGTCATCGGCTCGAATGACATCGTGAACCCTGCCGCTCAGGACGATCCCAACAGCCCGATCGCCGGTATGCCGGTGCTGGAATGTTGGAAGGCCAAGCAGGTCATCGTGTCCAAGCGCGGGCAGGGAACCGGCTATTCGGGCATCGAAAACCCGCTGTTCTTTAAGGAAAACACCCGCATGTTCTACGGCGACGCCAAAAAGTCGCTGGACGATCTGCTGACCAAGGTCCAGTAAACGCGTCCGTTAACTTCGGGGCTCTGCCTATGCGCGGGGCCCCGAAATTTTTTATAAATTCGAATATGTAGTGCTATGGTGGTCCCGAACGAAGGAGGATGCGCCATGCACAGACGTTATTTCCTGACCACCGCCGCCGCCCTTGGCGCCTTGAACGCCGCCAGCCGCGCCACCGCCGAACCGCATCTGGGCGACGACGGACTGTATGACCAGCCGTTCTTTATGGACAGTTTCCTAGAGATGGGGCCCGATCTTGAGGACGCGGCCGCCGAAGGCAAGGGGCTGATCGTCCTCTTTGAACAGCGCGGCTGCCCCTATTGCCACGAAATGCACGCGGTCAACTTTGAGCGGGCGGAAATCACGGACTATCTAAGCGACCATTTCAACGTGGTGCAGTTGGACCTTTGGGGGTCGCGCACCGTGGTCGATTTCGACGGAGAGGAACTGGAGGAGCGGGATCTCGCGGGCAAATGGTTCGTGAACTTTACCCCGACTGCGATCTTCTTTCCGCCCGACCGCGCGGGGGCCGTGTCGCTGCAAGAAGCAGAAGTGTTCCGTATGCCCGGTTACTTTAAGCCGTTCCATCACCTGTCCGGCCTTGAATACGTGGCGTCTGGCGAATACGCGAACCAGCCGTTCCAGCGCTATCTGCAGGACAAATTCGCGGCCCTTCAGGCGCAGGGGATCGATCCGGACGTCTGGTAGACTGCGTCCGGCCAGCGGCTGGACCATCGGCTGCACGCGTGGGGGAGGTCAGCCGTCGCGCCGAGGGTGCGGTCCGCGCGGATGGCGCGGCTTTTGCCACTTTGCATTGGGTTTGGGCCGCACATAGGCGGGGTTCTTTGGCATCATTTCGTCGGGCACGTCGACTTCGCGCCACTCCCCGGGCGCCAGCCCATGCACGGTAAAGGGCCCGATCATCCAGCGCACCAGCCGCAGTGTCGGAAAGCCGATGGCGGCGGTCATGCGGCGGACCTGCCGGTTGCGGCCCTCGGCAATCGTGAGCTCGATCCAGGCGTCGGGGACGGATTTGCGATACCTGACCGGAGGGGTGCGGGGCCAAAGGTCAGGAGGCGTGATCAGGCGCGCCTTGGCGGGCAGGGTGGGGCCGTCGTTTAGCGTGATTCCCGTCCGCAGCGGTGACAGGTCGGCGTCGGCCGGCGCACCTTCGACCTGCGCGCGATAGGTCTTTTCGGTCTTGCCCTTGGGGTCCGCGATCCGCGCCTGCAGCCGCCCGTCGTCGGTCAGCACCATCAGCCCCTCGCTGTCGCGATCCAGACGCCCCGCCGGATAGACCCCCGCAGGCAGAGCGAAATCCGACAGCGTGGCCCGCGGAGACGGGCTCTTGGCATCGGTAAACTGCGACAGGACGTCGAAGGGTTTGTTGAACAGGATCAAACGGGCCATGCGTCTGTCTACGCGATCCCTGATGGTGTTTCCAGCGGCTGAATATGATCAAACAACGCGTGAATCGCCTGTGAAATAAGGTGTCGGGGTCGAAATGCCCACGGTTGTGAAATAATTTGGCCCAATGTAAAAAAGTATCTTGAAAGAGACGTTCGATTGGACCAAATGCGGGCCCATAGACGCCAACGCACGCGCCTCTGGCCGGTTGCACAGACATCCGTGTTTACGTAGCGACGGTAACGTCTCCCTTGGAACTGAGCGGTCTGCGCCGAGCAATCGGAATGGCCGGGTCTGACTGGAGATGACCAATGAATGCTATCGTAGCCGGGCTTTCAGCCTGCGAATACCCGACTCTGTCCC
>JALQXR010000206.1 GCA_023263105.1 Marivivens sp. | reverse complement strand
CCACCATGCCGAAGCAGATGAACGAACTGGCGGACAGCTACCTGTCCTCGCCCGTGCGTATTCAGGTCAACCCTCCGGGCAAGGCCGCCGACAAGATCGACCAATCGGTGCACTTCGTCGCCAAAGCGGCAAAGACCGACGTGCTGGTCGAACTTCTGGACGCCCACCGCGACGAACTCGCGCTGGTGTTTGGACGTACGAAGCACGGGATGGAAAAACTCAGCCGCCTTCTGTCGGCCAAGGGTTTCGCCGTCGCCGCGATCCACGGCAACAAGAGCCAGGGCCAGCGCGACCGCGCCATTTCGGAATTCCGCGAAGGCAAGACGCGCGTTCTGGTCGCAACAGACGTGGCGGCGCGCGGGCTGGATATCCCCGGCGTGGCCTTCGTCTATAACTATGAACTGCCCAACGTTCCGGAAAACTACGTCCACCGGATCGGACGCACCGCGCGTGCCGGCGCGGATGGCAAGGCCGTGGCGCTCTGCGCGCCCGACGAAATGGCCGAACTGCGCGACATCGAAAAAGCGATGAAGGCGTCGATCCCCGTGGCCTCTGGCCGTCCGTGGGAACCCGTCGATGCGCCTGCAACCGGCGGCGGACGCCCCGGTCAGAAAGGCCGCGGTGGACGCGGTCAGCGGCGTGGTAATGGCGGCAACGGCGGTCAACAAGGCGCAGGCGCGTCGTTTGGTGGCGGCAACCCGCGCGGTCAGGGCAAACCTGCAGCCGCACGGCGCGCTGGCAAACCCGCTGGCGGCTTTGCCAAGCCGGGCGGACGGCGCCGCGCGGCCAAGTCGCAACAAAGCTAAGAAACGATCGGGCCGCCTTCGGGCGGCCCTTTTGTTAGGCTTCGATCATATCGACGCGCAGCGCGTGGCGGCCGCCTTCGAATTCTGTCGACAGGAACGCATCGACGATGTCCAGCGCCAGACCTTCGCCGATCACACGCGCGCCAATCGACAGCATGTTGGCATCGTTATGGGCGCGGATCATGCGGGCGGAAAAGCTGTCCGAGCAGACACCGCAGCGGATGCCGCGCACCTTGTTTGCCGCCATCATGATCCCCTGACCGGTGCCGCAAAGGATGATGCCCAGCGCGCAGTCGCCGGACGCCACCAGTTGGGCCGCCGCCTGACCGTGCTTGGGGTAATGCGTGTTTTCGGTGGTGACGGGGCCGATGTCGACCACGTCGTAACCTTTGGCGGCGATATGGTCGGCAATCTTACGACGCAGGTCGATGGCGGCGTGGTCGCTGGACAGGGCGATGCGTTTGGTCATTGTGGTTCCTCCGAAGTTGCCCCTCTGTCGCCGCATCCCGCGCGACCTGCAACCGGATTTTCGCGCCCAAGAGCCAAAGGACCCCGATCGCCGACCGTCAAAGCCCGTCCCCCAAAGCAAAACGCCGCCCCTTTCGGAGCGGCGTTTCTTTTCGACTGCAGGCAGGCTTAGAAGCCGAGGCCGGCGTACTTGTTCTTGAACTTCGACACGCGGCCGCCGGTGTCCAGCAGGCGGGTGCCGCCACCGGTCCACGCGGGGTGCGAGGAGGGGTCGATGTCCAGCGACATGGTGTCGCCTTCTTTGCCCCAGGTCGATTTCATCTGGATCACAGTGCCATCGGTCAGTTTGACGTCGATGAAGTGATAGTCGGGGTGAATGCCCTTTTTCATCTTCTGGTTTCCTTACGCTTCGGCGCCATCAAGGGCTTTGTAGTTCGAAACCTCGGCGATACGTGCCGACTTACCGCGGCGCGAACGGAGGTAGTAGAGCTTGGCGCGGCGGACGCGGCCACGGCGAACAACTTCGATCGAGTCGATGTTGGTCGAGTAGAGCGGGAATACGCGCTCGACGCCTTCGCCAAACGAAATCTTGCGAACGGTGAACGAACCGGCAATGCCCGAGCCGTTCTTACGGCTGATGCAAACGCCTTCGTACATCTGCACACGGGTGCGGGTGCCTTCGGTCACTTTGTAGCCGACGCGGATGGTGTCACCGGCTTTGAAATCGGGAATGGACTTCCCGAGGGCGGCGATTTGTTCCGCCTCCAACTGTGCGATCAGGTTCATCTGATGCGCTCCTATCTGCTTGCGGTTATTCCGCAAAGTTTCTCGCAACCTCAGAGCTCTTGGTCTTCTTCCGGGTTCGCATATCCGCAAGGGAGGCGCCCGCCAGAGATCAGGTCGACGTTCATTTGTGTCTGTCCCACCGGACCGGAGATGCCGAAGAAAGCACACCTGAACCCATACGTGACAGGTCCGCGGGAACATTTCGATTCCCCGGACGGGCGGGGTATAGGCCTAGACGGGCTGCGGATCAAGACGAAAGCGCATCGCGTGACAGGGCCGTCAGGCGAGGCGCTGGCGCGCCCTTGCGCGGCGCCGACCGCGGCCGGTCAGCAGTTTGATCATGGCGCGGGTTGTGATCGCGATCCAGACGACAAAGGCCGCATAGACGCCAAGCAGGATCTGGGCATCTTGCTGGCCGTTGGTCGCGGCCTGCACAATGGCGCGGCCCTCTTTTACGAAAGCGTCATAGTCAAAAGCGGCGATCTGACCGGACAGAAAGGCCCCAAAGCTGGCAATCGGACCGGGCACGGTATCGACCAGGGACGCAAAGTCCGGAACCTCGATTCCCTTGGCTTCGAACCCCGCCATCAGGGGCTGCGAAAACACGGCCAGCGCGACAACCAGACCCAAAAGCGACGCAAACACGAGGGACTTGGCGCTGCCCTTGGCGCTGTCAGACGGTTGTTCCCACCGCGGCGCTTGCTCCGAAACCTTGGCGTGGAAATCGGTGACTCGGCGCGGCATGACGCGGATCAGGGTCGAGGAGTTGCTGGACCCGTAGGTCTGCACGCGGTCCTCTTGGGGAATGTCGACGTCTTGGTATGCGTCCGACGCGGTTGCGGGGCGTGCCGACTTTGGCCGCAGCACCCCTAGCGCAAGCGCAAAGAGCCCAAGCCCGCCCGCAGCCTTCGACAGCGTGCCAAAGGGTGTGCTGCCTTCGGGAAGGTGCAACGCGGCAGAGGTCCAGACAGGGTGGTCCGTCACCCAAGGCTGCATCTGCAGCCAGACCGCGCCAACCATGAGTCCTCCGGCACAGAGGCCAAAGTACAGCATGGATTTGTTGATTGGACCGGAAACGGCGGCAGCGGTCATGGTATATCCCCTGATTTCCAGCCCAAAGTGCCCGCCATTTCAGGCGGCAATTGGGCGGATTGAGGGTATTGGCAGGGTCAGAGTTCGGCACCCGCCCTTAGTTCGCGATACCGCAAGGCCGCGTTCGCGCCCAACCAAGACAGGGGTTCCGGCGGCAACCGGTCCGGCGCGGGCTGTGCCCTAATCTGATCAAGCAGCGCGTTTTGACGGCCCAGCGCCGCTTCGGCCGCCAACATCCCCGACAGGGTGCCTTTGGCCGTGCCCAAACCGTTCTGGCAACAGGCCGAAAACAGCCCCTCGGCCACTTCGCCGAAGGCGGGGACGTTGTTTCGCGACAGACAAAGCCTGCCGCCCCAGCGGTATTCCATCTCGACGCCGTTCAGCATCGGGAACCGCGCGGCAAAGGACCGGTCGTGATCCCGCGCCACGCGGGCGATGCGGGCGTCCGAGACTTCTAGCGACGGGTCATAGGTAAACCTGTTCCGCACAACGATCCGGTCGCCTCCGGTCCCCGAGATCCGTCGCACCGTGCTGCCCATCGGATCGGCAGGCGTAAGCCCCCAGATCCGCTGCCCGCCCAGCCGCGCGACCTCTTGTTCGGTCAGCGCGCGTGTCATGGACGCATAGGTAAAGACGTGCATCAGCCGGCCCTTGAAAAAGCCAAAGCTGTTGGCGTGACCGTTGACCGCCAGAATGGCCTTTGGTGCGGTCACGGTGCCGTTCGGCGTCACGGCCCGCCACTTGCCCGCT
>JALQXR010000205.1:3674-3922 GCA_023263105.1 Marivivens sp. | reverse complement strand
CCGCCGTGAGGGCCGCCAGCGCTTCGGATGCCGGCACCTCGATCCGTGCCTGTTGCAGTGCGCGGGCCATGTCATCTGCCGACAGCGGGCCAAGCCGGAGTTCGCGGCACCGCGACCGGATCGTGGGCAAAAGCCGCGATGGCTGGTGGGCGACCAGCAGGATCACCGCGTCGGCTGGCGGTTCTTCCAGCTCTTTCAAGATGGCGTTGGCCGCCGCGCGGTTCATTTCATCCGCCGCATCCACGATC
>JALQXR010000205.1:0-3664 GCA_023263105.1 Marivivens sp. | reverse complement strand
GCCGACAGGTGGAAGAACGACTTTAGGTCGCGGACCGGATCGACGGTGATCTCGGCCCGCAGCTTGCCGGATTTGTCGTCATAGGGGCGCCGGACCACAAACAGGCGCGGGTGCGAACCGGCGGCAATCAGGCGGGCGTCGGGGTGGTCGGGCGGCAGCGCCAGCCGGTCGGGGGCAGGGGGCGCGTCACCGAACAACCCGCCGCCGTCGTCGCTGCCACCGGCCTTATTGGCCAGCAGAAAGGCCGCAAGTTTCCACGCCAGAGTGGCCTTGCCGATGCCTCTTGGTCCGGTGATGAGCCAGCCCGAATGAAGCCGCCCGCTGTTGTAGGCTGCCAGAAAATCGGCCTCTGCCGCCGCTTGGCCGTAGAGTTCGGGCGTTTCGCGCGGGTGGGGGGCTCCGGCGATGCGATCCGGTTCCGGTCTGTCGTCGTCGCTCATGCGCGGGCCTCGTAATGGGCCGCGACCTCCGAGGCGACGGCCTCTGGCGGGCGGTTGCCGTCGATCACGACGCAGCGGTCGGAAAAATCCCGCGCCAAGGACAGAAAGCCGTGGCGCAGGGTTTCCTGAAACCCGAGTCCAAAGTCTTCGAACCGGTCTTCGCCCGATTTGCGGGCCAAGCCCCGCCGCAGCGCGGTTTC
Organism: Marivivens sp.; assembly: GCA_023263105.1. Lineage (GTDB taxonomy): Bacteria > Pseudomonadota > Alphaproteobacteria > Rhodobacterales > Rhodobacteraceae > JALQXR01. Next base: position 3,024 of record JALQXR010000205.1, on the reverse strand, counting down.
GGGGTCCATGTCGATGATAAAGGTCAGGTCCGGCTCGCGTCCGATCATGAGCCGGTGGAGCTGGTCGACCATCGGGCGCAGATCGCCGCGGGTCGCGCCTTGGTAGACGCGGGTCGAATCCGCGAAACGGTCCGAAATCACGGTCTGACCCGCCGCGAGCGCGGGCAGCACGGTCTTTTCCATGTGGTCGCGGCGGGCGGCTGTGAACAGCAGGATTTCGGTTTCCGCCGACCATCGTTCGGGGTCGCCCGTCAGCAAGAGCGTGCGGATTTCCTCGGCTCCGGAACTGCCGCCGGGTTCACGGGTGTGGACGACCTGCGCACCGTCGCGGCGCAGGCGCTCTGCCAGCAATTTGGCCTGAGTGGATTTGCCCGAGCCATCGATGCCTTCGAACGTCACGAAGAGAGGAGCGCCGCGCTGCGCCACCGTCACGACCCTTCGGCCGCCGGAGCGTCAGCCGGAGCCGCCGGAGCGAAGCGCGCCAGCAGGACTTTGGCGGCGGTGCCCAGCCGGACCATAAAGCCACCGGCTGCCACGGACTCTGTCGCCACCAGCGGAACGCGGGTTTCGGGCAGGTTCGGCAGGGCGATCACCAGTTCACCCAGTTGCTGGCCAGCCGTGATGGGGGCGGCCACGGGGCTGTCAAAGATGACTTCGCCGCTGAGGTCGGCAAATCCGAGCGTCGGGATCAACAGGGTCACATCTTCGGCCACGCTTAGCCCGACCGACGTTCCCGTGCCATTCCAGACCTCGGCGCGGGCCAGTTCGGTGCCTTCGCTCACGACTTCGCGCAGGGCGAATTGGCGGAAGGCCCAGTTGACGATTTTTTCGGCTTCCTGAGCGCGGGCGGCGGCGCTGTCCAGACCGGTGATCACAAAGATGATCCGGCGGTCCCCCTGTTTGGCCGAGCCGACCAGCCCATAGCCTGCCTCGCTTGTGTGGCCGGTTTTCAGGCCGTCGGCGCCGATACCCAGTCCAAGGATCGGGTTGCGGTTCTGGCTGTTCGACGGGACGCGACCGTCAAAGTGATATTCCTGTTCCGCAAACAGCGGATAAAAGGTCGGGTAGTCGCGGATCAGGTGGTCGGCAAGGATGCCCAGATCCCGCATCGACATCCTCTGGTTCGGGTCCGGCCAGCCGTTGGAATTGGCAAAGACAGAGTTGTTCATCCCCATCTGGCGCGCCCGTTCGGTCATCAGCGTGGCAAACCCCGCCTCTGTTCCGTCGGGGGACAGGGCCTCGGCGATGACTGCGCTGGCGTCATTGCCCGACAACACGATAATCCCCCGCAAGAGGTCTTCGACTCTGACGCGCTCGCCCGACCGCAGGAACATGCTTGAACCGGTATAGTCCATTGCGTGCTGCGACACGGTCAGTTCTTCGTCGATCGACAGGCGGCCATGGGCGATGGCTTCGAACGCCATGTAGATCGTCATCAGCTTTGACATCGACGCGGGCGGCAGCGGCGTGTCGGCGTTCTTTGCCAACAGCACGCTTTCGGTCGTCTGGTCATAGACATAGGCGGCGGTCGCGGCGGTGTCGAAAGCCTGCGCCTGCGCGCCTCCGACCCAAAGCGTCAGGGTCATGGCGGCGGCGATCAGGCGGCGGCTCAGGCGTGAAAACATGAGGTCGTGGTCCTCTGCTACGTTAGTCGGTCACGAAATAGGCGTCGGCAAAGCCCTGTGCCTTGACCCGCGTCAGCAAGTCGGCGCGCTCGGACTCGGTCATGGCGGGGCCAACCAGCACACGCCAGAACGGGCGGCCCTGTGACGTCTGTTCAAGAACGGTCGGCACCAAACCGGTACTGCGAAGCCGGTCGGCCGTGCGGGTCGCGTTTTCCTCGACCGAGAAGATACCGATCTGGATATATGGCTTTGCCAACGGGCTGGCGGCACCGGCGGCGCTGGCCTGCTCTACCTCGGCCTGATCGATCGCGGCGGCGGCGTTGGCAATCGGGTCCAGCGTGCTGGCGGTCACCTCGGCCGGTCCGTCGAACAGCGCGGTCGCGGCAGGTGCAGCCGGAGCGGTTTCCCGACGCAGGGCCGTGACGTTCAGCGTGGCCGGAGCCCCCGCCAGCATCTCTAGCGCGGCAGCCGCGTCGGACGACACCTGAAGCTCTGGTCCGGGATTGGCGCGTTCGCGTCTGAACAACGCGCCGATTACGAATTTTCCGTTGGCCTGGTTGCGGATGATGACCCGCTCGGGGTCGGTCACGTCGGGGTGTGCAACCCAGACACCGCCCAGCGAAGGCCGCCCGTCCCAAAGCCCCTGTTCGGTGATCTGGAAGGCGTCGGGCGCTTCGACATCATGTTCGACCAGTTCGACGCTCTGCGCCGGAGCGGCATCGTCGCCGCCGGCACCGGGGAAGGTCAGCCCTCCGTCTTCGACACAGGCCGCCAGCATCGCCAAAATTGCGACTGCACCTGCCATCCGGCTCGCGGCCCAACCCGTCTTGCCTGTCATCTTATACCCCTGATCAGCTCGTGCCCCGGTGGTTCAGACGCGACCCAAGGCCGCCCGTCCAAAGGACCCACGCATATTGTTGGCGTTGTTTCCCGAAACAATAGCTGCGCCAAGATCGTTTTGAAAGGCTCGCCTCCGGCCCGTGCGCGAAAAACCCCGATCTGTTTAGGGTTTCAGAATCACATCTGCGCTAGTAACCCTCACCGCGCCGGAGGAGTGGCAGAGTGGTCGATTGCAACGGTCTTGAAAACCGTCGTGCGTGAAAGCGTACCGTGGGTTCGAATCCCACCTCGGATGCTGATTTTTGCTTTTGCGGCTGTTGGGAATCACCACCATCATGGGGGACTTCTTTCCACAGGTCGTCAGAAGTTGCCCGATTAACTCAGTCGGTAGAGTGACAGGCTCTTAACCTGCTAGTCGCGGGTTCGAGCCCCGCATCGGGCTGCTTCCTTTTTTTTTGTCTGCCCCATTTCTGCCCCTTGGGTGATGCTACGCCAATCTACTTCGTTCGTTTCCTCCGAAGCCAGATCAAAAGGGGTGATGCGAGAATCGAACTCGCGA
>JALQXR010000204.1 GCA_023263105.1 Marivivens sp. | reverse complement strand
GGGATTGTGACCTCTCGGGGTTTGAGGTTCACCAGAGTTCCGCGCAGCGCTTCGGGGAAGTTCGTCAGCGGCAGCCAGTCCAGTCGGCCTCCGTTTTCACGGCTGGCAATCGCGGAATACTGCGACGCGTATTGCGAGAATTCTTCCTCGGAGGACAGGTTGGTGATGATATCGGCCAGTTCGGTTGCTTCGGCCAGCCGCTCGGGCGGGGCGGCAAGGATGATTTCGGACACTAGGATCTGGATGCCCGACCCTGCGCCGCCTGCCTGGCCCAATGCGCGGTCGACCTCGGCGTCGGCCACCTGAACGCGCGACAAGAACCGCACGCGGACAAGGTTACGCCACGCGGTCGCGGTCAGGATAAAGTCGCGGGCGGTAGATTCGTCGATGCCCTCTTCGGCCATCGCGGCCAGAAACCCGTCATAGTCCAGATTGGCGCGTCCGGCGAATTCGGTCAGGGCGTCCTCGATTTCTTCGTCGGACAGGAACAGACCCAGTCTGGCCAGCTCTTGCTGCTTCAACCGATCGTCGATCAGCTGTTCGGTCGCGATGCGGTTCAGGTCGCCCGACGTGCGGAATGCCGTCAGCAAACGGATGCGCTGGTCTAGCTCATAGCCGGTGATAGCTTGTTCGTTGACCGTCACAACCGGAGAGAACAGCCCCTGTGAAAGGGCGGCACCCGGAAGGGCCAACATCAGTAACGCAGCGCAGCGGATCAGGAATCCCATCTCGTCCTCGTCGTCAGTTCGTGCAACTCCGCTCCGACACTACGCCGGACCTGCCGGTTGAGAAACCGTTAAGTCCGATGCGGAGCCCTAAATCCGTCGATGGTTGCACAGTAATTGAAGAAGTAAAGCGGCGCGAGGCCGAAAGCTCGACCTCGAGACATTCATTGCGCCACCGGACCACGGCCGAGGCTTCGGTCGGCGACAGGGTCACCATGTCATAACGTCCGCCCAGCCCGATGCCCCATGTGTCGTTGATCTGGTAGTCGCCGTCAAAGGTCCATTCCGACACCGCCGACGGGCGCGCTTCGTCCAGATCGGCGTCCAGCCAGACATAAGACGCGGCAAGCGCGACGCTGTCGGTGGCCCACTGCATCCGCGCGGCGCTTTTTGCCGGCACGAAAGAATCGTCCAGCAGGGTGCGCCCGTCGACCGACAGACCCGAGGGAAAGTTCAGCTGCGTGGCCAAGAGCCAGTCGCTGACCGTCCGTGACAGGCCAGAGCTTTCGCTAAATGCCGTCAGGTCGTCGCGGCGCAGGATACGGCCAAAGGTCAGGTGCATGTTCCAGCCATTGGGTCCGGTATGCGACCACATCCCGCCCGCGGCCATCATCGGGCCGGTTTCCTGCGCGTCCTCGCCGGGGAAATAGCTGAGGTCGAACAGGTTCGCTTCGTGAAGTTCGACGCGGGTGCTGTCTTCGTTGACGGGGGTGCCACCCAGGACTTCGCTCCAGCCGAAGGACACGATGGGTGTCACGATATCCGTGCCGCCAAGCGCGGTGGTCCCCGCCAGCGGCCAGCGCAGCGACACCTTGCCCGACGGGATCAACCGCCCCACGACACCGTCGTTCGCGGGGTCGTCGATCGTCGCGTAGACATCGGCCAGGATCCCCGCCGAGCCTTCGATCACCAAACCCGGACCGACGATCCAGCGGTTTTCCCAATCGCTGCCCAAGGCAAACCGCATGACGTCGCGGGTCAGTTCGGGATCGACGCTGGTATAGGGCCGGACGTGGGCCTCGACTTCGGTGCTGAGGGTCAGCGTGCCGCCGACCAGGGCGGGTTCGAAATGCCGTTCGAAATGCGCGTTGGCGACAATCGGGGGGTTTGACTCGTTTATGGTGGTGGCCAGGAACCCTTGGTAGACCGTCAGATCGGACCAGAACGCGTCCGTATCGCGGTACCGGGACAGGGCAAACCCGCTTTCCAGACGGTCCGCATCCGAATAGCCGTAGTCCAGCAAATAGGCGTCGTCAGAGGCGACGTTCAGGCCGAACTCCAGCACGAAATCATTGCGCAACAGCAGCTCTCCGTTGGCAAAGATGTAACCGCGCAGCGCTCCGGGCAGCACTTGGTCCGAACTGATCGCCGCCGTGAGTT
>JALQXR010000203.1 GCA_023263105.1 Marivivens sp. | reverse complement strand
ATAGGGCGTCAGCGTCAGGTCGCGGTGGTCGCCCAGCCGGATGAAATAGGGGGTTTTCACACCCAGCCCCAGCACATCGGTCGACCGGAAATAGGGCAGCAGCAACCCCGTCGCGCGGTCCAGCGACGGGTCGGGCATCCGCAACCTTGGCAGCCAAACGATCGGAAGCCCCCGCACCCGCAGCACCGCGTCGGTAAAGTAAAGCTGGCGTGCCTCCTGATCGTGCACGACCCGCGCGGCGCGGATGTCCCACAACGGCGCTTCGTTGCCGCAGACAGTACAAGAGGTCGCGGCGACCCGATCCAGTTGAGTGTAGCGACCTTCGGCGCGGGCGATCTGGTCGGCGGCCATCTGCAGCCTGCGATCCAGCACCATCCGCGCGCCGATCAGCAGACCGCTTTCCAGCCGAGGATCCAGATCCGCGCTTTCGGCGGTCAGGATCGTGCCGTCGGGACCGGTGATGAAAATCGGTCCTTCGATTAACAGCCGGTCGGTCGCTTGCGAATAGATGATCCGCGCGGCGGACAGGCGGGTGCCTTCGAAAATGACCTCGACATTGCCGCTGGCAATCAGTCGCCGGTCCGAGGTGATCTCGACCCGGTCCGCGATCAGGTTTGCCGCGTTCTGCGCGACGGCAGGCAGCGGCGACAACAGCAGCAGGATAAGAAGGATCAGCCTGCGCATCAGCCGTCCTCCAGATGCAGCAGAAACCCGAGCGACAGGGCCACCCCCGCTACAGGCGGCGCCCATGCGGCCAGCGCCACCGGAATCTGCCCGCTTTCGCCAAGGATCGAGGCAAAGTTGCGCAGGAAATACAGGCCAAAGCTAAGCAGGATCGCGGTCATCACCATCAGGCCGACACGGCCTCCGCGCTGGTGGCGCATGGTAAAGCCCGACACGATCAACACCACCGCGACCAGAAACAGCGGCATGGCCAGTTCGGACTGGAACCACATCTGATGGCGCCGCGCGGCGAAACCGGCGGTCTCAAGTCGTCCGATAAACCCGGGCAGTTCCCAAATCGGTATCGACGACGGCGCGCCAAAGCTGTCTCGGATCTGGTCGGGGGTCAGGGTCGACGGAATTTCGTAATTGTCCATCGTGGTCGCCGCGGCCTCGGGGTTGTCGCTGTCCGCCAGCGGCCAGAGCTTGACCCCCGTCAACTGCCACGCCCCGACCGTCAGCCGCGCGGTGTCGGCTTCGATCCGGCGGGTGGGGCCGTCGGCAAAGGTAAAGGTGATAAAGGTCGCGTCCCGCAGTTCGGTCCCGTCCAGATTGGTGCCCAGAGCGCGGATCACGGTCTGACCCTTTTCGGTTCCCTGCCGCAGCCAGAGTCCGTCCGAGGAAATGTTCAGCACATTGTCCAGTCCGGCAAGCAGTCCGGCGCGGATCTCGGACTTGCGCGATGTGGCCGCGACGATCGGGTTGACCACGGCGACGCCGACCGCACCGATCAGCAAAGTCACCAGAACCGGAGAGACAAGCGCCCGCAGGGCGCTTCGGCCAGCGGCGCGGGTGACGACCATCTCGGACGATCTGGCCAGCGACAAAAATAGCGCGATGGTGGTCAGGATCAGCACCAGCGGCAAAATCCGGTAAAGGCTTTGCGGCGTGTTCAGCAGCGTGATTTCAAAGATATCCCGAAAGGCCGCGTTCCTTCCGTTAAAGGCGCGCAGTTGTTCGATCAGGTCAAGCAATACCGACAAAACGACAAACAGCCCGAGGACCATCAGGAAATACTGGGTAAACCGGCGGGCGAAATAGCGGTGAAGGATCATGCCCGCACCCCCGACTCTGTCGTAAGGGCGGGGCGCCGTCTTAGTCGGAACAGCATCGGGCGGCTGGACCAGAACAGTTGGAACCAGACAATCACGAAACCGGCGGCAATCGGGGAA
>JALQXR010000202.1:314-4044 GCA_023263105.1 Marivivens sp. | reverse complement strand
TCAAGCACCGCAGGCGCAAACCCCTGCCACAACAGAGGCAGCGGCGGAGGCGCGGCGTCGATATCGGCAAACAGTCCGGCAACGGCGGCCAGGGCGTCGGGCTTTGCCCAATAATACCGGATGCGATCGGCCAGACCGACGTGGCGGGCCAGCGCGACCTCGGCGTTCGTGCCATGATAATGGGCCTGCCATGACGCGGGCTCTGCCAGCATCAGACGCTCCATCGTGTCCCGCAGGTCCAGCCCCTTTGACCGGCCCGAGAGCAGGCGCAAATGATCCATCGCATAGACGGCCTGCCGCCATGCAAAGGTCAACGCAGGCCCGACCTTTTGAAAGGCAAACCCCAACTCCGCCAGACGCGGATAGGCGGCGGGGTGCTGGTAGTCGGTCGAATGGGCCTCTAGGCACATCCCCGGCCAATCGGCCAGCGCCGACCGCAGCGCGGGATCGCGCTCTGGCGGCAGATGATGGACCTGCATGGGCGAAAACTCGACCCCGCCCTGAACCACCAGCGCCCCGACCCGCGACGTGCCGCCTGCCACGCGATGACGGGCAAAGGCCGCGTCATGGGCGCGAAGCGTCGCGGCGGCGGCGGCGGGTGTGGTCGGGACGATGTCGCCGCTGTCGTCGGCTCGCGCCCCGCCGGGAGGAGGGACTTCGGTCCCGATGACGAACATCACCCCCGCAGGGTCCGCCGCCGCGCCATCACAGGCAACCGCCAGCGCCGCAGCGCGGTCGGCGGCGATGGCGTCGCTGACTTGCGCCGGTTCGCCCGCGCAGCCCTCGGAGCAGTCCAGATGTATCTTCGAGAAGCCCGCGCGGACATAGGCAGCGACCATCGCATGCGCCTTGGCCATGGCGTCCTCGGAAGGGCCGGATCGCCAGACCTGCGGGCCCAGATGGTCCCCGCCCAGAACGATCCGGTCGCGGTCGCAGCCGGTGTCCTCGGCCATCGACCAGACAAACCGCGCAAAATCCGCGGGCGTCATGCCGGTGTAGCCGCCAAACTGGTTCACCTGGTTCGAGGTCGCCTCGATCACGATGGCGCGGTTCTTGGCTTGGGCCAGCGACAGCGACGCCCGCAACACGTCGGGATGGGCCGAGCAGACCGACGGGATCGCCGCTGCGGCCCCCGCGCGGTTCCGGTCGATCACGTCGCGCAAGAGGTCAGCCATGTCCGGCCTCCTGCCATGCGGCATAGGCCGCCCCCCGCGCGCCCGAGGCATCGCCCCCCTCGGCAAGAACCACGGACGGCAGGGCAAAGTCCTTTAGGCCAGCCAAAGCAAGCGAGGCCGCGATGTCACGCTCTACGCCGTCAATCTGCGACAGCCCGCCGCCCAGAACCACGATGTCGGGGTCGGCCACGGTGATCAGCGTCTGCAAAAGCTCGGCCACGAGGTCGCACCAGACCTGCCATGCGGCCTGCACCTTTGGATCGCCGTGCCGGTCGGCGGCGATCTGGGGGGGGCTCAGGTGCCGCCCCGTGATCCTTTCGGCGACACGGGTCAGGCCGGGGCCAGAGACCAGCGTTTCGATACATCCCGTCCGCCCGCAGCCACAGCCCATCACCGGCAACCCGTGCCGCAGCACCAGATGCGCAGGGGCCGCGTAATGGCCGAATTCGCCGCCGACGCTGCTGGGGCCCTGAACCAGCCGGCCACCGACAGACAGGCCGCCGCCGACGCCGGTCCCAAGGATCAGTCCCGCCACGACCTCGGCACCGCGACCGGCACCGAAACGGGCCTCGGACAGGGTAAAGGCGCGGCAGTCGTTCAAAAAGGCGACCGAGCGGCCAGAGGCGGCTTCGATATCCTTGCGAAACGGCTTGCCGGTTGCAGGCAGGTTCGCGGTCAGCGCCAGACCGGTGGCCGGATTGATCAACCCCGCCGCGCTGATGCCGACAGGGACCGCGCCCGCCTTGTCCGTGGCCCAGTCGATCTGCGCCGCAACAGCGGTGACCAGCGCGTCGTAGTCGCGCGGCGTTTCGATCCGGTGGCGGTCGATCAGACGCCACGCGCTGTCATAGACCTGCGCTTCGATCTTTGTGCCGCCAAGGTCGATGCCCGCCGCCACGGGTGTCTGTTGCGCGTCCGAGCCGCGGCTCATGGCAGCACCTCGTGCAGGCGGACGCCCGACACCACGCGGCTAAGCGTGCCCTGACCGCTGAACGGATCGTCGACATTCAGCCCAAGCCGCGCGGACCATTCGACACCAAGGACCTGCGCAAAGGCGACATACAGCGGAGCCGCCCACAGACCCCCACGCCTCGGATGCGCGGTCGCGCCGATCCGTGTCGGGTCGATAGACAGCAGGTTTGCCTGCGGGAATTGCGCGCGCAGCTCTGACTCTAGATCGTCGTCGTAGCGCCGCGCGCCCGCGTCGGGGCTGGTAAAAACCACGATCATCGTATCGTCGCGCACAAAGGACTTTGGCCCGTGCCGAAAGCCAAGCGTCGTGTCCCAAAGCGCGGGCACCTGTCCGGCGGTCAGCTCCATCACCTTCAACGCGGCTTCCCGCGCGGCAAACCCCAACGGCCCCGCTCCGACAAAGACGATCCGTGCGGGCAATGCCGATGCCCGCGCCCACGTCCCGTAAAGCGGGAGCGCACGGTCAAGCAAAGTGGCCAGACTGGCCAGCGTGGCGGGGGGCTCGGTCGGGTCGAAGATAAGCGCCGCAGTCAAAAGCATCGTCGAAAAGCTGGAGGTCATCGCAAAGCCCGCGTCATGGGTCTCGGGCGGGAGCAGAACGACCCTCGAGGCACCTGCACCGCCACCCATGGCAAGCGCACCGCCGGCGTTGCAGGTGATATTCAGACGCGGCGCATCCGGAGCCAGCGCGTCTAGCGCATCCAGGACCCCGATGCTTTCGCTGCTGTTGCCCGAGCGGCCAAAGCTGACCACCAGCGGTTTGCGACCCGCAAGAAACGCACGCGGACGGCTGACGATGTCGGTCGAGGGCACGGAGCGCAGCCGCGGTTTCCGGGAGCCTTCGAACCCCGCCGCAAGGATGTCGCCGATATAGGCGGATGTGCCCGCGCCGGTGAACCAGACCTCGTCCGCGGCCTGCGCCTTGACCCAGTCCCGCAGGGGCTTTGGGTCGAACGTGGCCGCCCAGCGCCGCCAGATATCCGGCTGCGCATGGAGTTCCCGCCACGTCGCCCAAGCGTCAGGATCGGTCCGGTCTGTCATGTCGTGGCCGTCACTTTCGAAAGGGTCGCGGGGCGGTCGGGATCGTGGCCCAGTGCCACGGCTGTCGAAAGGATCACCGGATAGACCAGATAGAGCAAGATCGCAGCCGCCGCAGCGGGCGAAAGACCTGCAACGCCGACGTCTTCGGTCCGCAACCGCAGCACCGTGGCCGGTGTCTGGCGGAAACGGGTCTCGGCCAGATCAAGGCTTTCTTGGATCGACGGTTGACCGGTATCCAGCATCAGAACCAGAAGCGGCCGCGTGGCAAGCTGGAGCGGGCCGTGCAGGACCTCGGACCCCGAAAAGGCTTCGGCGTGGATGGCGCAGGTTTCCTTGATCTTCAGCGCGACCTCTTGCGCGGCCCCGAAGCCGGTGTCGCGGCCGATCACATAGACATGCGACGACCGCAAGAACGCGGCCCGCAGGTGATCCGCGTCTGGATGTGACCGGCCATCAAGGTCGGCAAAGGCACGAATGGCCGCCGTGATCCGGTCGCGGTAGGCGGGCTTCATCGCGGCCAGCAGCGCCATCCCCGACGCAAT
>JALQXR010000202.1:0-304 GCA_023263105.1 Marivivens sp. | reverse complement strand
GACCGTCTTGGTGGCAGGCACGGCCAGTTCGGGACCGGCGCCGATGGGCAGGGTCAGTTGCGCCACGGATTCGACTTTAGATCCGGCGGTGTTCGTGATGGCGACCGTCTTGCCGCCCCGGTCACGGATGCCGGCGATTGTCCGGACAAGGTCGTCGCTTGCTCCGGACTGCGATATCGCGATGGCGGCGGATCCGGCCATGTCCACCCCCGCCCCGATCGAAAAGACCGACGGCGGCAAGGACGTCACCGGCACTGCCAGTTCGCGCATGAATTCATAGGCCAGCACCTGAGCGGCGGCGTCG
>JALQXR010000201.1 GCA_023263105.1 Marivivens sp. | reverse complement strand
GGAACACGTCTGCGCGAAACTGGGCCTCAAGCCCGAGCCGATCAGCACTCAGGTCATCCCGCGCGACCGCCATGCGATGTTCTTTGCCACGCTCGGCGTGATTGCCAGCAGCATCGAAAACGTCGCCACCGAAATCCGTCACATGCAGCGGACCGAGGTTCTGGAAGCCGAAGAGTTCTTCTCTCCGGGTCAAAAGGGGTCGTCGGCCATGCCGCACAAACGCAACCCCGTCCTGACCGAGAACCTGACCGGCCTAGCCCGTCTGGTCCGCATGACCGTGATCCCCGCAATGGAGAACGTGGCGCTTTGGCACGAACGTGACATCAGCCATTCGTCGGTCGAACGCGGCATCGCGCCCGACGCCACCGTCACGCTGGACTTTGCGCTGAACCGGCTGGCCGGCGTGATCGAGAAACTGGTGATCTATCCCGACAACATGCTTCGCAACATGAACAAGTTCAAAGGCTTGGTCATGAGCCAGCGCGTGCTTCTTGCCCTGACCCAAGCAGGCGTGAGCCGCGAAGACGCCTACCGTCTGGTGCAGCGCAACGCGATGAAGGTCTGGGAACAGGGCAAGGACTTCAAAGAAGAACTGCTGGGCGATGCCGAAGTGACCGCCGCCCTGTCGCCCGCCGAAATCGAAGAAAAATTCGATCTGGGCTACCACACCAAACACGTCGAAACGATCTTTGCCCGCGTGTTCGGCGGCTAGACCACGTCGACTTTGACATGCCTTCAGCCGGGCCCCGGACATATCCTGTCCGGGGCCCGCTGCATCAGGACGTCAAACCCGGATCAGACCAGCGACGGGGCGTGTACCATCGAGGGCTGCGGCATGTGGGTCGCGCCCGGGACAAAGACCGGAAGCCGATTGATCGGCATCGCCATCACCGCATATTTGTGACCGTCGTCTTCGTTCACATAGGGCTCGCACCACAGGTCGCAGTCGTGGCCCAGCTTTCTTAGGGCGCGATGCAGCCAGAGGTTCGACAGCGACATGAGCGTCTGACCGCCCAGCGGTTGCGCGATGTCCATCAGGCCGTCCACGATCAGGCCCAGCACCGCAATCCGGTCGCGCATCGACGTGACACTGTCGGCAACCACCAGTCGCGTACATTCCCAGACCGCGTCCGTGACGACCGCCTCGGACACCAACCCTGACGGGATCGACGTCAGCCGCCCGATGCAGGCATCGCGCAACATATAGCTGTGATCCCCCCAACGAGCGGTGGTCGGAAGCGTGCGTGCCCCCGCGATGACCTCTCCGTCGCGAACAACAAGCGAATAATGCGCTTGCGGATTGTCGTATTGGTCCATCTCGACCTTGCTGTCGTGCGGGATGCCCCAATTCAATGTGTCGACGAAAAACTTCTTTCTCAACATCAGGTACTGCTCGAAAGCATCCCCGTACCGGTACATGTTAAGCAGGCTAAAAGTATAGTTTTCCATGGCAGACTCTCCTTAATGGCGAGTCTAATTATCGCTAGATACTGTAGGTTGTAAAAGATCATTCTCAAATTGTAGGAAGAATAATGCAAAGCGTGTTCGCGCTGCAGTTGCAGACCGGTCCGTCACGCTGACTTTTTCATCGAATTAAATTAGTCCGTACGTCCTTGCGAGCGTCACCGCTTGCGGTCCGGTCTGCGCTCCGAGCTTTACTCTGGCATTCTTAAGTCGCTGTTTTACCGCGCCTTCGCTGACCCCAAGCTCATGCGCGATCTGCTTCAGACGCAGGCCGTCGCGCACCATGCACAGGGCCTCTAATTCAGCTTGGGTCAGGTTCTTGGGCGGGGCGGCGGATTGATGCAGGAAAGTGACCGAAGCCGCCAGCGTATCGAGTTCCTGATCGGTGAATTCGCGATCTGCCCGCACAAAGCTCCCGAATGAACGCTGTGCATCCAGCCCATCGTCCACACAGCTGATGACCGCTCCGAATTTCAGCCCGAACGAAGATGCGCGCCGAAAGATGCCTTGGGTATCGGGGATGAGGATTTCGCTCCAGCGGATCGTGCCAGAGGCGTCATAGGCCCAGCGGATCACGGGGTCATGCAGCATATACCGGTGGCTGGAATAATGGCTCACCCAGTCCGCCGGCAATTCGTTTACTTCTTCGAGAGGGAACGCGAAGCCAAGCCGTAAGGCCAGATAGAACCCTGACGGCGCAAGATCCCGAATAATTGCGAGATGATGTGCCGAATTGTCTTGATCTTGCTTCACTTCGCTACAACGTCTCCAATAGGGACTTTCAGGGTTTCGGTTTTCAAAGTACCGTAAATCGAGCGCCCGCGTTTGAGCCAAACTGATCGATCATAGAAAGAATCTTGGGGGGATACAATCTATGGATGTACCAAAGGATGTCGGAAAAATCTTAAAGCGACTAAAAAAATCAAGTCCGAGCGGATTTGCCATCGCTTTTCATGTTCAGTTCACCACTCCCGCCTTCCTTTTCCAAACGTATCCGAAAGAGTGGCTCACAGTTTACAACCAACGCGGCCTCGTTATGCAAGACCCAATCGTCGCTTGGAGCTTTGCCAACACCGGCGCAATTCGATGGGCCGAGCTTGCCGATAACGATCCGGCGAATGTCCTTGGCACGGCCAAAGACTACGGCCTAGCCTATGGTGTAGCAATGGGCATCGAAAGTCAAAACAGCCGCAGCCTTGCCGGCTTTTCTCGGCCGGACCGCGATTTTACCGACGCCGAAATCAAGGACCTGCAGGCCGACGCCGTCGCATTGCATGAACTCACCGCCGAAGCAAAGATCGTCTCGCCAGAGCTGGCAGCCGAACTCCGCAGGCTCTCTGTGACGCTCACCCACCCCTAACTTCGGGATTTGGTAACCGAATCTTCATGTCGGCACGCCATGTGTCGAAACATGGAACGGTCGGTATTGGCGGCAGAGTCGGACTCTGCGCGCGCACTCAGTCGGAAACACAAAGCCGCGATCATCATGCGCCTGATGATCGAAGAAGGCCTTGCGCCGTCTTTGACAGAGTTGCCCGAAGCGGTTCAGCTGGATATCGCCCGACAGATCGGCAGCCTCGATTCCGTGGATCGCGCCACGCTGTCGGCCATCGCCGGTGAATTTGCGAATGAACTCGATAACCTCGGGCTGCCCCGTACCGGCGGGGTCGAAGCCGCTATTTCCGCGTTAGGTCAAGGCATAAGCCCGAATGCCGCTAACCGTCTGCGACAGGAAACCACCGGAACCGCCCCGCCTTCGTCGGATCCATGGCCCGCTGTGCTCGCGCTGGCGCCGTTGGATCTGGTTCCTTTGATGGAGGACGAAAGCACCGAAGTCGCCGCTGTCACCCTGTCGAAACTGCCGGTCGCCAAAGCCGCCGAGGTGCTGCGCCTGCTCGCCGGTCCAAGGGCGCGGCAAATCGCTCATGGCGTGTCGAAAACCGCGCTGATCGGGCCGGATGCGGTCGACCGGATCGGCGCCGCCCTTGCCGCAGCCTATACGGTCCGGCCCGCGACGGCCTTCCCCCAGCCCGCGTCCAAACGGATGGGGGACATCCTGAACAACAGCCCCGCCAATGTGCGAGAGGACCTTTTGACCGCAATGGACGAAGACGATCCGGACTTTGCCTCGGCCTTGCGGAAGGCAATCTTTACGTTCGAGGATATTCCCGTCCGCCTCGCGCCGCTCGATCTGCCGAAGGCGCTGCGCGGGGTGGATCAATCCGACCTTGTCGCAGCGCTTGCCCACGCGACCCAAGCAGGCGGGCCGACCGGTGCTGCGGCGGACTTTATCCTGTCCAACATGTCCAGCCGGATGGCGGATCAAACCCGCGAAGCGATGGAGGAAGGCGGCCCCGTAAAGAAGGCCGCAGGCGAAGCGGCGCAGACCGCTGTCATCGCCGAATTCCGCGCCGCCGCGGATCGCGGCGACATAACGTTCCTTAGTCTGGAAGCGGATGACGATTAATTGGTGCCCGGCAGCCGTGCCGCCGCGACGATGGGACCGACCCCGCCAATCTGCAGCAACACCGCACCCTGCGCCCCCTCTGCAACGGTCGTGGCAAGCGACAGATCGGACCGGCCGTCCCAGACGCCGACATTCCGCCACGTGTCCACGATAT
>JALQXR010000200.1 GCA_023263105.1 Marivivens sp. | reverse complement strand
GGCTTTCAGGCTGCGCAAGGCCGCTTCGAATTCCGGAGCGGTCTGCCCCGCCGCGACCTGCCCCAGAAACCCGCCCGACTTGGCCGAGGGGCAGTCACTGACCTCTTTCGCCAAGGCGGCAAAAGAAGCGGGCTGGTCCAAAAGCTTTGCCGCAATGTCCCGCGCGCGGTCCGCTGCGTCATCGCCTTCGATCAGGATGTGGGACACCTGCCACAACGGCGGCGAGCGGAACCGGTCTGGGTCGGCGGCCCAGATCGCGCGGGCGTCGTCGAGTGTCGGCACAGCGACCGTGACCGCATCGTCCAGCAGGGCCCGCAAAATCGCGGTTTCCTCGGTTTCGCGGCGGCCCTCCTGGTCGACGTCGGGCGCGGCCCCGATGCCACGCCGTGCGGCCTCGGACAGCATCAGTTCGCGGAACACCAAGGCGCGGGCGGCGGCTTTCCACGCCAACCCCGGCTTGCCGCGCGGGGCGGTGTGGTTCTGTGCCTCGGCCGCGATTGCAGCCGAGGGGATGGTGACGTCACCGACATGGACATCGGGAAACAGCGGCTTTGTCATGGCTCACTCCGCCGGATGTCTGCGGCGCGACCGCACCACCTGATAGCCCGGCCGCAGAACGTAACGAACCGGCGCCGACAGCATGTGCACAAGCCGAGTGAACGGGAACAGCAGGAAGATCGTCAGCCCAAGGAACATGTGCAGCTTGAAGATCAGCGCCACGTCCGCGATTTCCTCTGCCGCACCGGCACGGAAGGTCACGATCTTTTGGGCCCATGTCATGAAGCGGGTCATTTCATGCCCGTCCAGATGCTGCGCCGAGGCAAAGATCGTGCCCAGTCCCAGCACCAGTTGCGCCACAAGGATCATCAGGATCGCAATGTCCGCAAAGGACGACGTCTTGCGGATGCGCGGGTCCGACAGGCGGCGGTTCAACAGGATCAGCGCACCCGTCAGCGAAATCACCCCCGCGACGCCACCGGCCACCATGGCAAGAAGCTGCTTCGCCCCGTGCGAGATACCAAGAGCGTCGAAAATCGCGATCGGGGTCAGAAGCCCGACAAAGTGCCCGACGAAAATGACAAGGATGCCTAGGTGAAACAGCACCGACCCAAGGATCAGCTGCCGGCGCCGCAAAAGCTGGCTAGACGAGGTTTTCCACGTAAAGGGGTCGGTTTCATAGCGGGCGATGGACCCCACGGCCAGAACGACCAATGTGATGTAGGGATATATCCCGAACAGAAAGTTATGCATCGGTGTCTCCTGTCACTCGGCAGCCCAGTCGGGCTTCGGGGTTTGGGGGATGTCCATCCGCGACAGCAGATCGCGGGTGGCGGGACATCCGGCGTTAGGATCGGGGCCGAAGACGACCTCGCTTTCTTCCCAGACCTGATCAAGCGCCTCTAGATCGTCGGGGTCGTCCTCTGGCGCGGCCAAAAGGTCGGCAACGGCCTCTGGCGCGGCGGTGGCACCCGACAGTTGCAAAAGCGCGGCAAAGACCGCGGCGTAGGGGCTGCCGCGACGGGTCAGGCGGGCACCCAGCGCCTGCAGGATGTGCCCCGCGTCGCCCAGCACTTCGCGCGCCTCGGTGGCGCCCTGGGTGGCCAGGAACTCTAGCAGCACAGGCAGGTGATCGGGCAGCTCTGTGGTGTCCGGCTCGAAACCGGCGTCGCGGTAGCTTTCGATCAGGCTGACCATCGCGCCGCCACGGTCACGGCTTTCGCCGTGCACGTGTTCAAATAGGTTCAGCGACAGGCTCCGCGACCGGTCAAAGAGCGTGACGTAGGCCTCTTGCAGGTCGTAGATGTCGGCTTGGGCCAGCGCCTCGACCAAGGGGCGCAAATCGTGCCGCGTGGCCGAGGTCATCCGGTTGTCCGCCGCCAGAACACCGCCGATTTCCGGCATGGCGAGCTGCAGGTCGCGGGTGGGATAGCTCAGCACCAGCGACAGGGCTTTCAGGGAACGGTCGATCATCATCACATCACCTCATGCGGCATTTTCAGCGGGCGTTTCTTGCCGCCGAACAGGTTTCCTTTGCTGATCCCCGTCGAACAGCCGTTGCCATCGGTCAAGCCGCAGCCGCCCTTGATGTCATAGGCGTCTTCGACTTGCTCGCGGTGGGTTGTCGGGATCACAAAGCGGTCTTCGTAGTCGGCAAGGGCCATGATTTTGTACATGTCCTCGACCATTGCGGGGCTTAGGCCAACGCGGGCGGCGATCTTTTCGTCGATCACGCCGTCCACGGTCTTTGCCCGCATATAGGCGCGCATGGCCAGCATCCGTTCCAGCGCGGTCACAACCGGCGCTTCGTCCCCTGCGGTCAGCATGTTCGCAAGGTAACGGACAGGAATACGCAGCGATTTCACGTCCGGCATGTCGCCGTCGACGCCGATCGAGCCCGCCTGAGCGGCGTTCTGGATCGGGCTGAGCGGCGGGATGTACCACACCATCGGCAGCGTCCGGTATTCGGGGTGAAGGGGAAAGGCGACCTTCCACTCCATCGCCATTTTCCAGATCGGGCTGACGCGGGCCGACGCGATCCAGTCCTCCGGCACGCCTTCGGCGCGGGCGGCTGCGATCACCTCCGGATCGTTGGGATCAAGGAACACGCCAAGCTGCGCGTCATACAGGTCCTTTTCCTGCTCGACGCTTGCGGCTTCGGAAATCTTGTCCGCATCATACAGCATGACGCCCAGATACCGGATCCGCCCCACGCAGGTTTCCGAACAGACGGTCGGCTGGCCGCTTTCGATGCGCGGATAGCAGAGCGTGCATTTTTCGGATTTGCCGGTCGACCAGTTGTAATAGACCTTTTTGTAGGGGCAGCCCGACACGCACATCCGCCAGCCACGGCATTTTTCCTGATCGATCAGGACGATGCCGTCTTCTTCACGCTTGTAGATCGCGCCCGACGGGCAGCTCGCCGCGCAGGCGGGGTTGAGGCAATGTTCGCAAAGCCGCGGCAGGTACATCATAAAGGTGTTCTCATACTCGCCGTAGATGGCTTTCTGGATGCCTTCAAAGTTGTAGTCCTGGCTCCGCTTCGAGAATTCTCCGCCCAGAATTTCTTCCCAGTTCGGGCCTTTCTCGATCTTTTCCATCCGTTCGCCGGTGATCTTGGAATAGGGGCGCGCGGTCGGGAAAGCCTCCATTTCGGGGGCGGATTTGAGGTGGTCGTGATCAAAGTCGAACGGCTCGTAATAGTCGTCGATCTCTGGCAGGTCGGGGTTGCCGAAGATATTGGCAAGGATCCGGAATTTTCCGCCCTGCTTGGGCTGCAGTTTGCCCGACTTCGTGCGGATCCAGCCTCCGTTCCAGCGCGACTGGTTTTCCCAGTCGGTCGGATAGCCGGTGCCCGGCTTGGTTTCGACGTTGTTGAACCACGCATATTCAACGCCTTCGCGCGTGGTCCAGACGTTTTTGCACGTCACAGAGCAGGTATGGCACCCGATACATTTGTCGAGGTTCAGAACCATACCGATTTGGGCGCGGACTTTCATGTTCACACCTCCTTCTTGGCGGGACGGTCGAGCCAGTCGACCTTTTGCATTTTGCGGACGATGACGAATTCGTCGCGGTTCGAACCCACGGTGCCGTAATAGTTGAAGCCGTAGGACTGCTGGGCATAGGCGCCGATCATGTGGGTGGGCTTCAGCGTTGCCCGCGTGACCGAGTTGTGGATGCCCCCGCGCAGGCCGGTGCGTTCGCTGCCCGGCGTGTTCACGATCTTTTCCTGAGCGTGATACATAAAGACCGTGCCGTCCTTCATCCGCTGGCTGACGACCGCGCGGGCCGTCAGGGCGCCGTTGACGTTATAGGCCTCGACCCAGTCGTTATCCGCGATGCCCGCTTTCCTCGCGTCGTTCTCGCTTAGCCAGACGACGGGACCGCCACGGTTCAGCGTGAGCATCAGCAGGTTGTCCGAATAGGTCGAATGGATGCCCCATTTCTGGTGCGGCGTGATAAAGTTTAGCACGAGGTGCGGCTTGCCACGGTCCTGATGGACCTTGTCGGTGACGGTCTTGAGGTCGACCGGCGGGCGGTAGCTCATGAAGCCTTCGCCAAAGGCCCGCATCCACAGGTGATCCTGATACAGCTGCTGGCGACCGGTCAGCGTCCGCCACGGGATCAGTTCGTG
>JALQXR010000001.1 GCA_023263105.1 Marivivens sp. | reverse complement strand
TCGGCCTCGGAGGCGGACAGCAAGTCGGTCTTGTTCACGACGATCATGTCGGCGCAAGCGACCTGATCCTCGAACAGCTCTGACAGCGGCGTTTCGTGGTCAAGGTTCTCATCCAGTTTGCGTTGCGCGTCCACGGCCTCGACCGAATGGGCAAAGCGGCCCTCGGACACGGCCTTGCCATCGACCACGGTGACGACGCCATCCACGGTCACCTTGGTCGAAATGCCCGGCCAGTTGAAAGCGCGGACCAGCGGCTGCGGCAGCGCAAGCCCCGAGGTTTCGATCACGATGTGATCGGGGCGGTTTTCCCGCTGCAAAAGCTTTTCCATCGTCGGGATAAAGTCGTCGGCGACCGTGCAGCAGATGCAACCGTTCGACAGTTCCATGATGTCATCTTCGGTGCAGGTTTCCACTCCGCAGCCCTTCAGAATATCGCCATCCACGCCCAGATCGCCGAATTCGTTGATGATCAACGCGATCCGTTTGCCCTTGGCGTTTTGCAGGATGTGGCGGATCAGGGTCGTCTTGCCCGCACCGAGAAAGCCGGTGACGACAGTTGCGGGAATCTTGGCAGGCATAATTCTCTCCGATATGGCTCGGGAATATGTGACGCAAACCGGAGCGAAAGGAAAGTCGATGGGCGACACAATGACGGTCTGTTCCGGCTGCCGCACCGCAACCTCGCCTAGCTTGGGCGCGGCGATGGCGGACCGGCTCAGGTCACGGCTGGCGGCTTTGGACGTAAAGGTCCGGCTGACAGATTGCATGATCGTTTGCGGCGATCCGGTCAGCGTGTCATTCCGCGCCAAGGGTAAGGCCGCCTATCTGTTCTCCGGTGTCGATCCAGAGACATTCGACGACGCGCTGGTGACCTTCGCCACGCTCTACAAAGCCGCCCCCGACGGGATCGTCGATGACGTCCGGCCCTGTGGCGAACTCCGGTTCAAGCTGATCGGACGGATACCCGCCTGACCGCCGTCAGGTCGGCTTTCTAAGGATAATGTCCGGCAGCACCAACGCTTCGATCAGTGCGGGACAAAGGCCGGTACAATCCTTGCAACCCACGCAGGGACCCTGCAGTCCCGCCACCTTTGTGACAAGGCTGGCGGACTTTGGCGCATGGGCTGTTTTGCGGTCAATCATCATCGCGAACACTCCAGTGCCGATGCCAAAGGGCATGGCCACATCGTTATCCTATGACCTCTTCAAGATTCGGTAAAGCGTTTATGGCAATTTAATGCCGTATTTCGGAAGCTTTTTTCATCCAGATGCATTATTTTGCAGATTTCGGAGTTTTGCGATCACGTCCTCTTGCGTCAGCCCCATAACAATCCGGTCGGCAGCAAAGGCCGCGCCGATCAAATCGGCAGAGATGACCAGCAAGCGGTCCTTTGCCTTCGGGCGCTCCATCTTGGCTTTCAGGGATGCATTGGCCAACTGGATCAACGCTTGGATCAGGGTCCGTTCGGCGCTGGGGTCGGGGCAGGCCATCCAGACCGGTTCTAGCACCTCGTGGGCCTCCCAGTCGTAGCCCTGCTCCAGAAACAACAGCCCCGCCCGAAAGGCGGCCGTCTGAGCCAAAGCGGCAGCCGACAGTCCCGGCACAACAGTCTGTCGCAAATGGTCAAAAGCGCCCTCGGGGTGGCGCTGAGTCCGACCCGGAACATAGGCCCGGGTCGGCAGGTCGATCGGCGTCATCGCGGCTCGCGCAGTTTGAACCTTTGGATCTTGCCCGTCGCGGTTTTCGGCAGTTCATCCACCACTTCGATCCAGCGGGGGTATTTCCATTTGCCGATCTTTTCTTTGACAAAGTCTCCGAGGTCTTCGGGCTTGGCCTGACCCGGCTTCAGAACGACAAAGGCCAGCGGCTTTAGCAGACCTGCCTCGTCTTCCTTTGCGACGACGGCTGCCTCTAGAACTGCCGGATGCGATACCAGCGCCTGTTCTACCTCGAAGGGCGACAGCCAAATGCCGGACACTTTGAACATGTCGTCCGTGCGTCCGCAGTAGACATAGCGGCCATCGTCGCGCCGTTCGTATTTGTCGCCGGTCCGCGTCCATTCGCCTTCGAACGTGGTGCGGCTTTTCTTGCGCTGGTTCCAATAGTCCGACGCGGCAGAGTCGCCACGGACCACCAGTTCACCGACGTCGCCCGACAGGACCTCTTTGCCCTCCTCATCGACCAGCCGCAGGTCATACCCCGGAACCGCGATGCCGGATGTGCCGTAGACAACATTTCCCGGTTGGTTGGACAGGAAGATGTGCAGCATCTCGGTTGAGCCGACCCCGTCAAGGATGTCGATACCCCAAAGCGCCTGCCACCGCTTGCCGATCTCTGCCGGAAGCGCTTCGCCCGCCGAAGTCGCAACCCGAAGCGGCGCATCGGGATGCTTTCCTTCGGTTTCCCATTTGTGCAGCAGCGACGCGAACAGAGTCGGCACCGCGTAGAACACGGTGGGCTTTTCGGCCTCTAGAATGTCCGAGACGCTGTCGGGGGTCGGTCGCCCGCCAAACAGAATTACCGTCGCGCCGACCGCCAGCGGGAACGACAGCCCGTTCCCCAGCCCATAGGCAAAGAACAGTTTTGCCGCAGAAAACGCGATGTCGGTTTCCGCGATGCCCAACACCTGAGAGCCAAAGCTGTCGCAGGTCGCCTTCATCGAGCCATGGGCATGGCGGACCCCTTTCGGAGCGCCGGTCGATCCAGAGGAATACAGCCAGAAGGCACATTCATCCGACTTGCAGGACACCACGCTTTGCGCCGGAGCACCGGCGACAAAGTCGTCATATGTCTGGCACCCTTCGGGCGCGGGGCCTCCGATCACGACGATCTTGCGGACCGTGTCGACCGCTTGTGCGGCGGGCAGAACCTCGGCCAGCAGCTCCTGACTGACAAAGACGGCGGCAGCACGGCTGTCACGCAGGATCGCTTCGTAGACCGAGGTCGACAAAAGCGTGTTCAGCGGGATCGGCACGACGCCGGATTTGATCGCGCCCCAAAAGATCAGAGGAAATTCGATCTGATCCAGCACCAGCATGACCGCGCGTTCCTCTCGGTGCAGCCCTGCCCTGTCCATCGCTCCCGCAACGGTGGCCGAGCCCCGAGACAGGTCTCCGTATGTCAGTGTGCGCTTTGCGCCCGACCCTTCCTTGAACGCGATTTTGTTGTCGCGACCTTCTTCAATGTGGCGATCTACAAACCAGAGCGCCGAGTTTTGATTCTGCGACATTTGACCTCCCAATCATTTGCACAGCTATGTTCACGCCCCGCGTCTAAGTCGGCGCTATTGGCGTGTTAGGCGGAAAGGCTGCCTCCAACAGCCGTCCCGTCGAAATTAACAAATCTTCGCGCCACCGGTTCGCGACCAACTGGACCCCGACCGGCAGGCCACCGGCGACGGCGACCGGAACGGTGAGCCCCGGAAGCCCAAGCATCGCGGTGCCCAGAAGCGGCGACAGATCGGACACGATGGCTCCTAGATCTTCGGCGCTTTGCAGGTCGGCACCGACCTTCATCCCGTGCCGCCAGCTAACCGCCGTCAGCAGGACCGGAGTCCGGTCAAAATAAAGCGACCAATCCCGCGCCATCGCCATCCGTCGGCCATAGGCGTTGACCACATCAGCAAGCGGCGGGGTTTCCGCGCCCTCGGTGATCAGCGCCATCACCCGTTTGACTGCCGCATCGCCATGCGCCTCGATTGTCGGCATGCTGACGCGAAGCACGTCTTCATAGACCATCGCCCGCCAAAGTTTGGTCGCTTCGTCAAAGTGCGGCGGCGGTATGTCGATCACCTCTGCTCCGGCGTCGCGAAGCGCGTTGGCGGCGGCGTCGATTGCTGCCGCGACCTCGGGCGATGTGGGTCCGTCGGGGTTCTCTCGCATCACTGCGACGCGGGCGGGCGCGGCGGCGGGGCTGTAGCCCAGCGGGACATGGAACGGGTCGCGCGGATCGGCGGCAATCATCGCGGCAAAGGCCAGTTCGGCGTCCGCGACCGTGCGGGTCAGCGGGCCATTGACCGAAAACAGCTGGTTCGAAATCGGACGCTCGACAGCCGAGCTCGCGTTATAGGCAGGAACCCGACCAGTGGACGGGCGAAAGCCGACCACGCCGCACATGGCCGCAGGATGGCGGATCGAGCCGCCATAGTCGTTACCGCCCCCGACCGCGCACATTCCGGTCGCTACGGCGGCCGCCGCGCCTCCGGACGAGCCGCCCGGCGTCACGTCCCGATCCCAAGGATTCAGCGTCCGGCCATGGACGTCGTTGTCGGTGAACCAGCGCAAAGAAAAGGCAGGCGCGTTGCTGCGACCGACAAAAACCGCACCAGCACGGCGAAGGTTCGCGACCGGAGGGCTATCCGTCTCTGCGATCACATTCAGACCCGCCCTGATCCCGTTGGTCGTCGCTGCTCCGGCTTCGTCGGTGTTGATCTTTGTTGTTGTGGGCACCCCCGCCATCGGCGGCAGATCCGCCCCCTGCCGCCGTGCCGCATCGACCGCGCGCGCATCTGCGATTGCCGCGTCGTGGCGCACATAGGCCAAGGCGTTCACCGTGCCGTTCACCGCGTCGATACGGTCGAGCGTGGCGCGGGTGACTTCCTCGGCTGACACGTCGCCGCTTCGGATCATCGCCGCGATGTCGGTCGCGCTAAGGGCCCAAAGCTCTGCCATCAGGACGCCCCGTCGATCCGGGGCGCCAGCCAGCCAACGGCGGGCAAGAGACATGCGGGCCGGTGGATCATGCCAGTCCCAACAGGCGGGCGGCGTTGCCCTTGACGATGTCGGGGCGCAGGTCGTCCTTGATCCCGATCTTATCAAAATCAGCGAGCCAGCGTTCCGGCGTGATCATCGGCCAGTCCGACCCGAACAGCACCTTCTTCTTCAGGATGGAATTGCAGTAACGGACCAGAATGTCGGGAAAGTATTTTGGCGACCATCCGGACAGGTCGATATAGACGTTCGGTTTGTGCTGGGCCACGGCCAACGCCTCTTCCTGCCAAGGAAACGAAGGGTGGGCCAGAATGATCTTCATGTCCGGAAAATCGACCGCGACATCGTCCATATACATCGGATTAGAGTACTTTAGGCGCATGCCGTTTCCGCCGCGCATCCCTGACCCGACGCCGGTCTGGCCGGTGTGAAACAGGGCGATGCCCCCCTCCTCGGCAATCGCTTCGTATAGGTCATAGGCCATCCGGTCGTTGGGGAAGAACCCCTGCATGGTCGGGTGGAATTTGAACCCTTTGATCCCGAAATCCTTGATCAGGCGACGAGCTTCGCGGGCGCCCATCTTGCCCTTGTGCGGGTCGATCGAGGCAAAGGGGATCAGCACATCCGAATTGTCGGCGGCGATCTGCGCGACCTCTTCGTTGGCGTATCGGCGGTAGCCGGTTTCGCGCTCTGCATCGACGGGAAAGATCACCGCAGCGATGTTCTGCGCGCGATAGTGGGCCGCCGTCTCGGGAACCGTGGGCGGGTGTTTCCACGGCGCGCCGAAATACTCTGCCATGGTGGATTGCAGGTCGTCGTAACCGTCATCCGGATGGCAGCCGCAGGGTTCTTCGGCATGGGTGTGAAAGTCGATGGCCCGGACTTTGTCTAGGTCGATCATCTGGTTCCTCCAACGTGGAGTGTGGCAGGGTCGGTGTCGTCATAAAGACGGTCCACCAGCGCGGCGCGGCGGCTTAGGAGTTTACGGAAATTGAGGTTGCCCTTTGCGGTGATCTCGCCCTCGGCGATGGACGGCGGTTCGGACAGAACCAGCGCGCGCGTGATGCGGGTGGATGAACCGCCCGCGCCGACGCCCGCCAACCGCTTGGCGATTTCGTCGCCCGCATCGACAATCAGCGCGCCGTCGCTTTCGGTCGCCGTGGCCCGCAGGCTGGCAGCCGGTATGACAAAGACACCGATTTCCGCGCGGTCGGCACCCGTCAGACAAACGTCCGCCGCAAGCCCCTTGAGCGCCGCCAGCACCTCTAGCCGCAAAGAGGCCGCACGTACCCAAGTGCCGGTCAGCAGCTTGAATTCCTCGGCAATGCGACCGTCGAACCGGAACCCCAGATCGGGCTGGGCGTCGTCCAGAAACCGCACCGCGTCACCGGTCAGGAAATACCCTTCGTCGTCGAAAGCCTCGGCTGTGCGGGCAGAGTCGCGATAGTAGCCGGGCGTGATCGTCGGGCCTTTGACGCGCACTTCGGCGCGGCCTTCGTCGTCAGGGACCAGCTTTACCGAAACGCCCGCGACCGGCACGCCGATGATGCCCGAGCGGGTGGTTGGTTCGTGCTGGATCAGGCAGGCCGGCGCGGTTTCCGTCAGACCCCATGACGACGTAAAGAGAGGCATGTTCCCACGCACGTCGCGCGCCATATCCTCTAGATCGGACCAGACGTCCTGCGGCAGGCTTGCGCCCGCATAGAACAGCATGTCGAGGTTCTCGAAGTAGCGGCGACGAAGGTCGGGATCGGTTTTCATCGCGTCACGGACCTGCGCGAAACCGACCGGAACGTTAAAGGCCAGCGTCCCCGTGACCAGACGCAGGTTTTCGATCGTGCGGGCAGCCAGCTGGGGGGTCGGCTTGCCATCGTCGATGTAAAGCGCGCCTCCGTTGGCCAGCATCATGTTGAAATTATGAGAACTTCCAAACACGTGGTTCCATGGCAGCCAGTCGACGATCCGCGGGGCATGGGTGGTCAGAAACGGCAGCGCGACCTGCAGTTGGGCCTGATTGGTGCACATCATGCGGTGGGTGGTCAGCACCCCCTTGGGCGCCGAGGTGCTGCCCGATGTCATCAGGATTTTAGCCAAGGTATCCGGCCCGACCTGTGACGCCAGCAGAGCGATATCGCCCGTGCCGCGCAACAGGTCGTCAAAGGTGTCATCGGTCACCTTGGCGACACCGTCGAAACAGGGCAGCGCCAGAGCATCGGCAAAGGCCGCACCGTCCGAGGCAAAAACCATACCGGGTCGGGTCAGGTCCGCCACATGGGCCAGTTGTCCATGCGCCGCGGGGATCAGGCCGTATTGCTCGGCGACCGGCACTGCCGGGATGCCGACATATTGGGCGCCAAGCGTCAGAAGGGCGTGATTGATCCCGTTCCCCGAGATGATCATGATCGGGCTCTCGGGCGTCAGCCCGCGATCGACCAGCGCCGCTGCAATCGCGCGTGCGGCGGCGGCGGCTTCGGAATAGCTCAGCTCTCGCCAGCCGTTGCCCGACCGCTCGGCCAGAAAGACCGCAGTCGGCGTTTCCGTCGCCCAACGATCCAGCCAGTCCGTCGTCCGGATCGCGATGTCGCCCAGCGGCCAGTCACTTTGGACAATGATCGACCCGTCATTGCGGCGATCAACCGTGACCTTGTGACGTCGGTAGGCGCTGGCCATCAGTCCCGCTGCCTCCCGTTCGCCTCGATGCGCCAAAGTGCCGTCACCAGCGTCTCTCGGACGTCGTCGGTGATGCCCGCGGTCATCCTTGCGTCGTGGCCCTGCGCGGCGGCGCTGGCGGCGGCCAGAACCTTTTCGCCCTGCTCGGTCAGGCGAAGCTCATAGGCCCTTCGGTCTTCGGTGCTTCTGTCGCGCACGATCAGATCCGCGCTGTCCAGCTCGTCCACGATCAGCACCATGTTCGGACGTTCCACGCCCAGAATCTGCGCCAGTTCGGACTGCTTCAGGCCCTTGTTTTCGTCGATCAGGCAAAGCGCGGAAAAGGTCACCAGACGCAGCCCGTGCGGCGCCAGAGTCGCGTTCAGATCCGCCTGCACCTGATTGAAGGCACGTTTCATCGCATAGCCCGAAAACCGGCGAAGGCTAAGGTCCCGACCCGTCATTCGCGGAACCTTGGGCTGCGCTTTTCAAGAAAGGCGGCCAAGCCCTCTTTCGCGTCGGGGCTTGACTGCGCAATCGCCGCACAGAGGCTTTCGGTGAAGAGCCCGCCATCCCGAGGCATATCCCCGATCCGCGACACGGCCTGTATCATCAGGTAGTTCGACAAAGGAGCATTGCCCGCGATTTCGCGCGCGATTTCTTGGGCGCGGGCCAACGCTTTGCCGTCCTCGACAAGGTAATGCGCCAATCCCAGCGCGACCGCCTCTTGCGCGCCGTACTTGCGGCCCGTGAGCATCATTTCGATCATCCGGTCCGGCCCAAGGATCCGCCCGACGCGGACCGTGGCACCGCCTCCGACAAAGATGCCTCGGCGGCCCTCGGGCAATTGGAACACAGTCGAAGGCTCGGCGATGCGCACGTGGGTCGCCGTCGCGATTTCCAGCCCGCCGCCAATCACCGCGCCGAACATCGCGCTGATCACGGGCAGGCCGCTGTACTGGATCGCATCAAGCGTGCGGTGCCACCCGCGAGAGTGATAGACCGACTCCTCGGTGTCGCGCTCTACATGCTCGGACAGGTCCAGACCGGCGCAGAAATGCCCAGCGGTGCCCGTCAGAATGGCAACCTTTACGCCCTTGGGCGGGTTCACGAAAAAGGCGCCCAGTTCCTCTAAAAGAGCATCCGACATGGCGTTGCGCTTTTCGGGGCGGTTCATGGTCAGCGTGGCAACCGGACCGTCGATGTCTATCAGAACATTGCTCATTGGATCACTTTGGCGGCAGGCGGACAGCGCCGTCGATGCGGATGACGGTGCCGTTCAGATAGGGGTTGGCGACGATGTCCCCGACAAGCCGAGCGAATTCGGCAGGCTGGCCCAGACGGGCCGGAAAGGGGACGTTTGCCGCGATCTTGGCCGTGGTTTCAGGCGGGAGCCCTTCCATCATGGGTGTATGGAACAGGCCCGGCGCGACGGCCATCACGCGAATTCCGGTCTGCGCCAACTCTCGGGCGGCAGGAAGACACATGCTGGCGATACCGCCCTTCGAGGCTGCATAGGCGGCCTGCCCCAACTGGCCGTCTTCGTAGGCGGCCGAGGCGGTGTTGATGATCACGCCGCGTTCGCCGCCCTCTAGCGGCTCGGTGCCTTGCATGGCGCGGGCGGCAAAGGACATGACATTGTAGGACCCGATCAGGTTCACGCGGACGACCTTTTCGAACAGGTCGATCGACAGCTTGCCTTCGCGCCCGACAATACGGGCCGCACTGCCGACGCCTGCGCAATTCACCGCGACACGGGGGGCTGCGCCAAAATGGGTGACGGTGGCATCGACTGCGGCTTCGACCATGGCAGCATCGCCGACATCGACCTTGACCGCGAAACCACCGATTTCGGCGGCCACCGACTTTGCCCGAGGCTCGTCGAAGTCAAAAATCGCAACCTTTGCGCCCTGCGACGCAAGATGGCGCGCGGTCGCGGCACCCAGACCGCTGCCTCCGCCGGTCACGATCGCCACCAGTCCCGAGATGTCCATTGGTCGCTCCAATATTGTTATAAATTATAACAATTATACTATATACCCAAAATCCGGCAAATTGTTTTTGTGACCGACCTGCGTGCCGGCCCCTGCCCTAGAATACTAGGAACAGGGTGATTGCCGGAAAGGCGACCAGAATACCGGTCCGCACAAGGTCGGAGGCCACAAAGAACAGGACCGCCTTATAGGTCTCGACCATCGGGGTCGTACGCTCCATCGCGTTGATAATGAACAGGTTCATCCCAACGGGTGGCGTGATCAAACCGACCTCGACCACGATCAGGACAAGGATACCGAACCAGATCGCCGTCTGTTCGACCGTCAACCCGAAATCAAGAGCGCTGACCACGGGGAAAAAGATCGGGATGGTCAGCAAAATCATCGACAGGCTGTCCATCAGGCACCCGAGGATCAGGTAGAAAACAAGGATAATGATCAGCACGGTCCATGGGCTAAAGCCTTGGTGCACAACCCAGTCAGAGGCGGTCTGCGGGACCTGACTAAGGGCCAGAAACCCGTTGTAGAAGCCTGCGCCAAGCACGATGAAAAAGATCATCGCCGTGGCGCGGGCCGTCACGATAAAGCTCTCCAGCAGGGTCGAGCGGTTAAGCCCGCCGTTGAACCAAGCGATCAGGCCGGTACCGGCTGCGCCCACTGCGGCGCCCTCGGTCGGGGTGAAAATACCGCCATAGATCCCGCCCACAACAGCAAGGAAAACGACAAGCACCGGCCAGACATCGATCATCGACGCAAAGCGCTCGCGGTAGGGAACGCGTTCTTTGGTGCCGGCGCTATCGGGGTAAAGACGCACGTAGATTGAGATCACGATAAGATAGCCCAGCGCGGCAAGCAGGCCGGGGACAAAGGCGGCCAGAAACAGCTTTGCGATATTCTGTTCGGTCAGGATCGCGTAGATGACCAGCACGACCGACGGCGGGATCAGAATCCCCAAGGTGCCGCCCGCGGCCAGAGTCGCGGTCGAAATGCCGCCCGCATATCCGTAGTTGCGCAGTTCCGGCAGGGCCACGCGGCTCATCGTTGCGGCGGTCGCCAGGCTCGACCCGCAGATCGCGCCAAAGCCCGCGCAGGCCCCGATTGCGGCCATGGCAACACCGCCCTTGCGGTGCCCCAGCCAGCTTTCGGCGGCCTTGAACAACGCCTGAGACATACCGCCCAGAGTCGCGAAATGGCCCATCAGCAGAAAGATCGGAACGATGGACAGCGAATAGTTCGAGAACTGCGAGAATGTTTCGCTCTTGAGCTTGGCAAGCGCGACGTTCGGGTGGCCCTGAATCAGCCAAAGCCCGGCAAAGCCCGCAACGAACATCGCCAGACCGATAGGCACGCGCAGAAAGATCAGGCCAAGCAGCGCCGGAAAGGAATAGAGCCCGATTTCAAGGTTGCTCAATGCTCTGCTCCCATTTCGTCAGCCAGTATGATGCGGCCCGTTACGGCCTCGGACACGCGGACCAAGGCGACATAGACGCCGACCACCGCCGCCATGACTGCTCCGCACAGGCTGGCCGCGTAAGCCCACCAGATCGGAAAACCCAAGATGAACGTAATCTGGCCGCTGCGCATTTTGGATGCCATGCCGGCCTCTAGCTGCTTTGCAATCACGATCAGAACCACGGCAAAGAGGATCTCGATCAACATCCGCAGGACCAATTGCGCGCGCATCGGCAGCCACGCGGTAAAAATATCGACCGACGCGTGACCGTTCGTCATCTGCGTCAGCGGAATGAAGGCAAAGATCGAAAAGGCCATCATGCTTTCGACCAGTTCGAAGTCGCCCTTTATCGGGCCCACTCCTGCATCGATCAGCCATGTGGCCAAGGCAGGGAAATTCGTCTGGGCAAAGGTGCTGTGCAACATCGAATTGCCGGTCCGCCCGATGATCGAGAAGACCGTGATCAGGATCACCACCGACAGCACGATCCCGCCCACAAGAGCGAACAGCTGTGAAAGTCGCATGAAGAACTTTGTCATTGCCCTGTGCCCCGCTTTGTCACAACCGGGCCGCAGCGTCGCCGCCACGGCCCGACTGTAGTCTTGGGGAAGCGATTAGTTGTTCGCTTCGTATTCCGCCATCAGCGCGCGAGCTTCGTCGATCAGAGCCTGGCCGTCGATGCCTTTGGTTTCCATTTCCGCGATCCAGGTGTCGTAGATCGGGGCGACGGTGTCGCGCCACACCTGAGCGTCGGCTTCGGAAACGGTGATGATGTTGTTGCCCATGTCGACAGCGATCTGGCGTGCAGGACCATCGGCATCAGCCTGAGTGCCACCCGCAAAGACCGAGAAGTCGAGACCGGAGTTCTGGTCGATCACCGCTTTGAGGTCATCCGGCAGGCCGTTGTACACGTCGTTGTTCATCGCAAGGACGAAGGTCAGGTTGTACAGGGCGGGGCCTTCGAACTCGGTGTGGTTTTGCACCAGTTCCGGAACCTTAAGCGCTGCGGTCACTTCCCACGGAATGGTCGTGCCGTCGATGACGCCTTTGGACAGGGCTTCCGACACGGCCGGAACGGGCATGCCGACGGGCTCTGCACCGGTCAGTTCCAAAAGCTGGTTCACCAGACGCGAACCGCCGCGGATCTTCATGCCCTGCAGGTCGGCGGGCGTGGTGACCGGACGGTTGGTGTGGAACATGCCGGGGCCATGGACCCAGGTGCCCAGGATGTGGACATCCGCGAATTCACCGTCGCGCATATGCTCTTCGAACATCTTCCAGTAGGCGTAAGAGGCCGCGCGGGCGTCCGACACCATGAAGGGAAGTTCAAAGACTTCGGTCGACGGGAAACGGCCCGGCGTATAGCCGACGACGGTCCAGACGACGTCTGCAACACCGTCGATCGCCTGATCCATAAGCTCGGGCGGGGTGCCGCCCAGCGCCATGGCGGCATAACGCTCGACCTTGATCCGGCCGCCAGAGTCACGCTCTACGTTGTCGGCCCAGACGTCCAGAACCAGACGCGGGACGTTGGCTTGCGCCGGCAAAAACTGGTGCAAGCGCAGGGTGACTTCCTGAGCCAGCGCCGAGGTCGCGGTCAGCGCAGCCAGAGCCACACCACCCATGATACCAAGCAGGTTTCTACGATTAGTCATGTATTCCTCCCGATTTTCGGACCCTTGGGCCCTGTGTCACGATAGTCCACCGATTCTTGGACAGTTCGCAATTGCTTTGCTTGGCCCCCGCTCCTCCTCGGAATCCAAGCTCACCATAATGATTATGAAACATAACAATTATGGTTTGTCACTATTTTCATTTCGCAGCGGCCAAAGCGGTCATTCGGCAGCGCCAAGTGTCAGCGAAATGGGTTCGAGCCCGTCGATGCCGCCGGTGATCTTATCGCCCGCCACAACCGGCCCGACGCCCGCGGGCGTTCCGGTCATGATCAAGTCACCGGGTTGCAAGTGATAGTACCCCGACAGGTGGCTGATGATCTCTGGCACGGACCAGACCATGTCGGACAGGGTCGCATCCTGCTTCAGCACACCGTTCACCGACAGATGGATGCGCTTGGGGCCCAGCTCTTTGACCGCCGAGGCTTGGGTGATCGGCGCGATGACCGCCGAGGTCTCGACATCCTTGCCCAGATCCCAAGGGCGGCGATTGTCCTTGCCGTCCTGTTGCCGGTCGCGGCGCGTCATGTCCAACCCGCAGGCATAACCATAGACAGCCTTGGCCGCGTCCTCGACCGATGCCTTGAAGACGGGGCTGCCGATGGCAATGACCATTTCCATTTCATGGTGATAGTTCGAGGTGCCCGGCGGATAGGGCACGGTCGAGCCGCTTGCGCAAAACGACGCGGGCGACTTTGTAAAGTACCACGGCGCCTCTCGGTCGACCTCGCCGCCCATCTCGGCGGCATGGGCGGCGTAGTTCCGTCCGACACAGAAAATTCGGTTGATGGGAAAGCGGCCCTCTTGCCCGACCACCGGCACGGATTTCGGCTCTGGTGCGGGAACAACGTATGTCATGGTGCGGTTCCTTTGGGCGGCTGCCTAGATTCGCAACCATCTTCCGATTTCCTACTTGCGTTTGACAAGATATAACATGACCAATCGGTCAATGAATTCCGAAGGAGAGGGCCCGACCATGGCAGAAGCTTTCGTATGTGACGCAATCCGCACTCCTGTCGGTCGCTATGGCGGACAGCTGGCCCAAGTGCGGGCCGACGATCTGGCCGCCATGCCGATCGCCGCGCTGATGGCGCGAAACGCCAGTGTGGACTGGGCGCAGGTCGAAGACGTGATCTATGGTTGTGCCAATCAGGCCGGCGAAGACAACCGCAACGTCGCCCGCATGGCCGCCTTGCTGGCCGGTCTGCCGGTCGACGTTTCGGGGACCACCATCAACCGGCTCTGCGGGTCGGGACTGGATGCCGTCGGTCAGGCCGCGCGGGCGATTCGTGCGGGCGATGCCGAGATGATGATCGCGGGCGGGGTCGAAAGCATGAGCCGCGCGCCCTTTGTCATGCCAAAGGCCACAACCGCCTTTAGCCGCGCCAATGCGGTCTATGACACGACCATCGGCTGGCGCTTCGTCAACCCCGCGATGGAATCCGCGTATGGCGTCGATTCGATGCCGCAGACTGCCGACAACGTGGCCGAAGACTGGGGCATCAGCCGCGAAGATCAGGACGCCTTCGCCGCCCGCAGTCAGGCCCGTTGGGCCCAAGCCCATGCCGCAGGGCGATTCGCCGATGAAATCGCGCCGGTGACGATACCCCAGCGCAAGGGCGATCCGCTGGTGGTGGATACCGACGAACACCCCCGCCCCGGAACCTCGGCCGCTGACCTTGCGCGACTGCGCGGCGTGAACGGGCCAGACAAGACCGTGACCGCGGGCAATGCCTCGGGCGTCAACGATGGCGCCGCAGCGCTTCTGATCGCCTCAGAGGCTTCGGCGAAAGCGAATGGCCTGACGCCTCGGGCCCGGGTCGTCGCGATGGCTGCAGCCGGTGTCGCCCCGCGCGTGATGGGCGTGGGGCCGGTTCCCGCCGTCCGGCGAGTTCTGGAGAAAGCGGGCCTCACGCTGCAGCAGATGGATGTGATCGAACTGAACGAAGCCTTTGCCGCGCAATCACTGGCGGTGCTTCGCGATCTGGGCTTGCCCGACGACGCGGCCCATGTGAACCCCAACGGCGGCGCAATCGCGATCGGCCACCCTCTGGGCATGTCAGGCGCGCGGCTGGTGACGACCGCGACCTATCAATTGATGCGCACCAAGGGACGCTATGCGCTGTGCACCATGTGCGTGGGTGTCGGACAGGGGATTGCGCTGATCCTCGAACGGGTCTGAGGCCATGAAACCGGCGACCGACACAATCTGGGAGTGGCTGGCCGACGTGCCGGACCCCGAGATTCCTGTCGTGTCGGTGGTCGATCTGGGGATCGTGCGCGACGTTCGGCAGGACGGAGAAACGACCGTCGTCGCGATCACGCCAACCTATTCTGGCTGCCCCGCCACCAGCGTCATCGCATTGGATATCGAAACGCACCTTGCCGCCAAAGGGGTCGGCCCCCTGCGGATCGAAACCCGGATCTCACCGCCTTGGACCACCGACTGGATCACGGACGACGCCCGCGAAAAGCTGCGCGCCTATGGCATCGCGCCGCCGGTGGATGGCACCGCTGCGGACGGGCGGATCGTGACGCGGGCGCTGCGGATGTCGGGTGCGAACCTGACCGTGGCGTGCCCGCGCTGCGGCTCGACCCATACCGAAGAGGTCAGCCGCCACGGGTCGACACCGTGCAAGGCCGCGTGGCGCTGCCGCGACTGCCAAGAGCCCTTCGACTACTTCAAGTGTCTTTGAGTCAGACGTTTTTGACCGGCAACGGCTCGACCGCAGGCAGCCCGCCGATCACCATCTGGGCGGCCATCCGCCCATAGTCCGCTCGGCTCATCCGGCCCCCATCGCGGAACCACATATAGACCCAGTTCAGCATCCCGAAGACCGACATCGTCAGCGGCATCACCTGCTCACGCGGGAGGTCAGGACGCAGCGCCTGCAGCGTGGTCGAAAAGTGACCGACGATCTGGCGCTCGATCTTCTGGATGGCGGCCTGTTGGTCCGGCTCCAAAGTCCCAAAGGCGTTCAACTGCACCTTATGGTGGGCGTCTGCACCGCGATATTGCTCTAGCACGGTGACGATCAGCGCTTCGAGTCGCGCCTCTGGCGTGGCTCCGGCCAGCTCGGCCTCGGTCGACGCCAGCGCGTTTTGCAGTTCATTCAGATGCGTTGCGATGATTTCGAACAGCAGGACGACTTTGCTGGGATAGTAGTGATACAGCAACGCCTTGGACACGCCCGCATGAGCAGCGATCTGGCTCATCGAGGCCTTTTCCAGCCCTTGTTCAGCAAAGATCGACGCCGCGCTGTCCAGAAGGCCCTGACGCTTTTCTTCGAAATCGCTGGCGCGGGGACGGGCCATCAGTCTTTTGGCCTTTCGTCCACAACGCGGCGGGCCTTGCCTTCGGACCTTGGTGCCGATCCGGGTGGGCCTACGTGAATTTTTGCCGACACACCAACAACCGATTTGACGTGATGCGCCAGCGACTTGGCCGAGGCCGTGCGCGCGTCGTCCGATGCGGCGGACTCTGTCGCTTCGACCACGATGGCCATTTCGTCCATCCGCCCCGACCGTGTCAGCCGGATCTGGAAATGCGGAGCAAGACCCTCGACCTTCAGGATCTGTTCCTCGATCTGGGTCGGAAAGACGTTGACGCCGCGCAGGATGATCATGTCGTCGCTGCGGCCCGTGATCTTTTCCATCCGCCGCATGGACCGCGCGGTGCCCGGCAACAAACGGGTCAGGTCGCGCGTGCGATAGCGGATGATCGGCAGACCCTCTTTGGTCAGGGTCGTGAAGACCAGTTCGCCCAGTTCTCCGTCTGGCAGCACCTCTCCGGTCACCGGATCGATGATTTCGGGGTAAAAGTGGTCTTCCCAGATGTGCAGGCCGTCTTTGGTTTCCACACATTCGTTGGCGACGCCGGGGCCCATGACTTCGGACAGTCCGTAGATATCGACGGCGTGCATGTCGAAGGCATCCTCGATTTCGGACCGCATGGAGTTGGTCCAAGGCTCCGCGCCAAAGATACCGACCGCAAGGCTAGAGTCGCGGGGGTCGATGCCTTGGCGGCGGAATTCGTCCAGAATCGACAGCATGTAGGACGGCGTCACCATGATCACGCGCGGTTTGAAATCGGTGATCAGCGTGACCTGCCTCTCGGTCATCCCGCCCGATACCGGCACGACCGTGCAGCCCAGCCTCTCGGCCCCGTAATGCGCGCCAAGACCGCCGGTGAACAGCCCGTAGCCATAGGCAACATGCACGATGTCACCGGCCCGCCCGCCAGAGGCGCGGATCGACCGAGCGACCATGTCGGACCACATCGAAATGTCGTTGCTGGTATAGCCCACCACGGTCGGCTTGCCGGTCGTTCCCGAAGACGCATGCACGCGCACGATGTCCTTTCGCGGGACCGCGAACATGCCAAAGGGGTAGTTGTCCCGCAGGTCGGATTTGACCGTAAAGGGGAACTTTGCCAGATCGGCCAAAGACTTCAGATCGTCGGGGTGAACCCCCGCGTCGTCGAATTTCTTTCGATAAAAGCCAGAGTTTTCATAGGCATGCGACAGTGACCAGCGCATCCGGCTCAGCTGGAGCGACGCGATCTCATCCCGGCTGGCGGTTTCGATGGGTTCAAGGTCACCGGCCTTGGGGGAAAGGTTCTCCATGGGTTACTCCGTCTTCAAGTGGTGGCCGCGGATGGTGCGGGAATTGCCTCGGAATTCGGCGATGCGGGTGCCGTCGGCTCGGGTGACTTGCACGTCATAAAGACCCGAGCGACCGGCCCTATAGACCTCTTGCGCGCGGGCGGTCAGCACGTCGCCCACAAGGGCGGGGGCAAGAAAGTTGATCTGCGCGCCCGCCGCAACCACGCGGTCGCCGTAGGTGTTGCAGGCAAAGGCAAAGGCGCTGTCGGCCAGCGTAAAGATATAGCCGCCGTGACACATGCCATGGCCGTTCGCCATCGACGACCGGATCTCCATTGTCATCACGGCCACACCTGCGTCCACGTCTGACAGCACCATCCCCAAATGAGCGGTGGCATTGTCGTCGGACCACATCGCGTCGGCGCAGGCCTTGGCCAGTTCTGTCGGGGTCATTCGCCTTTGAACTCCGGCGCGCGTTTATCAAGGAAAGCCGCCACGCCTTCGGCATAGTCGCGGGTCCGACCCGCAGTCCGCTGGGTGTCGCGTTCAAAGTCGATCTGGGTGTCAAAGTCGTTTTCCGACGCCGCCTGAATCGATGTCTTGGTCAGGCCCAAACCGCGTGTCGGGCCGGATGCGAACTTTTGCGCCAGAGCCACCGCTTCGGTCATCAACGCGTCGTCGTCGACTGCTTTCCAGATCAGCCCCCAGCTTTCGGCGCGTTCGGCGGTCAGTGGCTCGGCAGTCAGCGCCAGCCCCTTGGCCCGCGCCTCGCCCAAGAGCCGCGTCAGGCTCCAGCTGCCGCCCGCGTCGGGGGTCAGCCCGATCTTGGAAAAGGCCTGAATGAACTTTGCGGATCTGGCGGCCAGCACAATGTCGCAGGCCAAAGCCACGTTTGCGCCCGCGCCTGCGGCGACGCCGTTCACAGCGGCGATCACCGGCTTTTCAAGGCTGCGGATCAGTCGCAGCGTCGGGTTATAGAACGTGTCCAGCGTTCGCCCCAGATCGGGCGGGCCGTCCATCTTCCGCGGGTCGCGGTCGCCCAGATCCTGACCTGCGCAAAACGCGCGGCCGGAGCCGGTGATCAGAACGGCGCGGATTTCTTTTTCGGCGTGGGCGCGCTCCATCGCGGCCCGCAGAGCAAGGTGCATCGGCTCGTTAAAGGAATTCAGCTTGTCCGGACGGTTCAGCGTCAGCGTCAGAACGCCGTCCTCAAGACGAACCAAGAGTGGTGAATCAGTGTCTGTCATGCGGCCTCCCTGCTGAGGTCAGGCTACATAAACCGACCGGTTAGTCAATAAATGTAACCCCGTATTTCTACAGGCCGTTATCAGTCGGCGGGGCCGATGCGATTGATCTGGTCCAGCAGGTGACGAAGGTTGTTGAGTGCGGCTCCGGTCGTTTCGGCCATCAGCGGGAGGAACATCCATTCCAGGGCCCAAGCCGCGCCCGACCGTTCCTGTTCGTGGATCAGCGCGCCAGTCAGTCCGCCCTGCTGAGCCGCCACGAACCGCGCCTGCGAAATCAGGGTTTCGGCCAGAACGGGGTTCTGTTTGTGCGGCATGGCCGAACTAGAGCCGCCGCCCGACAGGCCTGCCTCGCCCACGCCTTGCTGCGCCATCAGCGAAACGTCCGTTCCGATTTTTCCGGCAGCACCCGCGACGATGGACAGGAAGCCTCCGTAAGCGACCACTCCGTCCCGCGCGACATGGCTTCCCCGCTCGGCCAAGGGCAGGCCCAACAGGTCGGCAAGGTTGGCCGCGACGGCGTCGCCCTTTGGCCCGTCCCGCAGCCCGACAGGGCCGGAATAGGACACCTGTTCGACCCCGCGCCGCGCCTCGGGCAACCGTGCAAGGGCGCGGCCAACGCAGAGCTTCCACTCAGCGATCCGATGGCTTGCCGGAATCGGCAGGGCCGCTTGCATCCGTGTCCGCCCCATCAGCTTTTCGCGGCCAAAGGTTGCATCCAGCCGGTCGAGCGCGTCGATCACCTCGGCCAGTCGGCCCGCGACCAGATCCGAAAGCGCGTGCAGCGCGAATGCCTGTCCCGTGTCCAGCACATCCTGACTGGTCGCCGCGACATGGAGCGCGGGGGCCGCCTCTGCTCCGCCCTGCGCCTTCAGCGCCCGCACCACCGCAGGCACCGGCAGCCCGTCCGCGCGAAAGTCGGCGGTCAGCGCGGTGAAATCGGGCTCCCACTTTTCGATCGCTTTGATGGCGGCATCGACTGCGGCCTTGGGCGCGACGCCGCAGTTGCCCAGCGCCCGCGCCAGCGCGGCTTCGTATCTGAGAATGCCCGCGATGGTCGCTTCGGTGCCGAACAGGGCCGCCACCTCGGCATCGGCAAAGAGCGGGGCATAACAGGCGTTGTCAGAGAGGTTTGCGGACACGAAACACGACCTTTCAAACGGCAAGGGGGTCGGGGCGATTATGCGCCACGACCCCCCAATGTCGAGAACTCAGTCAAAGTTGCCGCAGGATCAGGCCCTGCTGCGGTCCCACACCAGGCCGGCGATCAGCCCAAGCACGACCCACGACAGCGCCGCGACGCCAAGCGAGCGGGTGGCGAAATGGGCCGACAATTCGGGCGGAGCAACGCCGAAATACGTATCGATAGCCGGTGCGCCGATCAGATGCGGGGCGGCAATCAGCAGACCGCCGACAGCCGCCGACATCGCGGTTCGCCCGAAGCCAATGGCGACCAATCCCGCCAGCGTGGCCGAGACAGTTCCCAGCCACCAAACCTGCCGCGCCGCAAGTTCGGCGCCGATGGTTCCAGGAAGCTCGGGCGGAAGCCCGAAGGACGGCGCCAGTTGCACGGCGACAAACCCGAGAAGCCCCCAGATCGCGCCACGACGGGCGTCGACGGGTCCGCGCCCGAACCGTTCGGCAACGGCAAAGCCCGCGACCATCAACAGGGCAAAGCCCGTATAGGTCACGATTGTCATTGCGACGGTGTTCAGGTTGCGGGTCACATCGGCCCAAGCCTCGGGGTGGATGACCTCGGACTGGGGGGACCCTGTGGTGCTGAAATGCAGCTGCGCGCCCGACTCGAAGGCCTCGCCGGCCAGCAAGAGGGGCGTTATGAATGTCACTTGCAGCAGGGCGGCGATCAACCCCGCTGCAAGCCCAGCGAACAAGCCGCTGGTCAACAGTTTCCGTGACATCGGATCAGATGGTCGCTGCGCTTAGTGGCAGGGAAAGGACACGGCGTGACGCGTATCGTGCGCCATGTCATGCATGCCGGACGCATGGCTGAAACCGGCGGCAAAGATCAGCCCCAGACCCAGAACAGTTGCGAAAGCGATACCCAACACGTCTGTGTTGGCTCGAGCCGAAGCGATTACTTTAGTCATATCGTTCTCCTATCCCGTCACACCCGACGGGGGATGGTTTCTTTGGCACGGTCGGTCTCCTGGCTTGCGGGTCGTCGTGCTGGGCCGGTCTTCCCGAGGCAGAGCCTCAGTGACGTTTTCGGCTGCACTCTCCGCATACAGTCGCGGGGGCGGCTGCGGACTTGGTCCTCCTGACTGGATCGGACCGAACCGCATTCCCATTTCATCCCCTAGGCGCTTTGCACCACGTCGGGGAACCATGCTGTTCCTTTTCTGCGCTGCGCGGGCTTTGCCCGTCAAGGGCGATTACGACATGGCAGCATCCGTAACCGCCCTGCGGGCATTTGCCTAGCGACCGATGACGCTGACAGAATCGGCCAAGAGCCGCACCAGCGTCGCATCGTCGATGTAACCGGTGACCGGCAGGTCGCGGGCCCGCTGATACCGGCGAATCGCGCG
This sequence comes from Marivivens sp., assembly GCA_023263105.1. Taxonomy (GTDB): domain Bacteria; phylum Pseudomonadota; class Alphaproteobacteria; order Rhodobacterales; family Rhodobacteraceae; genus JALQXR01. The sequence goes on along the minus strand of JALQXR010000001.1, from coordinate 62,239 downwards.
GCGGGTCGTTTCGTCGAAAACGCCGTCGACCTCTCCGGGGTCCAGTCCAAGCTGCCGCAGCTTGCCTTCGATCAGGCGGGACGTCAGCGGATTGAGGTTCAGCGACGCCTCGGCGGCCATCGCGGCTTCGCGGTCGCCTGCGCCGTCGGCCTCGGCCTCTAGCGCGGCGATCCGGTCCTCTGCCTCGGCGACGAAGGCGCCGGTCGGGAAGGCCCGCAGATAATCGCGATAGCCGGGCACCGAATGGACCGAGACAGCACGGTCCCACGCCTGCCGGTCCTGCGCGGCGGCGGCAGAGCGGTTCTGGTCTTCGATCAGCCGAAGCTGCTCTGTCGCGACATCGGCAAAGATGCCGTCAGGGTAGCGGTTCAGATAGGCGCGATAGCCGGGTTCGTCGCCGCGCGCACCTGTCTCTTCCCAATAGGCGCGGTCCAGACGGGCCTGCTCGGCCCGCTGACGCTCTGCCTCGGCGGCCAGTTCGGCGGCACGGCGGGCCGCCTGAGCGTCCAGACGGGTGATCTGCTCGGGCGTCATATAGCCGGTCTGGGAATAGCCGTTGACCTGCTGCCAATTGGTGATCGCCCGCCGCGTGCCCGGGCCAAAAATCCCGTCGACGCCGCGCGTGCTGTAATCCAGCAAGGTCAGGTCGCTTTGGATGTCGCGCCGCTGGTCGCGGGTCAGGTTCAGCGCCTCTTCGAGCTTGCGCGCAGCACGGTTGGGTTCGGCAAGGATATCCGCGATCAGCGTTTCCGCCTCGGCGGTATGTGCGCCGCCGGGAAAGCGGCGAATGTAGTCGCGCAGGGCCTCGACCGTGTCCAGAGCTTTGGCCGCGTCCCACGCAGCCGTATCGGCCGCCGAGTTGTCGTCGACCGGCGGCTCGGGTTCATCGATTTCCGCGTCATCGTCGGGCATCGGCATCCAGACCCGAGGCAGGTATCCCGACCCCAAAAGCCCGGTATTATTCGCAATGACCGAGGCAAGGTCCGCTCCGGGAACGATCAGCGCGTCATTGGCAAAATCCGCGATATCGCGCGGCAGACCCCGTATGATCGTCACGCCCTGAGGCGCGTCCAGATCGCCCAACCCGAACCGCAGCCATTCATCCGCTGCAGGTCCCGACAGCCCCGCCGGAGCCAGCAGAACGATCGCTTGGCCCTGCGTGCGCGCGGCGATCTGCAGCAGGCTGTCCACGCTGACCGCCCGCGATCCCAGCGACAACAGCGCCGGTTGGCGCGCATCAGACGTCAGGAACCACGTCCGCGCGCCATCGGTGACGAATTGACCGGCCAGCACAATGACCTGCCGTTCGGCCTCTTGCGAGGCATCAAGGAAATCGGCAAGCGCGTCTTCCACCTGATCTTCGCGCCCGTTCCGAAGCGCAACGACGTCAAACCCCATCGCGGCCAACCCGTCCTGCGCCTCCAGAACATCGTCGGCCAAAGATACACGGCCAAGGCGTTCGTAGCGGTCATTGGCAAGGATCAGCGCGGCATCGTCGGCCAAGGCGGCCTGACCAAACACGACCGCCGCGACAGTCAAGAAACGGAACCCCTTCATCACCGACCTCCTCTGGACACAGGATTGTTCGTCCCAGCCTGACGCCTAGGGCCGGAGTTATTCAATAACCATGTAAGTTTAGGCTTTCTTCGGCAGCATTCCGCGGATTGGGCTGTTGCCTCTGGGGGCCCATCGGGCCAAGGTCCCGCCAAACCGGACCGCAAAAGGACCGCAAGGGAGCAAGATCATGGGCACGGTCACGCTAGTGCGTCACGGGCAGGCCAACTCGGGAGCCACCGACGAAGAAGGCTACGACCGCCTTTCGGATCTGGGCACCCAGCAGGCGGCGTGGCTGGGCGGCTGGCTAAGGGACCGAGGAGAATCCTTCGACAAGGTCCTTTGCGGCACCCTGACCCGCCATCGACAGACCGCCGAGGCGATGGGCTACGGGCTGGCCGATGCCGACGCGCGGTTGAACGAAATGCGGTATTTCGACCTGACCGACGCGCTGCACAAATCCCACGGCATTCCCCGCCCCGAAGGCGAAGGCTTTGCCGAATATTTTCCGGTTCTGATCGACGCGTGGCACAAGGCCGAGATATCCGGAGTCGAGACCTTCGAAGCCTTCGAAGCCCGCGTCGCCAGTGTTCTCCAAGAGGCGGCTACGCCCGGGAGGCATGTTTTGTGTGTGACCTCGGGCGGGTGGATCGGCATGGCGATCCGTCACCTGTTGCAGCTTGATCCGACACGGATGGCGCATATCACGCTGCCGATTCACAACACCTCGGTTCACAGGGTCCACGTCACGTCGGTCGGACCGATTCTGGCAGGGTTCAACGCCACGCCCCACCTTGACCCCGACGACCGACGCCACGCCCGAACCCATTTCTAAGCCCAAAGCTCCAGCCCGTTAGGACATCGAAGATGGCACATATCTGGATCCGCGCCGAAGAACGCGAAAACGAAGAACGAACCGGCGTCACGCCGCTTGGCGTCGCTCGGCTGATCGACGCGGGCCATTCGGTCACGATCGAGGAAAGCCGTCAGCGGTCGATCCCCTTGGGGGATTTCGTCGCCATGGGCGCTGTCTCTGCTCCGGAAGCAAGCTGGCCAGACGCGCCGGCGGATGCGATTATTTTCGGCCTAAAGGAACTGCCCGAAACCGACACGCCGCTGCGCCACCGCCACATCATGTTCGGTCACGCCTACAAAGGGCAGCCAGCGGGCCAAAGGCTGCTGAAGCGGTTCAAGGCGGGCGGCGGGACGCTTTATGACCTTGAATATCTGGTCGACGACACCGGACGGCGCGTCGCTGCCTTTGGCTATTGGGCAGGATTTGCCGGAGCCGCGGTTTCGGTGCTGGCTTGGGCGGCGGCAGAGCGCGGCGGCCAAGCGGCCCCCGTCAGCACAGAGCGCAGCGCCGAGGCGCTGGTCGACCGCGTCAAGCAGGCACTGTCGGGCCTGACGCCGCCCGATGCCCTGATCATCGGCGCGCTTGGCCGTGTCGGAACCGGAGCGGCGGAACTGTGCCGCGCGGTCGGAGTCCGCACGACGCTTTGGGACATGGCCGAAACTGCCAGCGGGGGTCCGTTTCCGCAGGTCCTTGATCACGGCATCTTTCTGAACTGTATCCTTGCCCGTCCGGGAACGCCTGTCTTTGTCCCCGCCACAGCCAAGACCGCGTCGCGCACCCTGCGAGTCATCGGTGACATCGCCTGCGATCCCGATAGCGCGTTTTCGCCGGTCAAGGTCTATGACCGCGCCACAACCTGGGCCGACCCCGTGGTGCGCGTGCATGACGATCCGGTGCTGGATGTGATGGCAATCGACAATCTGCCGTCTTTACTGCCCCGCGAAAGCTCTGAGGATTTCGCGGCGCAACTCTTGCCCCACCTGATCGCGATCAGTGCCATCGACAGCGGCGTCTGGGGGCGGGCAAAGTCAGAATTCGACACTCATTTGGCCGTGGTCTAGGCCGCGCGACCGGACGACAGCCTAGCCGCGATAAAGGTCGTCCTCTGCGTCCGAGGCCGACACCCCAAGCGCGTCCAGCCCGTTTTCCAGATGGTCCGCCAGATGCGGAGAGCCCTTCAGGTAATCCGCGGTCGGCGTGGTCGCCTCGGCCCGCGCGGTGGCATAGGCCTCGGACAATTCGTCGGGCTCATAGCTGCCCCGCCCCACCCAGAATATCGCGACAAGGCTGGCTTGCTCTTCTTCGTTGAGCCGATCCACAAAGCCGTCGAACTCTCGCTCGGCGCGATCCATCTCTCGGGCGAGGATGATGACCTCGGCCACTTTGTCGGTGGAAATATGCAGAATCATGACGAGGCTCCTGACCAATCGGCTTCATTCTGGTGCCATCATGATGCGCCCGCTTTGATCAAGCGCAAAGTCCAAAGTCGTCTATTTTGCGCCAAAGACCCGATAGTAGAGCCAGTCGGGCATGAACTGCGACAACCGGAAAAGCCATGAAAACAAGGTCGGAAAGCTTTTCTTGAACCCGCCTTTTTCCATGAAATCCAACATCACACGGGCGGCGGAGTCGGGCTCCATGATGAAGGGCATCGAAAAATCGTTCTTGTCGGTCAGGCGGGTGCGGATGAAGCCCGGGTTTGCGACCTGAACCCGAATGCCGGTCGTGCGCAGGTCGGCCTGCATGGATTCGCCCAGATACATCAGGCCCGCTTTCGATGCGCCGTAACCTATCGCTCCGGGTAGGCCACGGAAGCCGGACAGCGAACCGGTCAGGACGACATGCCCAGACCCGCGCGCGACCATGTCGGGCACCACTGCGCCAGCGGCGCGAAGCCCGCCAAGAAAGTTGATCTGGGCCATCGCCTCGGCTTCGTCCGCTTTCCAGTCTCGGGCGGACATGGGCCAGTAGACGCCAGCCAGATAGACCATTCCGTCGATCTCTCCGACCTCTTTGGCGGCCGCAGTCACAGAGTCCGCGTCAGCCACATCGACCGGCACCGAGCGGGCATTTGGTCCGATCTCGGCCACCAGATCTTTCAACCTGTCACGGTTGCGGGCCGAGACAACGACCTCTGCACCGGCGCGCGCCATTTCGACCGCCAGCGCGCGGCCAAGGCCTTCGCTGGCGCCGATCAGCCAGTAACGTTTGCCGGTCCAGAAGTCAGACATCACGCGGCTTCTTTCGCGCGCAGCGTCGCGACCAGCTCGGCCACTTTGATCCCGAATTTACGGAACTGGCTGCGGTTGATGATCGACCCGTTGGGCGTCACATACATCCAGTCGGTGGTGTCTAGAACATGCCCGCCAGAGCTTTCGGGCAGCTTGATGCGATAGTTCAACAGCACGGTCGGGCCGGACTCGCGCCCTGCGCCAACGCCGATTACATCCGGAGCCGCCGCTTGGATCGAGCCGTCATTGGCAACGGTCAGACGCCATTCGCGGTCCTGAATGGCGCCGCTGTCGTATTGGAACTTTTCTTTCATCACGCCGACATTGCCGGTCCAAGTGACGGTCATATCCGCAAAGAACCGCGAACTGACGCGGCCTGTCGGCCCGTAGATGACGCCTTCGCAGACCATGTCGCCATTCAGGCGGTTGCGAATGTCAAAGCTGGGACCGCTTTCGGCATAATCCTCGGGGCGCTGCGCGCGGAAGGCTGCGTAGCGGCCGAGGAGCCAGATAACTAGAACAGAGGCCACAAGTCCGGTGGCAAAGGCAAAAGTAGACGTCATTCGATGTCCTCCTTCTGGGTGCCGACAAGCAAGGCTATGGCGGCGAGTTTAAGGATAATTGGGAACAGCGCGTAGAGCACTGTCAGCATGGTAAGCGCAGAGTCGGGTTGGACGGTTTCAGCCGACCGGTAACCGGACAGTTCCAGCACCGGCAAAAGAGCGACCGCCGCAAAGGCAAGCGTGAATTTGTTGACAAAGGACCAGAGTCCGAAGCCCTGCCCTCCGTTCGGCGCGATGACCGACATCCGGCGGGCAAACAGGGCTGGCAATAGCGTCAGGTCCGCGCCGATGGTTGCGCCGGACAGGATGCAGATCACCGCAAAGGCAACGGCGTCACCGGGCCCAAGTGTCATCGTCACGCCGAACGACAGGACGGCCAGAACCATGGCGACCAGCAGGGTCCAGCGCTCTCCTTTTATCGCGGCGATCCGTCCCCAGATCGGGGCGGAGACAGCAGCGGCAAGGAAGAACAGGACAAGCAGCGGACCTTCCCAGCCGGCGGCGTCCAGCCGTGTTTCGACAAAGAACAGGAACAGCGTCGACGACACCGCCAACGGGGTCGCGTTGACCAGAGCAAGAAGCAAAAGCCTTCGCGCGATACGGTCGCTCAGGATCAGCGAAACCGGAGTCGCGGCCTGTCGCTCGACGGGTCGCCACTCGGTCGCCATGAACAGCGTCGCGGGAACGACGGCCAAGGCAAAGATGATACCAAAGGCCGCGAAAGGCTCTGTCGTGAAGGCCGCCAAAGTGGCCGGAAGAACCGCCGCCAGACAAACGCCCACCAACCCGCCGCTTTCGCGCCAAGCCGCGAGACGCAGGTGGCCGCCGCGGATCGTTGCGGCTTTGGACACGCCTTGGGCATAGAAATTGATCGTCAGAAAGCTGAACGCGGTGAACAACCCCGTCACCGTCAGCCCGAACCACCACAGCGGCGCAATCGGGGGCACGACCGAGAACAGGCCAACCATCGACAGGGCCATCACACCCGCGACAAGCAGGATTGCCAACCGCTTTGCCGCGCGCAGCCGTTCGGTGATCCAGCCCAGAACAGGGTCCTGAATCACGTCGAACAGACGAAGCCCGAACAAAAGCGCGCCCATTGCGGCAAGGCTCACGCCATAGGTGTCGGCATAATATTTCGGAGCGAAAATATAGATCGGCAGTCCAGCCGCCGACAAAACGGCAGCAAATCCGGCGTAAGCCGGCAGCCTGTCATGTCGCGCGGTCATCTGCTTACGTCCCCTTCTGGGGGTTGCGGACGGGGCCGATAGGCGACCCGCTTCCACCAGAGCTTGAGCGCCTGCCAGTGGATCAGCGCCAGCACGCGCCTTGACCCGAACGGACGGCGAAGAGCGGCACGCAGGATCGACGCGTTGGTCATTGGCTTGCGGTCGCCCGACAGGGTCGCAATCAACCCTCCGCGCCCGTTCGAGTAATCGATCCAGATACCGATCCGGTCAGACGTGATGTCAAAGCGGAAGGTGTAACCGCCCTCGACCGGCTGGAACGGCGACACATGCATGACCTTTTTCGCGGCCACGGTTTCTGCCTTGGTCAGCGGGCGCAGGTCGTCGTGGTGACACAGATAGGAATGGCGGTCACCGAAGGTGTTTGTGACCTCGGCGATCACGACGCGCAAAATGCCCGCTTCGTCATGACACAGCCAGAAGGACACCGGATTGAACACATGCCCCAGCAACCGAGGCTGGGCCAGCAGGTCGATCCGGCCCGTCAGGTCGATGCCATGGGCCGCAAGCACGTCGCGCACCCAGACCGCGCCGGTGCCTTCGTGAGGCAGGCCGCCGTGGTCGCGGTCCTGAACCGACGCAAGGTTTCCCCCGTTGCGGGAAAACAATGCGGGGCCCCGAACCGCCGACTCGGCGTCCAGCAGGACATAGTCGACAGAGTAGCGGAAGGCGTTTTTCACGTCCCCGCGACGACCGTGGTAGGTCTCGCCTGCGATATGTTCGACGCCCGAGCTCACTCGGCGGCCACTGCGAACCGCTGGTCCGCGTTCATTGCCGTGACGACATCCACCGCGCTGGACAGACCGTCTTCGTGGAAGCCGTTCTTCATCCATGCGCCGCAGAACCACGTGTGGTTTTTGCCGTTGATGCGCGCCACGCCGTCCTGCGCGGCAAGGGCCGCGTTGTCGTAAACCGGATGACGCAGGGTGACTTCGTCCCAGATCAGCTCTTCGCGGATTTCACGGGTCGTGTTCAGCGTCACAAAGAAATTGTCGCGCGTCAGCCACGGCTGCAAAGAGTTCATCCAATACGTCAGGTCGATGCGGTCCGAGGGCTTGTCCTTGTCTTCGGCATAGATCCAGCTGGCCCAGACCTTGCGCCGCTTGGGCATGATCGACGCGTCAGAATGAAGAACGACCGAATTGGGCTGGTAACCGATGGCGCCCAACAGCGCGCTTTCGGTCGCGGTCGGATCTGCCAGAAGACGTAGGCTGTCGTCGGAATGGGTTGCAAAGACGACTTCGTCGAACCGCTCGGGCTCGGCGCCCCACGCGTGAACTTCGACGCCGCTATGGTCGCGTTTGACGCTTTTGACCGGACTCTTGAGTCGAATTTCGACGCCCCGCTGCCGCAGGCTGGTCCCCAGCTTTGCGACGTAGGTCCTGCTGCCGCCTTCGACGGTGTACCATTGATGCTGGCCACTGATGCCCATCAGAGCGTGGTTCTTGAAGAAGCGGATCATCGCCTCGGCAGGGAAATCCAGAATCTTTTCGGTCGGGGTGGACCAGATCGCGCCAGACAGCGGCGACAGGTAATAGTCGCGGAAATAGCGGCCGGTCCCCAGCTTTTCGAGCAAGCCGCCGATGGTCAGGCCGTCTTCTTGTGCGGCCTCCAGGGCATTGCTGTTGAAATGCAGGATATCGCGGCACATCCGCAGGAAGGCGGGGTTGGTCATGTTGCGCTTTTGCGCGAACAGGGCGCTCAGACCCGACAGGCCATATTCCAGCCGACCGCCGTCAATCGACGCGCCAAAAGACATGTTTGACTTTACGACCGGCACATCCAGATCATCGAACAACGCGGCAAGATGAGGGTAGTTGGCATAGTTGAAAACGATAAAGCCCGTATCGACCGGCTGATCGCCGTTCGGACCGGCAAGACGGGTGCGGGCATGACCGCCCAGACGGTCCTCGACCTCGAACAGGGTGACGCGGTGGTTCCGCGCCAGCATATGTGCCGCGCCCATCCCCGAAATGCCGGCTCCGATGACGGCAACCTTACGGGAAGAGTTCTGAGGGGATTCAAAGGGCATTGAGTGCGGTCTCCGTTGGAATTGTGTGGTCGAACTGTCTACGCACCGCCCAGCATTCTGGATTTGAAAAAGAATCTTTGGCCCGTCAGTGATCCGATTGGGTCCAGCCTGCGTATCAGCCTCATGAACACGCAAGCACTAACGCTTTCAAAAGAGGATGCGCCCGTGACTTTCCGCCATTATGATGGCGGCGGTCAGGCGACAAAATCAATTGGACGGACGGCGATCGTGGTCACAGCAGGAAAAACCGACCGTAAGGATTGGGTAGATGAGATCGCGGCCATCCGCGACAGGCAGGATCAGGCGGCCTTTGCGGCGCTGTTCCGCCACTTTGCCCCCCGCGTGAAGGCTTTCTTGATGAAATCGGGCGCGCGTCCGGACATGGCCGAAGAATGTACGCAGGACGTCATGGCGACGATCTGGCGCAAGGCGGCCCTGTTCGACCCGACGCGAGCCAGCGTTTCGACGTGGATATTTACGATCGCCCGTAACAGGCAGATCGACATGATCCGCAAAGAACGCCGGCCCGAGCCCGAGGAATTGACATGGGGCCCAGAGGCCGAGCCGGATCAGGATGATGCGCTCGGGCTGGCTCAGGACACGGAACGACTCGGGCAGGCTCTTGCCGCATTGCCCGAAAAGCAGAGAAAATTGATCGAGAGAGCCTTCTACGGCGATCTAAGCCACAGCGAAATTGCAGCCGAAACGGGACTGCCCCTTGGCACGATCAAATCGAGGATCAGATTGGCGCTAGAGAGACTGCGCCACACGATGAAGTGAAACGCTTATGAACAAGATTAGACATCACCTGACCGACTCGCTCTTGATGAGCTATTCCGCCGGCACTTTGCCGGAGGGGTTCTCGCTCGTGGTGGCGACCCATGTGTCCATGTGTGACGACTGTCGCGCCCGGATGACCGAATTCGACGCCGTCGGCGGAGAGCTGATGATGCAGTCGGGTGACGCCGACCTGTCGGACGACTCGCTTGCCGCGACACTTGCGCTGATTGCTGCTGGCGACTCGAGCGACCTTGGGGCGACCAAGACCAAGCCGCGTGCCAAAGGTGTGTTCCCCACCCCGCTGCAGGACTATGTCGGCGGCGACGCCGAGGCCGTGAAATGGCGGCGTGTGGGCGGCGGAGTTCGCCAGATGATCCTGAAGACGGGCAAGGGCTCTTCTGTGCGCCTGCTGTACATTCCGGGCGGAGCAGCCGTGCCCGACCACGGTCATCGCGGAACCGAGCTTACGCTGGTGCTGCAAGGCGCGTTCAAGGACGACACCGACCGGTTCGACGTCGGTGACATTGAAATCGCAACCGAGGACCTAGAGCACACTCCGGTCGCCGAAGAAGGTCAGGCTTGCATTTGTCTGGCTGCCACCGACGCGCCACTTCGGTTCAACAGTCTGGTCCCGCGCATCGCGCAGCCCTTTCTGCGGATTTGACCTCTGACGGGTTAACCCTCGCCGGTTTGTGGACGGGCGAGGGGAACCACGGCGTCTGACGGATCGGGCGCGAGTTCCTCAAAGTCGAAGTTGTCCAGCCGCTTTGCGCGGCGGCCTGCCTTGTCGGCGCTGATCTTGATGTCGGCAAGGTCCTTGGCGGCCTGACCGAAATGCCGGTCAAGGTTATCCACCCGAGTGCCCAGCCGGTCCACATCCTGATACAGCAGCCCCAGTTCGCGCCGGATCGCCCCCGCCTGTTCGCGCATCCGTGCGTCCTTCAGGATGGCGCGCATCGTGTTCAGCGTGGCCATGCAGGTCGTGGGCGACACGATCCAGACACGGGCCGCAAAGCCTTCGCGCACCAGTTCGGAAAAATTCGCGTGCAGTTCGGCATAGACCGCTTCCGAGGGCAGGAACATCAGCGCTCCGTCCGCCGTCTCGCCGTCCAGAATATATTTCTCCGAGATCGCCTTAATATGCGCTTTGACGGCGGTCCGAAGCTGCCGTGCCGCATCGTTGACTTCGTAATCGGACTTTGCGTTCCGAAGCTTTTCGTAGGCTTCCAACGGGAATTTTGAGTCAATCACGATGGGACCGGGCGGGTTCGGCAGGTGGATCAGGCAGTCGGCGCGCTTGCCGTTCGACAGCGTGTGCTGCAGCGAATAGCTGTCCGAAGGAAGCGCCTTTGACACGATGTCATGAAGCTGGATCTCCCCAAAGGCCCCGCGCGTCTGTTTGTTGGACAGGATGTCCTGCAGGCTCAGCACGTCGCCCGAGAGTTTGGTGATATTTTCCTGCGCCTTGTCGATGGTCTTTAGCCGCTGTTGCAATTCGCCCAGACTCTGCGCCGTGTTTCGCGCCGAATTGGTCAGGTTCAGGTTCATCGCCTCGGTCACGGCCTGCAGCCGCTGCTCCATCAACTGCAGCACCCGCGCCTGTTGTTGGGCCTGCGCATCGGTCACCGAACTGAGCCCCCCGAAAAGCTGCTGCTGGCCATCCGACAGGCTTTGGACCCGCTGGGTGATGCCCCCCATCTGGCCCGCTAGGTATTCTGAAATCTCGGCCGAGCGCGACGCACGGCGTGACGCGGACCAGTTCATGACAAAGATCATCAACAACAGCGCCACCACCGCAATCGCGGCGATCACGACGGGGTCGCTCAGGTCAAAAGTCTGTCCGTTAAGAGTGATCATGTGCGTCCGAACAGCCTTTCGATATCGCTGAGCCGCAGCTCTACATAGGTCGGGCGGCCGTGGTTGCATTGGCCGGAATGGGGCGTCGCTTCCATCTCGCGCAGCAGCGCGTTCATTTCCTCGGCCCGCATCTGGCGGCCAGAGCGGATCGACCCGTGGCAGGCGACGCGACTCAGGATCGCTTCGATCCGAGCTTGAACGGTGGTCACGTCACCCTGATCGGCCAGTTCGTCCAGAATGTCCGCCACCAGCGCCTGCGCATCCACTTGCCCCAGAATGGCGGGCGTCTCGCGAACAGCTATCGCGCCGCCGCCGAACGGTTCAATCGCCAGTCCCAGCCGCGACAGGTCGTCCGCGATCTCTAGCAGACGCGCCGCATCGCCTGAGCTCATCTCGATCACTTCGGGGATCAGCAGCGCCTGCGACGGCACACCGTTTTCGGCCATCAGCTTTTTCAGCTTTTCATAGACCAGCCGTTCATGGGCCGCGTGTTGGTCGACGATGACCATGCCGGTTTCGGTCTGGGCGATGATGTAGTTCGAATGGACCTGCGCGCGGGCGGCGCCCAACGGCAGATGCTCTGCCTTTGACGGCTCGGTCGGGTCGATGTCCGCGCTGGTTTCCACGCGGGCCGAGGGCATGGCCATTTCAGCAAAGCCGCTGTCACGCGGGCTGTAGGACATGGGCCGGTCGGCGTAGGACGGGCGGTCCATCTGATAGACCCGAGGCTCGGTCCCCTGCCCTTCGGGCCGCATCGCGCCCAAGGTGGCAGCGCCGACTGTCGAAGAGGCGCGGTGTCCGGCCCCTGCCAGCGCGTGGCGGAGCGCAGAAACGATCAGACCGCGCACCAGCCCCGGATCGCGGAACCGGACTTCGGCTTTTGCCGGATGCACGTTGACGTCAACCAGTTGCGGGTCGCAGTCCACGAACAGCGCCGCTGCCGGATGCCGGTCGCGGCTGAGGAAATCCATATAGGCGCCCCGCAGCGCCCCTATCAAAAGCTTGTCGCGGACGGGGCGTCCGTTCACGAACAGAAACTGCGCCACCGCCGCGCCGCGCGAATAGGTCGGCAGGGCGGCAAAGCCGGTCAGATGATGCCCGTCGCGCTCGGCGTCGATCCGGACAGAGTTGTCAGCAAAATCGCGGCCCAGAACGGACGCCAACCGCCCTTGCAGCGCGTCGAACAGTTCACCTTGTTCAGCGTCGGCGCGGAACAGGACGCGCCCGTCTCCTCCGCTGATGTCGGTCAACGAAATCGACACATAAGGCTCGGCCATCGCCAATCGCTTTATCACGTCCGCGACAGCCTGCGTTTCGGCGCGATCCGTCCGCAGGAATTTGAGCCGTGCGGGCGTCGCAAAGAACAGGTCGCGCAGATCGACAACCGTGCCCGACCGCAGGGCGGCGGGACGGACCGGCTCGATTAGGCCGCCCGACACGCGAATCGAGGCGGCGTCTGACCCTTCGGTGCGGCTGGTGATCGACAGCCGCCCGACCGCGCCAAGACTCGGGAGCGCCTCTCCTCGGAAGCCGAAGGAATGGATGTTCAACAGATCGCTGCCGTCGATCTTTGACGTGGCGTGCCGCGATAGGGCAAGCGGCAGGTCGTCGGGCGACATCCCGCAGCCGTTGTCGGTGACGCGGATCAGGGTCTTGCCGCCGTCGGCGATGTCGATGGAAATCCGTGTGGCACCCGCGTCGATGGCGTTTTCGACCAGCTCTTTGACCGCGCTTGCGGGGCGTTCGATAACCTCACCCGCCGCAATCCGGTTGATTGCCGCTTCGTCCAGCTGCCGGATGACGGGGCGCCGGTTTATCTTGGGGTCAGCTATATCCATACCACAAGGGATAGCCCAACCCCGCCGATTCTGCGAGGGGCAAAGCCGTCCCTTGGGTCCGCTTATTCCAGCCCTACGGGGCGCCCGACCACGGTGAAATGCAGTTCGTCCGGTTTCAGCAGATAGGCGGCGACGCGGTTGATTTCGTCCAGCGTGACCGCGTTGATGTAGTCGTTGCGATTAACGACATAGTCGGTCGGCAATCCCTGAACCTGCATCCCGACCATGATCCCCGCGATATCCGCGTTGCCGTCGAACCGCAGCGGGTATTCGCCGGTCAGATAGGTCTTTGCCTCGTCCAGCTGCTCTTGGGTTACGCCGTCGGTCGCGATGCGTTCCCATTCGCTGCGGGCCAGCGACACGGCCTCGGCCACGCGGTCGTTCGACGACGCAAAGGACCCCAGCACCATTTCGGTGTGATCGCGCGGCACCAGATAGGTGTAGATGCCATAGGTCAGGCCGCGCTTTTCCCGCAGTTCCTCCATCAGGACCGACCGAGGCCCGACACCGCCCAGAATGGTGTTCAGAATGTAGGCCGCAAAGAAATCCGGATCGTCGCGCGTCATGCCAGAGTGGCCGAACAAGACGACTGACTGCGGAATGTCGTATCCGACGACGGTCACGCCTGCCTCTAGACCGAATTCCACGCGGGCGGGCAGGTCGGGTCCCTCGGCCGGCAAATCGCCCAGCAACTGGTCCACGATCAGCGACAATTCGGCGGCCGAGATATCGCCCACCGCGCTGACCTTGGCGCGCGACCGGACCAGAGTCGCGGCATGGGCCGCCACCATATCGTCACGCGTCAATGCATTGACGCTTTCGACCGTGCCGTTCTGCGACGAGCCGTAGGGGTGATCCCCGAAGGCCGCCGAATAAAAGGCCCGCCCCGCGATCCGGTTGGGGTTCTTTTCCTCGGCCGCGATGGCGGTAAGCACCTGACCGCGCACGCGGTCGATGGCGTCTTGGTCGAACCGCGGACTGATCAGCGCCTGACGCAACAGGGCAACCGCCGCATCCCTGTTTTCAGTCAGGAACCGAGCCGACACCGACATCCCGTCATCATAGACGCGAAACGAAAAGCTGGCGGCCAGAGACTCTCTGGCGGTCTGGAAGGTCTGCGCGTCCATGTCGCCCGAGCCTTCCTCGATCAAGGCCGTCATCAGGTTGATCGCGCCCCGTTTCCCGGGGGCGTCCAGCGCAGAACCGCCTTCGAAGTGGATTTCAAGCGCGACAAACGGGATCGAGTGTTCTTCGACCAGCCACGCCCCGATGCCCTGCTCCGAGGTGACCTCTTGGATCGCGACTTCGGCCCGCAAGGGCGCGGCAAACAGGATGAATAGGGCGACGATGAACCTGCTCAGCATCATTTTGCCTCCGCTTCAGTTGCGACGACCCACGCCGTCACGGATTGCCGCCGATCCAGAACACGTGCGGCCACGGCCTTGATCTGGTCGGCTGTGACCGCCTGAAGAATGGCGGGCCATGCCTGCACATCCTCGACCGTCAGACCCTGAGTCAAAGCGGCGCCGTAGCGGTTCGCGATGCCTTCGACGTTGTCCAGCGCGTAGGTTTCAGAGGCGCGAAGCTGGGTCCGCACGCGCTCCATCTGGGCCTCGTCGATGGGGTTCGCGATGAAATCCGCGATCACCTGATCCATGGCGGCTTCGGCTTCGGACAGGGACACCCCCGCCGCAGGCGCGACCGAAACATAGAACGACGAGGTATCTAGGCTCATGGGATCGTATCCGGCACCGGAAAACACCGCTGTCTGGGTGTCGAATTGCAGTGCCTTGCCCAAGGCCGAGGTAAAGGACGACCCGCCCAGAAGCTCTGCCAGATAGACCAGTGCGGCGGCCTCGTCCTGCGCGCCCGCATCCCGCTCTGGCGCAAGGTAGGACCGTGTCACATAGGCCTGCGACACCCGTGGATCGACGAAAGTCAGACGCCGTTCCGCCAGTTGCGGAGGCTCTTTCGGGCGGAACCTTTCGGGCAGGTCAGGTTCGGCCGGAATCGGACCGTAATGTTCCCGAGCCAAGGCCAGAACCGCCTCGGGTTCGACATCGCCTGCCACGACAAGGATCGCGTTGTTGGGCGAATAGTAAAGATCGTAGAAATCCCGCGCATCCTCTTGGGACAGGTCCTCCATTTCGTGTTTCCAGCCGATGATGGGGACGCCGTAGCGGTGGTTCATATACAGGGCCGCGCGAATCTGTTCGCGGGCCAATGCGTTGGGGTCGTTCTCGGTTCGCTGGTTGCGCTCTTCCAGAATGACGCGGCGCTCTGTGTCGATGTCTTCGGGAGTGAGCCGCAGATTGTTCATCCGGTCGGCTTCCATCCGCATCATCAGGTCCAACCGGTCCGCCGCGACGCGTTGGTAATAGGCGGTGTAATCGTAGCTGGTGAACGCGTTGTCCGACCCGCCGTTGGCGGCGACCACCTGTGACAGCTCTCCGGCTGCCATGGTGTCGGTCGCCTTGAACAACAGATGCTCTAGAAAATGCGCGACGCCGGATTGCCCCGGAGGCTCGTCGGCGGATCCCGCGCGGTACCACAGCATATGCACAACGACCGGCGCGCGGTGATCCTCGATCACGACGACGTCCATCCCGTTGTCCAGATCAAAGGTCGTAACCTCTTGGGCCACCGCCGGTCCGACCGCCGCCATCGCGGCCAGTGTCAGGGCAAAGGTTCGGAACATGGGCGGGGCCTCCGGTCAGATTGCGGACAGGAGTAAGCCTAGCCGCAAACCGGCAGGCTTCAAGTCAACGGTGAGTGAGCGGTCAGTTCGCCGGAGGTGCCGAAGGAACCTGAACCCCGAGGCTCTGGAATCGCGCAAGTTCGGCATAGGCGTCCAGCGAATAGCGGGCATAGGCGCTATAGTAGCGGTTACCGCCGAAAATGTTGAAAACTCCCAGTCGGCCACGGGTCCGGCGGAACCTTTCATCTTCGGCTGCCAGAGTCGCGCGGATGCCGGGATCGATGCCATAACGGCCCGCCGCCGCGACCAAGGCCGCATCTGCCGCAGGGATACCGCCCGCATTAATCGCCGAGGCACGGCCGCCCAGCGCCACGACCGCGCCTGAGGCGGGGTTCGGGTCGGCACGGTTGGTGCCGCCCGGTGTCGGAGCCGGCAGGCTCGCGGATTGGGCAGGCATCGTCAGGGGGAGCGACGGCAGAACGCCGAATTCGTCAGGCCCGGGGCCGGTGTTGGACGACGGCAGGAAGCCTTGCCCGCCACCGCAGGCGGCAAGGGTCAACAGGGTCGCTGCTGCGAATATCGTGGCGCGCATTGGTCCCCCTTCCGGTCGCACTTGTGACGTGTTTAGCGCGTGATGGGCGCGGCGTCACGGGGTCTTATTGCCGGTTCAGGTCCGGGACCCCGTGTTACCTTTGCGGTCCCCGCCCAAAAGCGCAAGTCCCAGAGCACCGCCAAAGATCGCCACATCGGCAATATTGAAGGCATAGGGGTTATCAATCCCGCAGCAGGACATGTTCAGGAAATCCGCAACGGCGCCGTACAAAAGCCGGTCGATCACATTGCCCGCGGCCCCGCCGATCAGGAAGCCACCCGCGATATGGACCCATTTGGTCCCGCCTTCGCGGTGAAGCCACCAGATCACAAAACCGGTGATGACAAACGCAATGCCGATCAGGATCCACCGCGGGTCATGGTTCGCGAACAGGCCAAAGTTCACCCCACGGTTCCACGCCATCCGGAATTCCAGAAACGGCGGCAGCACCTCGATCCGCCCCGCGTCAAGCAGCCCCAGCCAGTGAACGACAAAGTACTTTGTCGCCTGATCGGCGAGGAAGACCCAGAACGCGGTCCAGTAGGTCAGTCTCATGCCACGCAGGATGCTCATTGTTTGCCCTTTGCCTTGCCCCGTTCAGTGCCGGAAATGGCGCATGCCGGTAAAGACCATGGCGATGCCCGCCTCGTCCGCGGCTGCGATCACTTCGTCGTCCCGCATGGAGCCTCCGGGCTGGATCACACAGGTCGCGCCTGCGGCAGCGGCTTCTAGCAGGCCGTCGGCAAATGGGAAAAAGGCGTCCGAGGCGACAGCCGATCCTTTGGTCAGCGGCTCTGGCAGACCCAGCGCATCGGCCATGCGCTCTGCCTTTTTGGCGGCGATCAGCGCGCTGTCCACGCGGCTCATCTGGCCCGCGCCGACGCCCACGGTCGCCTTGTCGCGCACATAAACGATTGCGTTGGATTTCACATGCTTGGCGACTTTCCAAGCAAACAGAAGGTCGGCCATCTGGTCAGGTGTCGGGGCGACTTTGGTCACGACTTTCAGGTCGTCCATGCCCACATGACCGTTGTCCTTATCCTGAACCAGCAGGCCGCCGGCAACCTGACGGACGGCCAGGCCGCCTGCCTTGGGGTCGGGCAGCGCATCGGTGGTCAGGAGGCGCAGGTTCTTTTTGGCGGCGAAAATCTGTTTCGCTTCGTCGCTGGCCCCCGGAGCGATCACCACCTCTGTAAAGATGCCGGTGATTTCGCGTGCGGTGTCAGCGTCCAGCGGCATGTTCAACGCCACGATGCCGCCAAAGGCGCTGGTGCGGTCGCAGTCAAAGGCGGCCTTATAGGCTTCGACCAACGTCTTGCCACGCGCCACGCCACAGGGGTTCGCATGTTTGATGATCGCACAGGCAGGCCCGTCCGCCGGATCGAATTCGGCCACCAGTTCAAACGCCGCGTCGGTGTCGTTGATGTTGTTGTAGGACAGCTCTTTGCCCTGATGCTGCACGGCAGTCGCCACGCCGGGCCGGTTAGAGCCATCGGTGTAGAACGCCGCTGTCTGGTGCGGGTTTTCGCCGTAGCGGAGCGTCTGGGCGATCTCGCCTGCAAAGGCGCGGCGGCGCGGCGCTTCTAGGTGCAGTTCGCCGGCAAGCCACGTGCTGACCGCGGTGTCATAGGCCGCGGTGCGCGCATAGGCGGTCTGCGCGAGCTTGCGGCGGAATTTCGGGCAGGTCGCGCCGTCATGCTGATCCATATCGCCCAGCAGCGCGTCATAGTCCTGCACGTCGGTGACCACGGTCACATAGGCATGGTTCTTTGCCGCGGCACGAATCATCGCGGGCCCGCCAATGTCGATGTTTTCGACGCAGGTGTCATAATCCGCGCCTTTGGCCACCGTCGCTTCGAAGGGATAGAGGTTCACCACCAACAGGTCGATCGGACCGATGTTGTGCTTCTCCATCGCGGCGACGTGGGACGGGTCGTCCCGCAGCGCCAGCAGGCCGCCATGCACCATCGGATGCAGCGTCTTGACGCGACCATCCATCATTTCGGGGAAGCCGGTGATTTCAAAGACATCCCGCACGGGAAGCCCCGCCTCGCGGATCGCCTTGGCCGAACCGCCGGTGGACAAAAGCTCGACCCCTCGCTGGACCAGCGCACGGGCAAGATCAATCAGTCCGGTCTTGTCCGAAACGGACAACAGGGCACGGCGGATAGGCAGGTTCGTGGTCATCGGGATCCTCGCGAGGTCACTCGAATTGAACGTCCGACCGTTCGTCCTGAACCAGATCGCGCAGCGTGTTGGGCGTGTCCTGCGCCTTGGCCAAAGACCATCGGACGCGCGTCGCATATGACATTGCGCGGGCGGATAAAACCACCTGTTGCGAAGAACGCGGCTTCAGACGACCGTTTTCAAGGTAGACCGAGGGCTCCAGAGTCATCGTCGCAACCCCGTCATGGCGGAATATCCAGATTTCGCCGCTCTTGAGTGTGAGACTGATCGCCGCGCCCCCCAAATCGACCTGCGCGTCGACCTCGGGATGCAGGTGGAACCGGACGGCGAACGACATTCCCTGCAGTTTCTCGCGGTCCATCGCACGATCGAATCGCGATTTGTCGCCGTCGCTGAGCGTGGTCAGCAGGTCCTCACCGACCAGCGACCGCCCGTCGAGGCTAAGTTCAAGCGTCCGCGCGTGGGTCAGCCCATGTGTTCGCCGGTAGCCGTCGTGCCCTACCTCTAGCCGGACACCGTCCTGCAACTGCGTTTCCTCGATCACCACCGAACCGGGGGTCTGGGACAAAAGTTCGTGGCGCAGGCCGTCCAGTCGGCTTGGCGCGCCCAGAAGCGACGAAGAATACCCGTCGATGGCAAGGGTCGAATGGCTGGCAGTCGCCCGACCGGCGCGGCGCCAGTCCTCTCCGAAACTCTGGCCCGATCCGCAATTGACGATCAGTGGCCGCCGCCCCGAGGTCAGTTCGAACGCAAGCGTCGAGGCATGGGCGTCATAACTTGCTTCGTCCTTTGGCGGAGGCGCCGCGTCCACGATCAGCGTGGTGCGCCCCGACTGGATACGCGCGAACCCCATGTGCAAGCCGTCGCCCGCGCGGGTCTTTGAACCGGAACTGGACAGCGCGTGGTCCAGCCGCCCGTCGATGCCACGGCCTCCGCCATGGAACCGCGCCAAACCGCCATCCGCGTGCCGCAGCGCGCGCAGGGTCGGCGCAATCCGCGAAATCGCGCGCATCAGTTCTTCGGGCTGGGCAAGTTTGCTTTCGTCCAGCGCCAGCGCCGCCCAGTTGAGCAGGGTGAAAACCTCGAGCAGTTCTTCGGGGTTGCGGGTCGGGATGCCGCCTTCGCGGTCGATCTGGGTTTCGCAATCCTGCGCCAGCGCCTTGAGTGCGGGCGCGACATGGTGGGACATGCCTTCGAGAGACAGGCCCGCATAGACCATGCCCGAAAGCGCCTCGAACCTTGGCAGGCCGGGGCTTGCCCGTTTCCAGCGGCGCGACAGAAACAGCGCTTGCCGTGCCAGCGACTGGAAAAACAATTCCGATCCGCCGCGCGTCTGCCCGCGCAGAATGAAGAACGCATGGTTGATCCAGCGGATCAGCCGCCTGCCCGCCAGATCGGGGGTCCAGCCGGGGCCGCCGCCGTCGCCGTATCTTTCGATCCAGTCAAAGACCCAGTCCTGCGCTTTTTGGCGGGCCTTCCCGTCTCCGACTGCGGCCAGATCATCCAGCCACGCGAACCCGTGCAGTTCGCTGACGATATGCGGCTCGGTCGCGTCTATGTCCCAGATCGAACTGTCGGGCGCTTCGATAAGTTGTCCTGAAAACAGGAAGTTACCCGCAGTAAGCTGGCGTCCGCGCACATAGCGCCCGATGGATCGGGGCTCGGGTTGGGACACAAAGCCGCTTGGCAATTTGGCACGCGCAGCAAGCCGCGCGTGGACGCGGTGCATGAACTGCGTGCGACGCGCACGCCAGGTCTGCGTCTTGGCCAAGTTTCTGCTGCCTCTGTCTGCGTCGGTCTAATCTTGTTCTGCCGTCACATGATAGGGGGCGGCGCGGACCAAGTCACGCGGGCTTTCGCAGGACCGCAGCAAAGAAGCCGTCCATGCCACCAAGGTCGGGCCAATAGTCGGGACGAAGCCTTAGCCCGCCTTCGGGGCTGATCCAGTCGGGCGACAGCCCCAAGCCTGCGGCGTCGGGCGCATCGATCGTCAGTCCGGGGTGACGCTCTAGCGCTTCTTCGACCTGAACTTCGCCTTCGTCGGGCAAAAGGCTGCACGTACAGAACACAAGCCTGCCGCCGGGTTTCAGCAGCGTCAGGGCGTGGTCGATCATGGCTTCCTGCATTGCGATCAGTTCGCCGAATTCGGACCCGTCCTTGCAATGCGGCAGGTCGGGGTGGCGGCGAATGGTGCCGGTCGCAGAGCACGGCGCGTCCAGCAGGATGGCGTCCCAGCCGCCTTCGTCATAAGCCATGGCGTCAAAGGCCACGACCGTCGCCGCAAGCCCGCAGCGGGCAAGGTTCGCCGCCACCCGTTCAAGCCGCGCCGCCGAGATGTCGACCGCCGTGACCTCTGCTCCGGCCGCGGAAAGCTGCATCGTCTTGCCGCCGGGCGCGGAACACAGGTCCAGCACCCTTTCGCCGGACTGCGCCGCCAGCATCCGCGCGGGAATCGCCGCTGCCGCGTCCTGCACCCACCAGTCGCCGGTGTCGTAACCCTCCATCGCGGTGACCTGTCCGCCGCCCGCGATCCGGACCGAGCCGGTCGGCAAAACTGTGCCGCCCAGCTTTTTCGCCCAGCCTTCGGCATCGGACTTTACAGTCAGATCAAGAGCGGCCCCCGCAGCGTGTGCGGTTTCAAAGCCGGCGATCGCCTCTTTTCCCCATGCGTCGATCAGGGGTCCGCGCAACCAGTCCGGCAGGCGCGGGGTCGGCAGGCGATCCCATGCGCCCGGGCGTTCTTCGGAGACGCGGCGCAGGACTGCGTTGACCAGCCCCTTCATCCCGCTCGACTTTTTGTCGTGGCCCACGATTTCGACATAGGCGTTGACCACGCCGTGCGCGGCCTCTCCGGCATGCCAGATTTCAACCGTGCCCAACCGCAGAGCGTTGCGAACCGACAGCGGCGGGCGTTTTGCCATGAACGGCTTGAGCATCCGGTCGGCACGGTCGGCGTGACGCAGGGTATCCACGGCCAGTCGCTGCGCGCGGGCGCGGTCCTCTGGCGACAACCGGTCCAGCACGCCTGTCGCCATCGCCTCGGTCAGCAGGCGGCCTTCGGTCGTGATCATGTCCAGCAGCCTGTGGGCCGCGATACGGGGGGCTAGTCCGGCTTGGGTCATTTCGTCCTCTTGAGCCTTGGATGGGCGTCCGTATATCACAAGTGTCAGCGCCACAACCCGCGCGACTTGTCACGACACCGAAATGCCCACGGCTCTGGACCTGCGATGACCGAAAAGACCAAGACCGACCTGCCCCCCGCCGCCCAGCGCGCGCTGAAAGAGGCCGAGCAGCGCCGCAAGGCCGCCGAAAAGGCCGCTCCGATGCCGACCGAACTGGGCGGACGCGACGGACCCGAGCCCGTGCGCTTTGGCGATTGGGAGAAAAAGGGAATCGCGATCGACTTTTAGCCGGTTCGCGGGCGCCAGTCGTCCTAGCGGTCCCGCATCCGGAACGTCGCGCTTTCGCCTGCGCCACGGTCCACGGTAAACCGCATGTCACGCCCGCCGCGGGTCTCGACCAACTGGCAATTATAGACGATCGGCTTGCCACCCCAGTCCATTTCGCGACAGAACGCTCCGTCGATCCATTCCCATGTGCCGGTGATCGGCCAGCCCATGGCCTCTCCGGCGATGGTGCCGTCGGGGGCGACGACCAACGTGATTCCCAAAAGCCCGAGCCGGAGGTCTTTTCCCTCTAGCATCGTGACAAAGGCGTCACGTTCGGCGACGACACTGAAATCCTGAGCCGCAACGCTCGCGGTGGCGGAGCCGACCAACAGACCGGCTAAGGCGATTTGACGTGCAAACATGGCGGTGTCTCCTTTCGGGTGTCGAAAGGAATACGCGCCAGCATCGACGGTGGATCAATTGTGGCGGGTCAGCCCGATCGGATCAGAGCCCAAGCACGTCGAGCATCGAATATTCGCCCGGACGCTTGTCCTGCCCCCAAAGCGCCGCCTTGATCGCGCCGCGCGCAAAAACCGCGCGGTCGGTCGCGATGTGACGCAGGACCACGCGTTCACCGTCCGCTGCGAACATCACGTCGTGTTCGCCAACGATGTCGCCCCCACGGATCGCGGTAAAGCCGATGTCGCCGCGTTTCCGTGCGCCGGTGATGCCGTCGCGCCCGCGATCCGACACCGTCTTTAGGTCTACACCGCGCCCTTCGGCGGCGGCTTCGCCCAGCATCAGGGCCGTGCCGGACGGGGCATCGACCTTGCGGTTGTGGTGGGACTCGATCACTTCGATGTCGAAATCGTCATCCAGCGCGGCGGCGACCTTCTTTGTCAGCTGCACCAAAAGGTTCACACCCAGCGACATATTACCGGCCCTGACGACGACCGCGTGTCGCGCGGCGGCGGCAATCTTTGCCAGATCGTCGTCGGTCAGTCCGGTCGTGCCGATCACATGGACCGCACGCGCCTGCGCGGCCAAGGCGGCAAAAGCCACCGTCGCAGCGGGAGAGGTAAAGTCGATCACCGCCTGCGCCTTTGCAAAGACTTCGATCGGATCGTCGGTGACCGGCACGCCATTCGCGGCACCGCCCATCGCGACTC
This sequence comes from Marivivens sp., assembly GCA_023263105.1. Taxonomy (GTDB): domain Bacteria; phylum Pseudomonadota; class Alphaproteobacteria; order Rhodobacterales; family Rhodobacteraceae; genus JALQXR01. The sequence continues at coordinate 39,246 of JALQXR010000001.1, read as the reverse complement.
CCAGATCCTTGCCGACCCAGTCGTGGCCCTCTCGCTCGACCGCGCCGACCAGCCGCAGCTTGTCAGAGGCCAGCACGAGTTTGATCAGCATCTGGCCCATTCGCCCCGATGCCCCTGTTATCACGACTCCTGGCTTGTCCGTCATGGCTGCGCCCTTCTTTTGTATTCCCTTATTCCCTGTCTGCGCGGCATAGCCCCGCTTGGCAAGAGCGTGTTTCGGGCCTATGTGGTCGCCATGACCAAGAACCGCTCCTCCAAAGGCTCCGCTCCGGGCCACCGCCAGCTCCGCGTCGCGGAACTGATCCGCCGCACGTTGTCCGAAGCTCTTCAGCGCGGCGAACTGCACGATCCGGACCTGACACGGATGATGATCACCGTGGGCGAGGTGCGCTGCTCGGCCGACCTGCGTTATGCGACCGCGTTCATCCTGCCGTTGGGCGGAAGGAACAAGGACGAAGCCCTGACCGCGATCCGCCGCAACAGGGGAGAGCTTCGCCATATCGTCGCCAAGGCGATCAACCTGAAGCATTCGCCCGAACTCCGGTTCGAGCTGGACGCCACCTTTGACCAGATGGAAGAAACCTCGCGGCTTCTGGCCGAGGACAACGTCAAACGCGATCTGGACCAGTGAAACGCCTGCTGGCCGCGGCGCTCTGCTTGTTTGCAGCCCGCGCCGAGGCCTTGACCTGCGGCACTGTCACATTTGACGGCGCACCCTTTACCTACTGCGAAGCCGACCCCCGCACCGACCGGATCATGATGGTCTGGGCGGACGACACCGGCACGCCCTACGGCGGTTTCGATGCCCTGCCCGAACCGGCACGGATGGCCATGAACGCGGGCATGTTCCACCAAGACCTGCGGCCCGTCGGGCTGTTCGTCGAAGACCACCGCCAGATCACGCCACTGGTGACCCGCAGCGGACCGGGAAACTTTGGGATGTTGCCGAACGGCGTCTTCTGTATCGAAGAAGGCCGCGCCCGCGTCATCGAAACCCTTCGCTTTGCCGTCGACCGACCGGACTGCCGCTATGCCAGCCAATCCGGACCGATGCTGGTGATCGGTGGCGACCTGCACCCCCGTTTTCTGCCGGACAGCACATCGCGATTCATTCGCAACGGTGTCGGCAGTTCTGCGGACGGGACGCGGGTGGTTTTTGCGATTTCGGACGCTCCGGTGACATTCCACCACTTTGCCCGCTTCTTCCGCGACACGATGCAAACCCCCGATGCGCTTTATTTCGATGGCAATGTGTCGCGACTTTATGCACCTGTGATGGGACGCGACGGAGGCGTCCGCAGGCTGGGGCCGATGGTTCTGGTCGCGGAATAGGTTGACCGCAGGGTCCGGCTTTTGTAGCAGGCGCGCCTTGATCACTCGGGTGAATCCAAAGGGACCGACATGGGCAGACGGAAAAAAGGCCGCGACATCTCTGGCTGGCTGGTTGTGGACAAACCGGCGGGGATCACCTCGACTTCGGTGGTGAATAAGGTGCGCTGGGCCTTCGATGCGAAAAAGGCGGGCCATGCGGGCACGCTGGACCCCGAAGCAACCGGCGTTCTGGCCGTGGCACTGGGCGAAGCGACAAAGACCGTGCCCTACATCACCGACAGCCTGAAGGCCTATGAATTCATCGTCACGCTTGGCGCGGCCACCAACACCGACGACGCCGAGGGCGAGGTCATCGCCTCGTCTGCCGACCGCCCGACAGACGCGCAGATCAAGGCGGCCCTGCTTCCCTTTGTGGGCGACATCATGCAGGTCCCGCCGAAATTCTCGGCGGTCAAGATCGACGGACAGCGCGCCTATAAACTGGCCCGCGATGACGAAGACTTTGACATCGCCGCCCGACCGCTCTGGGTCGAAGAACTGATCATGGTCGACCGACCGGACGCCGATCACGTGGTGCTAGAGATGACCTGCGGCAAAGGCGGCTACGTCCGCTCGATCGCGCGGGATCTGGGCGCGGCTTTGGGATGCTACGGCCATGTGAAATCCCTCCGCCGGATCTGGTCCGGCCCGTTTCGCGCCGAAGACGGGATCACGCTGGATCAGCTGGATGCATTGGCCCGCACGCCGGACCTTGATGCGCGGCTCTTGCCGCTGGAACAGGGATTGGCCGACCTGCCCGAAGTCCGCTGCCCACCGGAAAGCATCGCGCGCCTGCGCAACGGCAACCCCGCTGTCGTCTTTGCATCAGACCTTGAATACGGCGACGAATGTTGGGCCAGCTACGCCGGCCAAGCGATCGCCGTCGGCAGCTTTCGCGGCGGCGAACTGCACCCCAGCCGCGTATTTGTCGCGCCCGAGGATTGAGTTTTCGCTGGACCGCCCCGCGCGATCAGGCAAACTTTGTCCTGTCGCTAAACGGGGGCGGACGGGCCTATGATCACGCGCAGCCATCAAAAGGGGGACGCCGCATCCGTCGCGGTCTATTCACCGTGCGAAGCCTTTCGCTATCTTTTGACCCGGACGTGGGACGACAGCGGCGCGCGGGCTCTCTTTGTGATGTTGAACCCGTCCACAGCGACCGAAGTCCAGAACGACCCGACCGTCGAACGCTGCGAACGCCGAGCGCGGGCACTGGGGTTCGGCGCGTTCCGCGTCACGAACATCTTTGCCTATCGCGCCACCGATCCAAAGGTGATGCGCGCCCAGCCTGATCCGGTCGGCGTCGCCAATGATCGCTCCATAGCCGACAGCGCGCGGGACTGGATCAGGGGCGGCAGCGACCGTGTCATCTGCGCATGGGGCACGCACGGAGAGCATCTGGACCGCGGCCCCGCAGTAGAGGCCCTGCTGCGGCGGACAGACCGGCCGCTCTATTCGCTGGGCCTGTCAAAGGCCGGGCACCCAAAGCACCCGCTCTACATCAGCTACGACACGCAACCCCGCATCTGGAGCGCCTAGGATGATCGACGGCTTCGAACGCACCATGATCAACTGCGGAGAGGTCAACCTGTCGGTCCATCGCGCTGGGCAAGGCACGCCTCTGATCCTGCTTCACGGCTTTCCTCAGAACCACCGGACATGGGCAAAGGTCGCCCCCGAATTTGCCGCGCATTTTGACACGATCATTCCTGATCTGCGGGGCTACGGGGATAGCGACGCCCCGACCGACAACCTTGAAAACACCACCTATTCAAAACGCCGGATGGCCGCGGATCTGGTGGGCATGATGGACCGCCTCGGGCTGGACCGCGCCCATATCCTTGGCCATGACCGAGGGGCTCGGGTCGCCTACCGGTTCGCCCTTGACCATCCGGACCGGATCGACCGGCTTGGCATAATTGAAATCATGCCGACGGGCGATTACTGGCGCGCATGGACGGCGGATCTGGCGATGAAATCCTATCACTGGACCTTTCTTGCCCAGCCTGCCCCGCTGCCCGAACGGATGATCGGCGCGGACCCGGATGCCTATCTGGAATGGACCCTCAGGCATTGGACTATGGCGCGGTCGCTTGCCTGTTTCCCACCCGAATCCATGGCCGACTATCGCCGCCAGATGGCCGACCCAGCACGGCTGCACGCCATGTGCGCCGACTATCGCGCCGGGGCGGGCATCGACCGGCAGATCGACGACTCCGACCGCGCCGCCGGGGCTCGGATCGGGGCGCCGCTGGCGTTCCTCTGGTCAGAGCACGGCTTCCCCGCCAAAGCGGGCGATCCCCTTGGAATCTGGAACAAATGGGCCGTAGACGTCACCGGCCAGTCCTGTCAGGCCGGCCATTTCGTGATGGAGGAAAACCCCGCTGCCGTGACCTCGGTTTTCCTGCCCCATTTCATGACTCGTTAACCACGAAGTCAGAAAACAAGCGATTTCAGGCGATGTTCGATGTATGTTCTCATGATCCGAGACAAGTCGAATTGTGCGCCAGATGTATCTTTTCATGACCCTTATCGGTGCCGCATTATTTGGCATCGCCCTCATACCAACCATCGAAACCACCGACGGTGATGACCGTGCAGAGGGTACCGATGATGACGACCTCGCGCTCGCCGGCGGCGGCGACGACCATATCGACGGGCGCGGCGGGCTTGATGTCCTGTTGGGCGAAGACGGCGACGACACCCTGCTTGGCGGGGATGACGATGACACGCTGATCGGCGGGTCGGGCAATGACGATCTGGACGGCGGGTCGGGCGACGATGTCCTTTCGGGCGAAGACGGCGATGACCTTGCCGATGGCGGGGATGGCGACGACATCCTGCACGGCGGCCGCGGAAACGATGAATTGTTTGGCGGAAATGGCGACGATCAGGTCTATGGCCATGTCGACGACGATAGCATTTACGGCGGCGATGGTAACGATGTGCTGGTCGGCGGTGGCGGCGACGACGACATTCAGGGTGGCTCCGGAAATGACAGCCTGCAGGGGCATTTCGGGAATGACACACTCGTCGGCGGCGACGGTGACGATGTGCTGAACGGCGGCAGCGGCGACGATCTGATCGACGGTCGCGATGCCTCGGGGATCAGGGATTTTCTAAACGGTGGGGCTGGCGCGGACAGGTTGATCGGTGACGCCGGCGACCATTTGCATGGCGGGCTCGGATCGGACCAGTTTGTCTTGTCGTTGTCCGAAGGGGACGTCACGACCATCGCGGACTTTAACCCTGCAGAAGACGAACTCATCATCCTGCATCAACCCGGTGCCGCGGACCCACAGATCGAAACTCAAGTCGTCCCTGATGGGCTAAGAGTCCTTGCCGACGGGATAGAGGTCGCCCATTTGTCAGGCTTAACAGAGCTGTCCATCGACTCGATCCGGTTTGAACCAGACAGCTGACGACTAGGAAATAGCTTTCCTTTCTCCGCAGATTTCCCTATACGCCCCCATCCGTTGCGGATTCCTGCTGCGGATGCCTCCACGGGCCCTGCTGGACGACATCCCGGCTTGCGCCATAACCCTTTTTTCGAAAGGAGACCCCGATGTCGATCACTGTTGAAGAAAAAGCCCGTCTGATCAAAGACTTCGCGACCAAAGAAGGCGACACCGGTTCGCCCGAGGTCCAGATCGCGATCCTGACGTCCCGAATCAACACGCTTACCGAGCACTTCAAGACCCACAAGAAGGACAACCACGGTCGCCGTGGCCTTCTGAAGCTGGTCGCACAGCGCCGTAAGCTTCTCGACTACACCAAGGCAAAAGACGAAGCACGTTACCAGTCGCTTCTCGAACGTCTTGGCATCCGCCGCTAATACGGCCGGATCGAAAGTCGAAGGGGTCGCTCAGGCGGCCCCTTTTGTATTTGGGCGACAGCGTTAATCAACGGTGCGCCAGTCAGCGGAATGTGCGGCCCCCAACGCAGGCGCGGATCAACCCTGTGTCGACGACTAGCGAATGTCACCCGACCCTAGGCAATCGCAGGGTGGCATAGTCATCCAGCCCCCATCGACCCAGCAGCACGGCGATCCGCGCGCGCTGCGCGTCGTCCAATGGAATGGCAGGCAACGCGCGATCGCCGCCGGTTCCTTTCTGGCTGTCCTCATCGAACCCGCGCATCGCAAGGTCCAGATGATCGGCACGAATGCCCAAACCTTGCAACAGCAGAGTGGTCTGCGCGCGCCGATCGGCATTCAGGTCGGCATAGTGCAGCGGCTGCATGGGTACGCCGATGTCTGCCGCCCTAAGATAGGCGTGCATCCGTATCGCCCATCCCATCGCCATGACGTCACTGGTGTTCGACGGATTGCGGCCTTCGGGAAAGTATTCGTCAGACAGGCTTTGCGGCGCATTTGCTGACGACAACGGCCACGAAATCGCATCCATCTCGGGGCCGAAAAAGACTTCGGGGCCGATCATCTTTTGCGCAAAGCGGTAAAGGGAATTCACGTAACCCGCAGCGTCCCGATACATGAAGATGTTCCGCGATTGCGGCAAAGCGGCAGCATAGTCCGAGGCCTGCAAAACTGACTCGGACCTTGGCTTAATGACAAAAGTCCTGATCTTCCGACCGGCAGGAGGGTTGAACAACAGCCGCGTGGCCGCACGAATGAGCGGCACCATTTCCTTCGACGGCACCGAACACCGCGCAAAGGCGAGGTTTTCCAAGATGTCCGGCTCGGACAGGCTCCAGACATCGGGAATCTGGGCCAGGATACGGCTGGCCAGCGTCGAACCGCACCGCCCTGTCGAGAAGAGCATGCCCATATTCTCGGGCGCGGCTCGTTGCCTGCTCAGCGGCTCCAGTAACTCTAACGGAACAATGATCGCCCGTTGCGCCAGATCGAATTGGGTCATGTAGACAAACGACGCATTGCCCAGATCGGTGCCTTTCGGCAGTTCGACAAACATGGCCCTGCGGGACTCGATATCGACAGCGTAGAGCGACCAATCCGGCGACTGCACTGCCATCACGGGGTCGATATCGCGACCCGGACCGAGAGTGAAATCCGACAGGCTTCGCACCGCCCCCGCAAACGCATGTGCGCGGTCGATGATGGGATAAAGTGCTGCATCCATAGTGGCCTCCCCCATGGGCCATTGACTGCCACTTACCGTAAACTAGCAAACACCGAGCCGGTTCTTACGGTCAACCCCGCGCCCGCGCCGACCGATCCGCACGAAAAGCGGGCCGATTCTTCGTAGCTTTCCTTTCGGCGCTTTCTCTTGTATAGGCCGCCCATCTGAAACGTGACGCTATGGACCCCGGCGCATGGAATGATCTTGGGGTCGGTGGCAATGGGGCCACCATGCAAACGGGAGACCCGGAGGGCCGGGAGTGCTCCCTTACAGGATACGCTAGATGTTCAACGAAGTTAAAAAATCAATCCAGTGGGGCGAAGAAACGCTGACGCTGGAAACCGGCAAGGTCGCGCGTCAGGCCGACGGCACCGTGCTCGCCACTCTGGGCGAAACCACCGTCATGGCCAACGTGACCTACGCAAAGGAACCGAAGCCCGGTCAGGACTTCTTTCCGCTGACGGTTCACTACCAGGAAAAATACTATGCCGCCGGTAAAGTGCCGGGCGGTTTCTTCAAGCGCGAAGCGCGACCGACCGAAAAGGAAACGCTGACCGCGCGCCTGATCGACCGTCCGATCCGCCCGCTGTTCGTCGATGGTTTCAAGAACGAAGTGCTCGTCATGTGCACCGTTCTGAGCCACGACCTTGTCAACGATCCCGACATCGTCGCGATGATCGCCGCCTCTGCCGCGCTGACCCTGTCGGGCGCGCCGTTCATGGGCCCGATCGCCGGTTGCCGTGTTGGTTTCGAAGATGGCGAATACATCCTGAACCCGACCGTCGACGACATGGACAACCTGCGCAACAACCCCGACCAGCGTCTGGATCTGGTTGTCGCAGGCACCAAAGACGCCGTGATGATGGTGGAATCGGAAGCCTACGAACTGACCGAAGACGAAATGCTGGGCGCTGTGACTTTTGCGCACGAGCAGATCCAGCCGGTCATCGACTTGATCATCGATCTGGCTGAAGCGGCCGCCAAAGAGCCCTTCAACTTTGTCGCTCCGGACTACGCCGACCTTCTGGGCGCCGTGACCGCTGCTGGCGAAGACGCGATGCGTGCCGCTTATGCGATCACCGACAAGCAGCAGCGCGTCGCCGCAGTTGCCGCAGCCAAGGACGCGATCAAAGCCGCACTGACCGAAGAGCAGCTTGCCGATGCGAACCTTGGAACCGCGCTGAAAAAGCTGGAATCCAAAGTCCTGCGCGGCGACGTGGTCAAGAACGGCCGCCGCATCGACGGTCGCGCTCTGGATCAGGTTCGCCCGATCGTCAGCGAAACCGGCATCCTGCCGCGGACCCACGGTTCGGCCCTGTTCACCCGTGGTGAAACTCAGGGTCTGGTTGTGACCACTCTGGGCACCGGCGACGATGAGCAGATCATCGACGCCCTGCACGGCAACTTCCGCCAGAATTTCCTGCTGCACTACAACTTCCCGCCGTATTCGGTTGGTGAAGTTGGCCGCGTAGGCTCGCCGGGTCGCCGTGAAATCGGCCATGGTAAGCTCGCATGGCGCGCGCTTCAGGCCGTTCTGCCTGCTGCGACCGACTTCCCCTACACGATCCGCGTCGTGTCGGAGATCACTGAATCGAACGGTTCGTCCTCCATGGCTTCGGTCTGTGGCGGCTCGCTGTCGATGATGGATGCCGGCGTTCCGCTGAAGGCTCCGGTTGCCGGTGTCGCCATGGGTCTGGTGCTGGAAGACGACGGTTCGTTCGCCGTTCTGACGGACATTCTGGGTGACGAAGACCACCTTGGTGACATGGACTTCAAAGTCGCTGGCACCGAAAAGGGCATCACGTCGCTTCAGATGGACATCAAGGTCGCAGGCATCACGCCCGAGATCATGAAAAAGGCGCTGGCTCAGGCCAAAGAAGGTCGCCTGCACATCCTTGGCGAAATGTCGAAAGCCCTGTCCAGCGCGAACGAATTCTCGGTTCACGCTCCGCGCATCGAAACGATGACCATCCCCACCGACAAGATCCGTGAAGTGATCGGCTCGGGCGGCAAGGTCATCCGCGAAATCGTCGAAGTGTCGGGCGCAAAGGTCGACATCAACGACGACGGCGTGATCAAGATCGCGTCCTCGAACGGCGAAGCCATCCAGAAAGCCTACGACATGATCTATGCGATCGTCGCAGAGCCGGAAGAAGGCAAAGTCTACAAGGGCAAGGTCGTGAAGCTCGTCGATTTCGGCGCCTTCGTGAACTTCTTTGGCAAGCGTGACGGACTCGTCCACGTGAGCCAGATCGAGAACCGCCGCCTGAACCACCCCTCCGACGTCCTCAAAGAGGGCCAGGAAGTCTGGGTAAAGCTTCTGGGCTTTGATGACCGTGGCAAGGTCCGCCTGTCGATGAAGATCGTCGATCAGGAGACCGGCAAAGAGGTCGTCCGCGAAGAGAAGTCCGAAGAGGACAACTGATCCGCAGTCACACCTGCGTGAGGAGGCGGCCCTGACAGCATTGTCGGGGCCGTTTTTCTTTGACTGTGTCCGCGCTGCAATTGCGCGTCGACCGCGCTGGCATATCATCCTACCCACTGCAGACGGAGGTAGCGATGATCGACAGAAGAAGGTTTGTTTTCGGATGTTTAGCCGCCTCGGCCGCCGGTCCGGCCATCGCGGCAGAGGGCGCGCCGACGGGGTTCCAGACACCCCAGTTCGAAGGCGACTACCCGATACCCGAAGAATTCTGGGTACAAGTCGTGCGGGTCCGTGACGACTTTCCCGCCGGTCAGATCCACATCGTGCCGCAAACGCGGTTCTTGTACCTGACGCTCGGGAATGCGACCGCGATTCGATATGGCGTGGCGATTGGTCGGGAAAGTCTGCGTTACTCGGGCGAGTCCGTCGTCGGGCGCAAGGTCGAATGGCCCAGCTGGCGGCCTACGCCGGAAATGATCGCCCGCAATCCTGACGCCTATGCCCGCTATGCGGACGGCATGCCGGGTGGACCAAGCAATCCATTGGGCGCGCGGGCGCTATATCTGTACCAGAACGGCTATGACACGGCGATCCGCATCCACGGCACGACCGAACCGCAAAGCATCGGCAAAGCGGTGTCGAACGGCTGCTTCCGCATGTACAACAGCCATGTCGTGGATCTGTACGACAGGGTCCCGATGGGAACCCCCGTCTTTGCCTATTAGATGATTTCGTCTTCGTCGAAGAGCGGTTGCGCCTCAAGCTGTTCGGCCAGAACGCCAACTGCGGCCTCTGCCTTTGCGGCATCGGGCAGGCTTGCGATGTGGAACAGCGCGTCGCCTTCGTTGATGATCGGCAGGTTGGTGCGCCCGACGATGATACCGCCTTCGCCGCAGATGACTTCGGTTTCGTTTTCCCCGAACGGGTCGGACACGATGCCCAGCAGGTCGCCCGCCGCCACCACGTCGCCGCTCTGACGGAACATCCGCAATAGCCCGCCGGCCGGAGCGCGCAGCCAGTTGGATCGCTGGCTGAGGATCGGTTTGACCTTGGCTTTGGAAATGCCCTTTGCGCCGACCATGTCCAGATGGTGCATGACCCGAAGGATGCCCATGACGCCCGCACGCGCCGCGTATTCGTCGAACCGCAGGCCCTCGCCCGCTTCGTACAGCAGCATGCTCACGCCCTTGTCGCCTGCCGCCATTCGCAACGATCCGTCGCGCAGTTTCGACGTGAGGATCACCGGAGCGCCAAAGACCTCTGCCAGTTTCGACGTCACGGCGTTTCCGGGGCTGATCCTGACCTGAGGCAGGTTCGTGCGCTGGACCGCCGCCGAATGCAGATCGATTCCATAGTCCGACCGCGACACGATTTCCGTCAGGAACAGATGCGCCAGCCTAGAGGCCAGCGACCCGCTCGCCGTTCCCGGAAAGACGCGGTTAAGGTCGCGCCGGTCGGGCAGATAGCGGGACTGGTTCAGAAAGCCAAAGGTGTTGACGATCGGCACCGCCAGCAGCGTCCCCGCCATCCGGTCGATGCTGGGGGTGCGCAAAAGACGCCGAACGATTTCAACGCCGATCACCTCGTCGCCGTGGATCGCGGCGGACACGAACATCACCGGACCGGGCTTTTTACCGTGAACCACGTGGACCGACATGGTGACGGGCGTGTGGTCGCTAAGCGTGCTGACAGGCAGATCGACTGTCGCCCGCTGCCCCGGCGCGATCCGACGGCCCGCGATCTCGAACGGTTTGCGGGCGGCGGCCATCAGCCTTTGCCCTTTGTTTTTGTCTTGCCCGCTTTGGCGTTCTTTTCGATGAATTCGACGATCTTGGTCGCGATATCGATGCCCGTCGCCTTTTCGACCCCTTCCAGACCGGGGGACGAGTTGACCTCCATCACCACCGGACCGTGGTTGGATCGCAGCATGTCCACGCCGCAGACGTTCAGGCCCATCGACTTTGCCGCGCGGATTGCCGTAAAGCGTTCTTCGGGGCTCAGCTTGACCACTTCGGCGGTGCCGCCACGGTGCAGGTTCGAGCGGAATTCGCCGCTGGCTCCGGTGCGTTTCATGGCGGCGACCACGCGTCCGCCCACGACCAGCGCCCGAATATCGGTTCCGCCTGCTTCCTTGATGAACTCTTGCACCAGAATGTTCACATCCGCGCCGCGGAACGCTTCGATCACCGACTTTGCGGACCGGTTGGTGTCGGCAAGAACCACGCCGATGCCTTGGGTGCCTTCCAGCAGTTTGATCACCAGAGGCGCACCACCGGCCAGTTCCAAGACCTCTTCCGTCTGCTTGGGATCATGGGCAAATGTCGTCACCGGCAGCCCGATCCCGTCGCGCGCCAAAAGCTGCATAGACCGCAGTTTGTCACGGCTTCGCCCGATCGCCACGCTTTCGTTCAACGGGTAGACGCCCATCATTTCGAACTGCCGCAGGACGGCCAGACCATAGAAGGTCACGCTGGCCCCGATGCGGGGAATGACCGCGTCGTACAGGGGCAGTTTTTCGCCGTTGTAATAGATCTCGGGGCGGCGGCTTGCGATGTTCATGTAGCACCGCAGCGTGTTGATGATGTCCAGTTCGTGTCCGCGGGCCTCGGCCGCTTCTTTCAGGCGCCGATGCGAATAGAGGTCTGGATTACGAGCCATCATTGCGAATTTCACAGGACTATTCCTTTCGTTTTGCGGCAGGCGCGCCGGCGATGAACGACCGCCCGGCATCGACCAGTATCCGGCGGCGGCGAATGGCCGTACGCCCAAGTATCAGCGGCATCGCCATGTTGCCGCGGTCCGCCAAAGACACCTCGATCCGCCAGAGCCTGCCTCCTAGAGCAAGCCGCGTTTCGATCACAAGCCGCTCCTCGGGGACGCCGCTGGTGTTCTTGATTTCTCGATAGTCGACAAGCGGCGCCTCGCAGTCGACAGCTTCGTCGAGTCCGGCGTGCGGCACATGGAACCGCACCCATTTTGCTCCGTCGCGGTCAAAAACCTTGATCCGCTCCGCATGTAGGGCAGAGGTCCGCGCGCCGGTGTCGATCTTTGCGGTGAACGTTCCGATGCCCAGATCGGGCAATTGAACAGTCTCGCGCCAGCCGATCAGCATGTCAGTCATTCGTTTCATGGGCCGCGCTGTCGTTCTTTTTGCATCTGATCTTGCTATCTCAGAGGGGGGGGCCTCGTCCATGGCAGACTTCGCGTGACAGCCCATTCCCAAAAGTCCGGCTTGATGTAATATCCCGCCGAATCCTACGCCCGAAAGGCCCACCATGACCAAGGTCACCATAGACGCGCTTGTCGCAGCTACCCCCGAAACCGCTTGGTCCTGCTGGACCGATCCCGCACATATCACCGGCTGGAACTTTGCCAGCGACGACTGGTGTTGTCCGTGGGCCAAGAGCGACCTCCGGTTGGGCGGGGCCTATTCCGCTCGGATGGAGGCAAAGGACGGCAGCTTTGGTTTCGAGTTTGGCGGCAAATACGAAGAGCTTGAAACCGGAAAGGTGATCGGGCTGCGGATGGACGACGGAAGGTTGGCCCGCACGACCTTTGCTGCCGAAAAGGGTGGCGTCCGCGTGACCACTGTCTTCGATGCCGAAGACGAGAACCCCGTCGAAATGCAGCAGGAAGGCTGGCAGTCGATTCTGAACAGCTTCAAGTCCTACGCGGAAAGCCGCTAGGTCGGCCGCGGGGGGTCGCCCCCGCGACCTGACTGGGTCTGTCAGCCCTTCAGTTTGGTCATGCGCAGATAGGGCAGGACCGTTTTGAATTCGCCGAATTTCGCCTTTGCGTCCGCGTCATTGACGGCGGTCGGAATCACGACATCCGCGCCGATCTGCCAGTTGGCAGGCGTGGCCACCCCGTGTTTGGCAGCGGTCTGCAGCCCGTCCAGCGCGCGCAGCACTTCGGCAAAGTTGCGGCCAACGTTCATCGGATAGGTCATCGAAAGCTTAAGCTTCTTGTCCGGTCCGATGATAAACACCGACCGCACGGTCTGGCTGTCCGCCGGAGTCGGATTTCCAGGCAGGTAGTAGCCAGCGGGCAGCATGTCGAATGCCTTCGACAGTTCGAGTCCCCTGTCCGCCACGATTGGAAAGCCCGCCTTGGTTCCGGCCACTTTCTCGATGTCGCCCTTCCATTTCTTGTGGTCCTCGACTCCGTCCACCGAAATGCCCAGCACTTTCGTGCCGCGCTTTGCCCATTCATCGGCCAGTTGCGCGACGGCACCGAATTCGGTGGTGCAAACAGGGGTAAAGTCCTTTGGGTGGCTGAACATGATCGCCCAGCTGTCCCCGATCCAGTCGTGCAGACCGAATGCGCCGTGGTCGGTTTCGACCTTCAGGTCGGGGATGGTGTCGTTGATACGCAAACCCATGTCGATTCTCCTTATGGAATGTTTGTCAGGTTGATCTAATTCTACGGCATTCCACATCTTCAAACACTTGCATTTTGTCGCTGTCAGTGACACTGTGTGGCGAATTTGATCAAATTACAAAGCGAGAGCACCATGATCGAAAAACGTGAATTCTACATCAACGGCAAATGGGTCGCCCCCGCAACCCCGCGCGATTGCGATGTCATCGACCCCTCGACCGAGGATGTCTGCGCCGTCATCAGCCTTGGCGACAAGGCCGACACCGATGCTGCCGTAGCAGCCGCAAAAGCCGCGTTTCCGGCTTGGTCTGCTACGTCTCCGGCCGAACGCCGCGCTTTGGTCGAACGCATCCTTGACCAATACAACAAGCGTAAAGAAGACCTTGGCCGCGCGATCAGCCTTGAAATGGGCGCGCCGATCGACATGTCGATCGCGGATCAGGCCGAATGTCTGCCGTGGCACCTGAACAACTTTCTGAAGGCATTTGATCATATTGAGTGGGTCCGCCCCCTCGGCCCCCATGCGCCGAACGACCGCATCTCGATGGAGCCGATCGGCGTTGTCGGCCTGATCACCCCGTGGAACTGGCCGATGAACCAGGTCACGCTCAAGGTGATTCCCGCCCTTCTTGCCGGTTGCACCGTTGTGATGAAGCCCTCGGAAGAGGCTCCGCTGTCGTCCATCGTCTTCACCGAGATGCTGCACGACGCCGGTTGCCCCGCTGGCGTGTTCAACATGGTCAACGGCGACGGAATGGGCGTTGGCTCGCAACTGTCGTCGCACCAAGACGTCGAGATGATCTCGTTCACCGGATCGACCCGCGCTGGCCGCGCCATTTCGAAGGCCGCTGCCGAAACGATGAAGCGCGTGACGCTGGAACTGGGCGGCAAGGGTGCGAACCTGATTTTCGCGGATGCCGACGAAAAAGCCGTCCTGCGCGGCGCGCGTCATTGCTTCTACAACACCGGTCAGTCCTGCAACGCCCCGACCCGCATGTTGGTCGAGCGGTCGTTCTACGATGAAGCGGTCGAGATCGCCGCAAGCGTGGCAAACAAAACCGCCGTTGCGCCCGCGTCGCAGTCCGGCAACCACATCGGCCCCGTTGTGAACAAGCGTCAGTGGGACCAGATCCAGGGCTACATCCAAAAGGGCATCGACGAAGGCGCCCGTCTGGTTGCTGGTGGTCTGGGTCTGCCCGAAGGCGTGAACAAGGGCTTCTTTGTTCGTCCGACCGTCTTTGCCGACGTCAAACCCGGCATGACCATCGAACGCGAAGAGATCTTTGGACCGGTTCTGTCGATCATCCCCTTCGACACCGAAGAAGAAGCCGTCCGTATTGCCAACGACACGCCCTATGGGTTGACGAACTATGTCCAGACCCAAGACGGCGAACGCCGTAACCGGCTGGCGCTGCGTCTGCGGTCCGGCATGGTGGAAATGAACGGCAAGAGCCGTGGCGCTGGCGCACCCTTTGGCGGCGTCAAGGCCTCGGGCCGCGCGCGTGAAGGCGGCGTCTGGGGCATCGAGGAATTCCTCGAAGTCAAAGCGATCTCGGGCTGGGATACCGCAGCCGAGTAAGCCGGAAACCGGCAAAAGACATTGGGCCGTCCCGCTGGGGCGGCCCTTTTCATGTGGCAAGATGCACAGAGAGCGTGCGCCCAGTCGCATACTGTGCGCCTCTGCAAATGATATATGTGGGACAACCGAAAAGGAGTTGTCCCATGCTGAACCAGATCAAAGGCCTGCACCACGTCACTTCGCTGGCGTCCTCGGCCAACCGGAACAATGCGTTCTTCACCAATGCGCTTGGCCTGAGGCGCGTGAAAAAGACCGTCAATTTCGACGCGCCGGACGTATACCACCTGTACTACGGCGACGAACACGGCTCGCCCGGGTCGGTCATGACATACTTTCCCTTTCCCCGCGCCGCACAGGGCACCCCCGGCGTGGGCGAGGTCGGCCGTACCGCCTTTGTCGTGCCGGTCGGCACCTCGGCTGCGTGGCAAAAGCGCCTGTCCGACCACGGCGCATCCGGCGTCACGACCGACACCCGTTTCGGTGAATCCCGCGTCCTGTTCAACGGGCCCGACGGTGACGCTTTTGCACTGGTCGAGCGCGACGACGGCCGCACACCGTGGACCGGCAACGGCGTGTCCGAGGACATGGCGATCCGAGGTTTCCACTCTGCCGACATGCGGTTGCAGGACGAAGGCGGCTCGGCTGAGTTGTTGAAATTCATGGGGTACGAAGAAATCGACCGCTCTGGAAATGTCACTCGGTTCGCGGTGCCGCATGGCAATGGCGCGGATGCGATCGACATCGAAACCATCCCGTCGGCGGGCCGCCCGCGTCAGGGTGCGGGATCGGTGCACCACATCGCCTTCGCCGTCGAAAACCGCGCCCGTCAACTGGAAGTCCGCGAGGCCCTGCTGGATACCGGCTATCAGGTCACTCCGGTCATCGACCGCGACTATTTCTGGGCGATCTATTTCCGGACACCGGGTGGTGTGCTGTTCGAAATCGCCACCAACGAACCCGGTTTTGACCGCGACGAGGACACCGCGCATCTGGGCGAGGCGCTGCGGCTTCCCAGCCAGCACGAACATCTGCGGGCCCGTCTGGAACGCACGCTGGAGCCGATCACCTGATGACCTACCATGCTGCAAGAACCAAAGGCGCCAGCGGCGCACCCCTGTTCCTGACCTTTCACGGCACCGGCGGATCAGAGCACCAGTTCCACGATTTTGCGCGTGACCTGATGCCGTCGGCGCATGTCACGTCTCCGCGCGGGGATGTCTCGGAAATGGGGGCGCTGCGGTATTTCCGCCGACTGGCCGAAGGCCGCTACGACATGGAAGATCTGGCGACACGGAGCGAGTCGATGGCCGCCTTTATTGCGGCGGAACAGGCATCCACAGGCGCCACCAGCACAATCGGGCTGGGGTATTCGAACGGAGCGAACATCCTTGCTTCGGTCGCGCTGCGGCACCCGGATCTGGTGCGCCGCATGGTGCTGCTGCATCCGCTAATTCCTTGGACGCCCGAACCCTGCTCCGGTCTGTCCGGCGCAGACATCCTGATCACCGCCGGACGCCGCGATCCGATTTGTCCGGCAGGGCTGACCCAAACCTTCGCGGATTATCTGTCGGACCAAGGGGCAACGGTGCGCGTCGTCTGGCACGACGGCGGTCATGAAGTCGCGCAGCCCGAAGTAGCGGCGATCCGCGACTTCCTGTCCTAGAACGGGGCCTTGGCCGTGAACCGTTCGCCGCGACCTCCGTTGGGGTGGCGCAGTTGAAGCGTTTCCGAATGTAGCATGAGGCGGGGATAGTCCCGTGCCTCGCCGGTTGCATAGAACGGGTCACCCAGAATCGGGTGGCCCAGTTCCTTCATATGCACGCGCAACTGGTGCGACCGCCCCGTGTGGGGATAAAGCCGAACGCGGCTTTCGCCTTTGCCCGTCCGCATCACGCGAAAATCGGTCAGCGCGGGTTTGCCGTTTTCATGGTCCACCATTTGCAACGGCCGGTTCGGCCAATCGACGATCAGCGGCAGGTCGACTGTTCCTGTCTTTTGCGTCATCTCACCCCAGACGCGCGCGACATAGGTCTTTTTCGTGTGGCGTCTTTCGAACTGGAGGCCAAGGTGGCGCTGGGCGTGGGGGCTCATTGCGAACACCATTACGCCAGAGGTGTCGCGGTCCAGCCTGTGCACCAAAAGCGCCATGGGAAAGGCGATCTGCACGCGAGCCAGCAGGCAATCGGACAGCTGCTCTCCCTTGCCGGGGACCGACAACAGGCCCGACGGTTTGTTGACCACCAACAGGCTGTCGTCCTCGTGCAGGATCTCTAGCGGGTCGGTCGGCGGGTTGTAGTCGCTGCTCATCTTCCGGCCTTGCGGATGACCGACACCAGATAGACGACGACGGCGGCCCAGATCATCGGGAAGGCAATTGCGCGGGCGTGTCCAAAGGGTTCGTCAAAGATAAAGACCGCAACCAGAAAGATCATCGTCGGCGCGATGTACTGCATCAACGCGATGGTCGTCAGCCGCAGCCGCTTTGCGCCATTGGCATACAGCATCAGCGGAATCGCCGTGACCGCGCCCGCACCCAGCAGCAGCAAGGTGTCGGTCGTCATGGCCGGAACGAAATGGCTCTGCCCCGTCGCGGTCAGATAGACCCAATAGGCCAGCGCGACCGGCAGCAGGATCAGCACCTCTAGAAGGAACCCCTGGTTCGGGCCGATTGGCAGCCATTTCTTGCAAAACGCATAAAGCCCCCAAGTCAGGGTCAGCGACAAGGCGACCAGCGGAATCCGGCCCGCATCGAGCGTCAGCACGACCACCGCGCCTGCGGCCAGAGCGATGGCAACCCATTGCAGCGGCACCAGCCGTTCGCGCAACAGCGTCGCGCCCAGAAATACGCTGAACAACGGGTTGATGTAATAGCCCAGCGCCGCTTCCAGCGCGTTGCCCGATGTGATCGCCCAGACGTAGATGCCCCAATTCAACGAAATCAGCGCGGCGGTCACGCAGCCCATGGCAATCATCCGCGGCGACCGGAGAGCCGCCACGATGTCGTCCGTCCGACGCAGGACGATCAGAACGACAACCGCGATCGGCACCGACCAGACCACGCGGTGCAAAACGACCTCGGCGGGCGGGACGTGGCTGAGCAGCTTCATGTAAAGCGGCAGGAACCCCCACAGCACATAGGCCGCCAGCGCAAAGGCAAAACCGGAAAGGGTATCTTCGGATCGGGGATCAGGACGTTGGGTCATCTGCAACCTCTGCCCCAATCAGCGCGCAGCCGCAAGCACGCGGGAGCCGGACCGCCGAAATCCTGTTGCCTCTGGCACGGCGCTGGACAATCACTGTCGGGTAGCAGTCGGGCAAGGAGCGGCGGACATGATCACGATCTATGGCGAAGGGCGCGGCTTTCGGGTGGTCTGGCTGCTCGAGGAATTGGGACTAAACTATCGGCTGCGCCCCGTGGACCTGCTCAAGGACATTTCGGACAACGCCGAGTTTCTGGCCGTGAACCCTGCTGGCTTCATCCCTGCCTTGGTCGACGGGGACGTGGTCATGGTCGAATCCGTCGCGATTATGCAATATCTGATGGCGACCTACGGCCCGTCGCCGCTAGAGGTTCGACCCGACGACGAAGGCTATCCGCTTTACCTGCAGTTCCTGATGATGGGCGAAGCGGCGTTCTCTAGCTCTATGTTTTACTACACGAATTTCCATCGCATCGTCCCAAAGGACACGCGCCCCGAACAGTTCGACAGGTTCATCAAATACCAGTTCGACAGTCGGCTGGACCTGATCCGGAGACAGGTCGAGCAGACCCCCTACCTAGCCGGAGACCGCTTTACCGCAGCCGATGTGTCGACGGTCTACGCGTTGGACAACGCGCGCCGCGGGGCGGGTATCCACTTTGACGGCGCGGTCCGCGACTATATGGCCCGCTGCATCGGTCGCGACAGCTATCGGCGGACGATGGACCGCTGCCTTGATATGAAAAAGTGGCACGAGGGGCTTGCCCGAGACGGCAAGCTCCCTCCGATTTGACCCGCTGACTCAGGCTTTGGTCCGCTCTCCTTTGGGGTCGTACATCGGCCGCAGCGATGCTTCGGCCTTGTAGCGGCGGCCCATGACGTCGACCTCGTAGGTCGAGGCCAGAACCTCTTCCGCTGATTGGCCCTTGCACGGGATGTAGCCCATGCAGATCGCTCCACCAAGGTGGTGCCCATACGCGCCCGACGACGTGTGACCCACAATCTTGCCGTCCCGCAGGATCGGTTCGTTGTGGTAAAGCAGCGGCTCGGGGTCGGTCAGCCGGAACTGCAACAACCGCTTGTCCAGACCCGACTCCCGCTTGCGAAGAACCGCGTCACGACCGACAAAATCGGGCTTGTCCGTTTTGACCGCAAACCCGAGTCCCGCCTCTAGCACGTGGTCTTCGCTGGTGATGTCGTGGCCAAAGTGGCGGAAGGCCTTTTCGATCCGGCAGCAGTCCATGACGTGCATCCCGCACAGCTTCAGCCCGTGATCCTGCCCCGCCTGCCAAAGCGTGTCGAAGGCGTGGGCGGCCATATCCGCGCTGACATAGATTTCCCACCCCAGTTCGCCGACATAGGACACCCGATGCACCCGCGCGAGCCCGAACCCAAGGTCGATGTCCTGCGCCGTGCCAAAGGGATTGGCGTCGTTTGAAAAGTCGGCAGACGACACGGCCTGTAGGACCTGTCGCGCCTTTGGACCCATGACGGCCAGCACGCCTTCGCCCGCTGTCACATCGGTGATGACCACGTTCCGGTCGCCCAGATGACGCCGCATCCATGTTTCATCCGCCAGTCGCGTGGCGGCAGGAGTGACGACCAGATAGGCCGTTTCCGACAGGCGGGTGACGGTGACGTCGGCTTCGATTCCCGCGTGTTTGTTCAGGAACTGCGTATAGACGATGCGGCCCACGGGAACCGACATATCGGCCCCGCAGATGTGGTTCAGAAAGGCTTCGGCGTCGCGCCCCTCGACCCTGATCTTGCCGAAGGACGACATGTCGTACATGCCCACTCCGGTGCGGATCGCGGCGTGTTCGGCGGCCACGTTGTCGAAAAAGTTCTGCCGTTTCCACGAATAGCGGTATTCGCGTTCTTGGCCGTCGCGGGCGTACCAGTTGGCGCGCTCCCATCCGGCCAGTTCACCAAAGACCGCGCCACGTTCGGCCAGCTGGTTGTGGAACGGCGTCCGGCGAACCCCCCGAGCGGTGGCCTTTTGCCGATAGGGATAGTGGTCGGCATAGAGCAGGCCCAGCGCCTCGGTCACGCGGGACTGGAGATAGCGTTTGTTGCCTTGGAACGGCTGCATCCGCGCGATGTTGACGTCGCCCAGATCGAACGGTTTTTCGCCGGTATCCATCCAGTGCGACAGAGCCATCCCCGCGCCGCCCGCCGACTGGATACCGATCGAGTTGAAGCCCGCCGCCACCCAGACGTTGTCCATCCCGGGAGCGAGTCCAAGGTGGTAGGCGTTGTCGGGGGTAAAGCTTTCGGGTCCGTTGAAAAAGGTATGTATCCCTGCATCCGCCAGCATCGGCATCCGGTTGACCGCCCATTCCAGGATCGGCTCGAAGTGGTCGAAATCCTCTGGAAGCTGGTCGAATTCAAAGTCGTTCGGGATGCCTTTCATCGCCCATGGCTTGGCCTTTGGTTCGAACGCGCCCAGCATCATCTTACCCGCGTCGACCTTGTAATAGGCACATTCGTCGGGCACCCGCAGAACCGGAAGCTGGTCCAGCCCCGCAATGGGCTCGGACACGATGTAGAAGTGTTCGCAGGCATGAAGCGGCACGTTCACACCCGCCATCAGACCGACCTCATGGCCCCACATGCCCGCGCAGTTGACGATCATGTCGCAGGCGATTGTGCCGTGGCTGCCATCCTCGGCCTGCCAGTCGACCGCGCTGACTCTGCGGCCCGAGCGGGAAATGCCCGTGACCTTGGTCCGCTCGGCGATCACAGCGCCGCGCATCCTTGCGCCTTTTGCCAGCGCAAGGGCGATGTTGCCCGGATCGCCCTGCCCGTCCTTTGCCAGATAGACGCCCGCTTTGACGTCGGCTGTGTTCAGGTGCGGGTAACGGGATTTCACCTCGTCCGGCGTGATCTCTTCGATTTCGACACCAAAGGCGCGCGCCATGGCGGCAGAGCGGAAAATCTCTTCCTTGCGTTCCTCGGTCAGCGCGACCGTGATCGACCCCACGCGCCGGAAACCGGTCGCGAGTCCGGTTTCCTCTTCTAGGCTGCCGTAGAGTTCTTGGCTGTATTTGGCGAGCTTGGTCATGTTTGCCGTGGCACGCAGTTGCGCGATCAGGCCGGCGGCATGCCACGTCGTGCCCGACGTCAGCGCCTTGCGCTCTAGCAGCACCACGTCTTTCCAACCAAGTTTGGTCAGGTGGTAGGCGACAGAGCAGCCGACAACGCCGCCCCCGATAATCACGACACGAGCATGGGTGGGAAGGGCCATGGTTAACCTCAGTTCAGGCTATGTCCCGCAGCGGTCAGCTGACGGGCGAGTTCGGAAATATGCGCGGGGCCGGTTTCGCAGCAACCGCCAACGATGGTCGCACCCTGATCGACCCATGCCATGACGTGGCGGGCATAGGCTTCGGGGGTCAGGTCCTCGCGGGGGTGCAGCGCATCGACCGTCGGCTTGTCCTTGAGAAAGTCTTTTGTGATCTGGGTAAATCCATTGGCATAGGCCCCATAGGGCAGGCCCGACGCCTTTAACGCGGCAAGCGCTGCGGGCATTGCTTCGGGTGCCGAGCAATTGGCAAGCACCGCTTCCGCGCCGCCCGCAATCGCGACGGCGCAGACCTTGGCGACCGGCTCGCCCGATCTCAGCTTGCTGCCGTCTTCGTCGTCGACGGTGACAGACAGCCAGACCGGCACACCTCCCGCCTTTGCGCCTTCGAGGATCGCGCGGGCATGGGCCAGCGATGCCACGGTTTCGCAGATGATAAAGTCGACCTTGGACCCAAGGATGCGGGCGACCTCGGCGTATTTCGCGACCGCTTCGTCGTGGGGCGGATGGGTTTCAGGGCGGTAGGACGCCACCAACGGGCCGATCGACCCCGCGACCCTCTTGCCAGCGGGGCGGGCCCCCAACGCTTCGGTCAATGCCGCGTCATGCAGGTCGTGGAACCGGCCGGTCAGTTCGGTCCCTTCCAGCCGGTCGTGGTGCACGCAGTAGGTATTGGTCGTCGCGACGCCCGCTCCTGCCGCGAAATAGTCGGCGTGGAGTTGCTGCACGATGCCGGGGTGGTCGACCATGACTTGGGTTGACCACAGGCTGGTCGGTCGGTCGCCTGACCGTTTGACCAGTTCTTGGCCCAACCCGCCGTCCAAAAGTGTGATGACTGCCATGATGTTCCTCAGGCCCTGATGCGGGCGTTTTCGGGGTCCCACAGCGGCTGATCCGCCTGAACGACCGCGCGGTGGCGTTGTCCGTAGATTTCGACTTCGACCTCGGTGTCTTCGACGGCTAGGTCCGCACGCAGCATCCCCAGCGCGACCGACGCGTTCACACGATAGCCCCAGCCGCCGCTGGTGGTTTCGCCGACCACTTTGCCCCCGTGCCAGATCGTCGACATATAGGGGGCGTCGCATTCCTGTGCGTCGACCACGAGCGTTGCGAAACGCTTTGTCACGCCTTGCTGGTGTTCGTTCATCAGCGCGGCCTTACCGGGGAAATCCTGCGGCTTGTCGAGCTTTACGAAACGGTCCAATCCGCCTTGGAACAGGGTGTAATCGGTGGACAGATCGCCTTTCCACGCGCGGTAACCTTTTTCCAGCCGGAGGCTGTTCAGTGCCCACATGCCAAAGGGTTTCACCCCGTGTTTTTCCCCTGCTTTCAACAGCATATCGTAGATGGCTGCGGTATCGGCGGTCTTTGAATGGACCTCCCATCCCAGCTCACCGGCAAAGGAAACACGGACCAACTGCACCCAGATCCCGCCTAGCTGCGCGGACTGGTGGGTCAGCCAAGGCTGGCCTAGATCGGCGTCCGTCAGGTCGGCCAGCAAGGCGCGGGATTTCGGCCCTGTCACGATCTGGCACCCAAAGTCGCGGGTCACGTCGGTCAGGGTGAACTCGGCGCCCTCGGGGCGGTGTTTTTGCAGCCATTCAAGGTCATGCCACTGCGCGACGCCAGCCGTGATAAGGAAAAAGAAATCCTCATCCAGCCGCATCGCGGACATTTCGGTCACGATCCGTCCACGGCTGTCCGCAAAATACAAAAGGCCGATCCGCCCGATCTTTGGAATGCCGCCGGTGCACAGCCCGCGCAGGAATTCGGCCGCGCCCGGACCCTGAAGCCGATACCGCGAGAACCCCGGCAGGTCGAGCACGCCGACCGTGTCCCGCACGGCTTCACATTCCTCTCGGATGCGGGGCTCCCATGGGCCGGCGCGGTTCCAAGTCTGGGTCGAAGCCTCGGACGTATCGTCGCCGTCCTTGGCGAACCAATTGGCACGTTCCCAGCCGTTGTAGGCGCCCATCTGGCCGCCCAAGGACGTTACGCGGTCATGGGCAGGCGACAGTTTGCGGTCGACGCCCGCGGGCCAGCGGTGCCACGGGAAATGCATGGCGTATTCGTGGCCGTAGATTTCCATCCCTTTTTCAACGCAATAGTCGGCGTCGGTATAGTCGGTGAAACGGCGAGGATCGCAGGACCACATGTCCCATTCGGTCTGGCCTTCGGTGATCCATTCGGCCAGCACTTTGCCAGCGCCGCCGCCCTGCGCGATGCCGAATGTAAAGACGCAGGCCTCGAACGCGTTGGGCACGCCGGGCATCGGGCCGATCAGCGGGTTGCCGTCAGGGGCATAGGGGATCGGGCCGTTGATGACCTTGGATATCCCTGCCTGCCCCAACAGCGGCACGCGGGCCATGGCGTCTTCGATATACCATTCCAGCCGGTCCAGATCGTCGGGATACAGCTGAAAGCTAAAGTCTTCGGGCATCGGGTCTTCGGGACGCACCCAATGCGCCTTGCAGTTCCGTTCGTAGGGGCCAAGGTTAAAGCCCGCCTTTTCCTGTCGCAGGTAATAGGAACTGTCGACGTCCCGCAGCAGGGGCAGTTTCTTGCCGGTCTGCTTGGTCCGCTCGACCAGTTCGGGGATTTCTTCGGACAGCAGGTATTGGTGGCTCATCACCATCATCGGTACGGTGCGACCGCCATAGGGCTTGAACCACTCGCCCACGCGCTGGGCATAGTAGCCTGCGGCGTTCACCACGTATTCGCAGCGGATGTCGCCCTTATCCGTATGGACGATCCATTCGCCGTTCTCGCGGCTGACTCCGGTCGCGGGGGTGAACCGCAGGATCTTTGCCCCCATGTCCCGTGCGCCCTTGGCCAGCGCCTGCGTCACCTGCGCGGGGTCGATGTCCCCATCGTTGGGATCGTACAGCGACCCCTTCAGGTCGTGGGTCTCTAGAAACGGGTAGCGCGATTGGGTCTCTGCCGGATCAAGGATTTCGATATTGATCCCCTGATACCGGCCCATACCCGCCGCGCGCTTGAACTCTTGCATGCGTTCGTTCGAATGTGCCAGCCGGATAGAGCCGGTGACGTGGTAGTTCATCGGATAGTCGACCTCGGCCCCAAGCCGGCTGTACAGTTCGGTCGAATAGCGCTGCATGTTCATGATCGACCAAGAGGTCGAAAACGTCGGCACGTTTCCGGCGGCATGCCACGTGCTGCCCGCGGTCAGTTCGTTCTTTTCTAGCAGGACGCAGTCGGTCCAACCGGCCTTTGCCAGATGGAAAAGCGAGGACGTTCCGACGACCCCTCCGCCGATGATGACCACACGCGCCGTGGTTGGAAAATCGCTCATGTCACACTCTCTCTTTTCAATCGTTGCGCTGCGGAAGTCCGTCCGCGATGTCGTAGTAGTCGCCCTTGTCCGCGACAAAGATGTGCCCGATCAGCTTTGCGCCGACCTCGCCGTCGACCGAACCGGGGGCGACTTCGTAGTCTTGGGATCCGGTCGGCCGGTAAAACAGCGCCGAGCCGCAGTCTTTGCAAAAGCCGCGCTCGGCAGAGGCCGAGGACCGGAACCAGCTCAGCCCGCGCGTTTCCGTCAGACGCAACGCGCCCGCAGGGACGTGAAACGCGGCCCAGTAATAGCCGCTGACCTTTCGGCACATCGTGCAATGGCAGGCCCGAAAATCCTTCGGGTCTTGGCTTAGTTCGTAGCGCACCGCGCCACACAGGCAGCCTCCGGTTTTCATCTTTTGCTCCTCTTGCGCCGGTCGGGGCGCGTGGCGGGGTTATCGGCCATGGTCAGACCCTTGCCAGATTGGCGCTGCCCAGAAGCAGGCCATAGATCATAAGACAAACCGCCAAAGCGCGCCGCACCCAAAGGTTCACGATTGCCGCCATTGCAGCCCGCCCCAAAAGCGCCCCCAGCGCGGTGTAGCCGCAGTAGCTGAGCGCCGTGAGCGTCAGGGCCGTCGGCATGATCACCGTCATCTGCTGCCCGATGGGCACGACCGGATCGACGAACTGGCTAAATGCAGCAAGGTAGCCGGCGACGCTTTTGGGGTTGATCGTGGCGATCACCAGCGCCCGACCATATAGCGACCCCCGTCCGGCCACCTGTGCCTTTGGCGGGGTGCGCGCCATGACCCAGCCGCGAATGCCCAGCCCCACCAGCACCGCCGCGCCGACGTATTGCAGCACTGAGAAGGCCGTCGGAGAGGTCGCGATCAACGCAGTCACGCCAAGCGCCGACAGGACAAGAAAGACGCTTGCCTGAGTCAGGATGGCCAGAACGCCCCACAGGCTGCGGACAAAGCCATAGGTCATCCCGTTAGAAATGCAGTTGGCCGCATTCGGTCCCGGAGTGGTTACGAAAACCAGCCAGAAGGTCGCGAAAATGATCCAAGCGTCCAGCGACATCGGCGACTCTAATAGATCGGAGGCGCAATCACCCAGACCACCGTGCACGGCGTGTCATAGGGATTGGCCCAACGCATGGATTCACCGCGCGTGCGGAAACTGTCGCCGGTCGAAAGGACAAAGTCCTTGGACCCGATCTGGATATTCAGGCGCCCGCTGACGACAAAGCCTACCTCTTGGGTCGGGCGGCTGATCGGGCGGGGTAGCGCGGATCTGGGTTCAAAGGTCGAATGGACCACCTCGAAGGCGTCGGTCAGATCGGGGGACAAAAGCTCTTCTACCAGCCCTGCTTCCCGTGAGCCGATGGGGCGGCGGTTGCCTTTGCGAACGACCAGACCGGCCTCTCCTTCGGCGGCATCGGCGCGGAACAGGCTAGAGACAGAGACATCCAGACGGTTTGCAATGTCGCGCAGGTCGTTGATCGAGGGCACCGAAAGGTCACGCTCGACCTGACTAAGCCAGCCCACGGATCGGCCCAGATGGTCCGACAAATCCTGCAGCGTCAGCCCACGCGCCTTTCGCAGGGCCCGAAGGTCCGCACCAAGGGTCTGGTGGTGATGTAGCAGGTCCTGAGTCATGGGCTCGTGAAATCTGAACGTAGAATTTCACGCTGCCACGATTGCGTGAAATCTCAAAGCGAAATTTCACGGGCAGGGTTCAGGAGGCGAAAACGGCCTTCAGAATCGACTCGAGTCCGGCCTGATCGGCTGCGTCAAAGGCATCGGGCCTGTCGCTGTCGATGTCGAAAACCGCGATAAGGTCGCCCTTTGCATTCCGGACCGGCAGCACGATTTCCGAGCGCGTCGAACTGGAGCAAGCGATGTGGTCGGGGAAGGCCTCGACATCGGGGACCAGCTGCACCTGTCCGGTTCGCGCCGCCGCGCCGCAAACCCCGCGCGAAAACGGGATCTGCAGGCAGCCGTGGCCGCCTTGGTACGGGCCGATTTTCATCAGGTCCGGAGCGACAACGCGGTAAAAGCCGGTCCAGTCGAACCGGTCGTCCGCGTGGTGAACCTCGCACACGACGGTGGCCATCAACGCGACGTCGTCTGTTTCGCCCTCTGTCAGGGCGGCAACGACCTTGGCCAGTTCCGCGTAATCAACCCGCATTGTCAGACCCGTTCGATCGCTATCGCTGTGCCTTCGCCGCCGCCGATGCAGATGGCGGCAACGCCACGCTTCAGGCCGCGGGTTTCCAGCGCATTCAGCAAGGTCACCATGATCCGCGCGCCCGAGGCTCCGATCGGGTGGCCAAGCGCACAAGCGCCGCCGTTCACGTTCATCCGGTCGCGGGGGATGTTCATTTCATGCATGAAGGCCATCGGCACCACCGCAAAGGCTTCGTTAACTTCCCACAGGTCCACGTCGTCGACGGTCCAGCCCAGCCGGTCCAGCAGCTTTTTCGCGGCGGGAACGGGGGCGGTGGTGAACCATCCGGGTTCCTGCGCGTGGCTGGCATGGCCTAGAATACGGGCACGGACGGTCAGGCCACGGGCCTCTGCCGCCTCTACCGAGGCGATGACCAGCGCCGCCGCCCCGTCCGAAATCGACGAGGAATTCGCCGCCGTCACCGAGCCGTCCTTGCGGAACGCCGGTTTGAGCGTCGGGATCTTTTCGGGGCGCGCCTTGCCGGGTTGTTCGTCGACAGCCACGGTCACGTCGCCCGCGCGGGTCGACACGGTGACCGGAGCGATTTCCTTGGCAAAAGCGCCAGAGTCCTGCGCGGCCAAGGCATTGCCCAAAGAGCCCAGCGCATATTCGTCCTGCATTTGCCGGCTGAACTGGAATTCGGTGGCGCAATCTTCGGCGAAGGTGCCCATCAGGCGGCCTTTGTCATAGGCGTCCTCTAGGCCGTCCAGAAACATCGAGTCCTGCACCTGCTGGTGTCCGATCCGCGCACCGCCCCGCATCTTTGGCAGCAGGTAGGGCGCATTGGTCATGCTCTCCATTCCGCCCGCCACGATGACGTCGGCACCACCGCTTGCGATCTGGTCAAAGGCCATCATCGCGGCCTTCATGCCCGATCCGCACATCTTGTTCAGCGTGGTCGCGGGCACCGACTGGTCCAGTCCGGCGGCGAATCCGGCCTGACGCGCAGGCGCCTGACCCTGACCCGCAGGCAACACGCAGCCCATCAGCAATTCGTCGACCTCGGTCGCTTTGGCCCCCGCCATCGCAGCGCGAATCGCCGCTCCGCCAAGGTCGGCCGCACTCAGGTCGCCCAGAGCCCCCTGAAAACCGCCCATCGGGGTGCGCGCAGCGCCGGCAATGATAATTGAACGCATGATCAATTCCTCCTGGCGCACTCTAAGCGCGTTCCGCAAGAAAAGGCAATCGCCGCAATAATGTCATGTTCGGTCCATTTTACAGCCCTGAATCAAGGTCAAAACGAACTTGTAGCTGCTTAAAGCTTCACTCGGCGCCGGGTACGTATTAGCCCCCACCCAGTTACTCGGCGCCGAGGCTTCCCCTTTGACCTTCCTGATAGCCGCCCTATGGTTCGCTAAAGAGCAATAGCACAGGTCGAGGCAGCTTATGCGTGATTTCCAGAAACCGGGCCGGTCGGCGGTCTATGCCACCAACGGCATGTGCGCCACGTCGCATCCTCTGGCCGCGAAAGTCGCGCTGGATACGCTTCAGGCGGGCGGCAACGCGGTGGACGCCGCCATTGCCGGGGCGGTCCTGTTGGGCATTTGCGAACCGCAGATGACCGGAATCGGCGGTGACTGCTTTGTGCTTCTGAAACCCGCCGGAGAGGACAGGGTCATCGCCCTGAACGGCTCGGGCAGGTCGCCCGCAGGGCTCTCCGCTGATGCGCTGCGGGCAAAGAACGACGGCAAGATGCCACTTTACGGTGTCGATGCGGTGACCGTCCCCGGGGCGATCGACGCCTTCTGCCGACTGTCCGACGACTGGGGCAAGCTGGGACTCGACCGTATTCTGCAACCCGCCATCCATTACGCCGAGGCAGGCGTCCCGGTCGCGCCCCGAGTTTCCGTGGACTTGATCGAGTCCGCACCCGTCCTGACCGGCGCTGCCCGCAAATTCTATCTTCACGACGACAAGGCCCCCGCTTTGGGCAGTCTGTTCCGCGCACCGGGTCAGGCAAAGGTTTTGCGCCAGATCGCGGCCAAGGGACGTGACGGATTCTACGCCGGACCCGTGGCCGACGACATGGTCGCATCGCTTCGGGCCGCTGGCGGCACCCACACGCAGGAAGATTTCGCCGCAACGGCCTGCACCTACACCGATCCGGTCAGCGGCGACTACGGCCCCTTTGAACTGGTCGAGCATCCGCCGAACGGTCAGGGGGCGACCGCGATCCTGATGCTTAACATTCTCAAGCATTTCGAATTGGCCGATGGAAATCCCTTTGGCATTCGCCGCACCCACCTAGAGGCCGAGGCCGCGAAGCTGGCCTATGACACCCGTAACAGAGTCATCGCGGACCCTGACCATACCTCTCGGCTGGACCACATGTTGTCGCCGGACACCGCGGCACGGCTTGCCGCACTGATTTCCGAAGACCGTGCGCTGCCCTTGGACCTGCCAGGGGCAGAAAACGTCCACAAGGAAACGGTCTATATCACCGTCGTTGACCGCGACCGTATGGCCGTGTCCCTGATCTATTCGATCTACCACGGCTTTGGTTCTGGGCTGGCAAGCGACCGTTACGGCATCCTGTTCCAGAACCGTGGCGCGGGCTTTACGCTGAGCCAAGGGCACCCGAACGAAGCAGCAGGCGGCAAGCGCCCGATGCACACGATCATTCCCGGTATGCTGAAAGAGTCAGGCCGCGTCGTTATGCCCTTTGGCGTGATGGGTGGCGCGTTCCAACCTGCTGGCCATGCGCGGGTGGTGACTAACCTTGCCGATTTCGGGCTGGATTTGCAGACCACCATCGACGCGCCTCGGTCCTTTTTCCGTGACGGGCAGCTTGTCGTCGAAAATGGCTATGATCCTGCGGTTATCGCGGGCCTGCGTGACCTGGGCCATGACGCCGTTGTATCGGACGGAGCGCTGGGCGGCGGGCAAGCGATCCGGATCGAAGCGGACGGCGTGCTGGTCGGCGCGTCCGACCCGCGAAAGGACGGAATCGCGCTGGGTTACTAACCTTGGTCGGTCAGTTGAGGTTGAAGTGCAACGGATACTGGCCATCTTCGAACGGGCCAAAGAAATCACCCAGATCGGGGTGCGTGACCGGCTGGCCGGAATAGTCGGCAATCAGGTTCTGCTCTGACACATAGGCCACGTAGTAGTTCTGATCGTTCTCGGCCAGCAGATGGTAGAACGGCTGGTCTTTTGCGGGCCGGCTCTCCTCGGGGATGGCTTCGTACCATGCCTCGGTATTGGAGAATTCGGCGTCGACATCAAACACAACACCGCGAAACGGATGTTTCCGGTGCCTTACGACTTGACCCAAACCATATTTGGCCCGCGTTTTCAGCATTGCATTAGTCCCCATACCCCTTAGTAACCCCTCGAAACCCAGGTTGTCCACGCAGGTGGGGCCCAAATCATGGAAACAGTCTGTGAACCTTGTCATCACAGTGTTGGAGATCACGTCGCCAGTTTTCCTCTTGGCGGCCATCGGTTTTGTCTGGGTCAAGCTGGGGTTTGAGTACCGTGTAGAGTTCGTCACGCGGCTTGCCATGACGCTGTCCGTGCCCTGTCTGGTGTTCGTGGCCCTGATGCGGACCGAGATCACGCCAGAGGCGCTGGCTCGGTTGTCGCTGGCCAGTCTGCTGGCCTATGCGGTTGCAGGGCTTTTGTCGGCGGGGCTGGTCTGGGCGGTGCGCCTGCCGTCGCGGACCTTTCTGGCGCCGCTGATTTTTGGCAACACGGGTAATCTGGGCCTGCCGCTGGCGTTGTTTGCCTTTGGGGACAACGGGCTGGGGCTTGCGGTCGTGGTTTTCGCGGTGATGGCGGTCATGTCTTTTACGGTCGGCATCTGGATGGTGGCGGGCGGCGGCGACTGGACCCGCGCGCTGAAAGAGCCTCTGGTCTCGGCCACCCTGCTGGGCGCGTTATTCCTGTGGCAGGGTTGGGAAACGCCGGTCTTTTTGACGCGGTCGCTGGAGCTGGTGGGCCAGATGGCGATCCCGATGATGCTGATCACTTTGGGCGTGGCCGTGGCGCGGTTGCATCCGGCGGGGCTAAAGCGGGCCTTTGTGCTGTCGGCGGTCAAAGTTGTCCTTTGCCTGATTGCTGGGGTCGGCGCCGGAGTCCTTCTGGAACTGGATGATACCGCGCTTGCCGTTCTGGTCGTCCAGCTTGCCACCCCTGTCGCGGTGACCTCTTACCTTTTGGCGGAAAAATTCGGCGCCGACTCGGCCGAGGTCGCAGGTCTGGTCGTTGCTTCGACACTGATGTCGATGATCAGTCTTCCGCTCATCCTTGGCTATCTGCTCTGACCGGCGGCATTCGTCGTTCCCATAAGCCGCCCGATCGGCTAAACTGGAAAAAAACATAAATGAGCGAGAGGCAGATGAGCAGACTCATTCTCGCGCTGTGCGTTGTGATGATCGTCGCTAGCTGTGGTGAACGCCGTGGCTCTGCGCCGAGCAATCTGGATAATGCCTGTGCGATCCTGACCGAGCGCCCGAACTATGTCCGGGCTTTCCGTAACGCGAAGCGGAACTGGGGCGTCGAGCCTCATATCCTGATGGCGATGATCTATCAGGAAAGCCGGTTCATTTCCAACAACCGCACGCCGCACCAGTTCGTTCTGGGGGTGATCCCCGTCGGGCGGCAGTCGTCGGCCTTTGGCTATAGCCAAGCGCTGGACGGCACGTGGGAAGAATACCAGCGTGACGAAGGCGGACGCGGGGCGCGTCGCGACGACATGGACGATTCCGCGGATTTCATGGGTTGGTACATGACCGGCACGACCGAACGCACGGGCGTGGCTCTGGACGACATCCGCAACCAGTATCTGGCCTATCACGAAGGTCGCACCGGCTATCTGCGCGGCACTTACCGCAGCAAATCCTGGCTGTTGCGCATCGCCGACGACGTGACCGCCCGCGCGGCAACCTATCAGGGCCAACTGGCCAACTGCCGCCGCGCAAGGTTCTGATCACATAGCGACGGGCCCTGATCCTAGCGGTTCTGGGCCCACAGCCGTTCTTCGTTGATGATGTTGAACAGGATATCCCGAACAGGCGAGGTCGTGTCGAATCCGCCAAGGATCACGGTTGTCTCGGTCCCTGTCCCGTCATCGATCACCCATTGACGCAGTTCGACCGGATTTGCGGTAAAGACCAGCCGGATGCTCCCGTATTCGGGATGTTCGGGGTCTTGGGCGGTGATCGTCGTGGTCGTCCCGTCAGAGCTGTGGTCCGTCACCATCTCGGCGCGGGCCAGATCGACATCGCGGCGCAAGATGATGTTCAGCGGTGTCTGGCTAAGCGGATAGCGATCCGGACCCGTGTTCGACCGCGGATCGAAAATCGCAAGTGATCCACCCCCGGCGACGACCAGCGCCTCCTCCGGAGGGTTGTATTCAAACCGGATGCGACCCGGTCGCTTGATATAGATCTTACCCGTCGAAATCGTGCCGTCGCTGTTGATCTGGGTGAAATCGCCCTGCGCCGACGAAAGGCCGTTAAAGTAGGCAGAGAGTTCGGCCAGCGAAAGCTCTTGCGCCTGAGCGCCTCCGGCCAGAAAAGCCAGCGCGACAGGGGCGGACAGGACAAGGCGGCGAAGTCTGTTCATCGAGAGTTCCTGTGTTCAACCACTTGGTCACTAGACCAGTTGGGGCCACCTGACCAGAAACCCAAGTGCTAAGCGATAACAGATGCGTGGCGCGGGGATGTCAGATCTTGATATCGTAAGTCACCCAGCGGGTGCGCTCTGCCACACGGTCATAGACGCCACGGGCGCGATAGTTGTCGTCGGCTGTGATCCAGCGGATGACGCTCCAGCCTTCGGATGGGGCCATGTCTTTTAGCGCGCCGATCAGCGCATCCGCGGCACCAGAGCCTCGGGCTGCGGGATCAACGAACAGATCGTCCAGAAAGCCGCCCTTGGCCGCCATCAGGGGCCGCGCGTAGGTCCGGTAATGCGCCAAACCGATCAGGCGACCGTCAGAGTCTGCAGCAACCAGACCACGTGTTTCGTGGTCCGGATCGTGCAGCCAGCCCCAGACTCGGGCCCGCATTTCGGGGGTCTGGGCGACCTTGTAGAAGGTGGCATAGCCCTCATAGAGCTGCTCCCACCTTGGCCGGTCGGCCTGCTCGATTGCGCGGATCGTCAGGGGCATCAATGTTGCTCCGGCACCAGAATTTCGCGTTTTCCGACGTGGTTCGCGGCGCCGACGACGCCTTGGTCTTCCATTTGCTCAACCAGTCGCGCGGCCTTGTTGTAGCCGATCGCCAGCTTGCGCTGGATGTAGCTGGTCGAGCATTTGCGGTCCTTGATCACAATGGCGACCGCCTGATCGTAAAGCGCGTCTTCGCCATCCGTATTGCCGCCCAGACCCAGCACAAGGTCGATGTCGCTTTCGCGGTCCTCGTCCGGTCCTTCGACGACGCCCGACATATATTCAGGCGGGCCGAAGCCCTTCAAATGGTTGACGATTTCTTCGACTTCTTCGTCGCTGACAAAGGGACCGTGGACACGGGTGATCCGGCTGCCGCCGGCCATGTACAGCATGTCACCCATACCCAAGAGCTGCTCTGCGCCCTGTTCACCAAGGATCGTGCGGCTGTCGATTTTCGACGTGACCTGAAAACTGATGCGGGTCGGGAAGTTGGCCTTGATCGTGCCGGTGATGACGTCGACCGACGGGCGCTGGGTTGCCATGATCAGGTGGATACCAGAGGCCCGCGCCATTTGGGCAAGACGCTGGATGCAGGCTTCGATCTCTTTGCCTGCGACCATCATGAGGTCGGCCATTTCGTCAACGATGACGACGATATAGGGCATCTTTTCGGGCTCGAACTCTTCGGTTTCGAACACGGGATCGCCGGTTTCATCGTCAAAGCCCGTCTGGACGGTGCGGCTGAACAGTTCACCCTTGGACAGCGCGTCGATCACGCGGCCGTTGTAGCCTTCGATATTGCGGACGCCCATTTTGGACATCTTGCGATAGCGTTCCTCCATCTCGCCGACGACCCATTTCAGCGCGACAACCGCTTTCTTCGGGTCCGTCACAACCGGCGACAAAAGGTGCGGAATCCCGTCATAGACCGACAGTTCCAGCATTTTCGGGTCGATCATGATCATGCGGCATTCGTCCGGCGTCAGGCGATACAGGAGCGACAGGATCATGGTGTTGATCGCGACCGACTTGCCCGAGCCCGTGGTCCCCGCAATCAGCAGGTGGGGCATCTTTGCCAGATTGGCAACGACCGAGTCGCCGCCGATATCCTTTCCCAGCGCCAGAGGCAGACGCATCGAGGTGTCGCCGAATTCGCGGGCGCTCAGGATTTCGCGCAGCACGACTTTTTCGCGGTTCGCGTTGGGCAATTCGATCCCGATGACCGAACGGCCCGGCACCGTGGAGACACGTGCCGACAAGGCAGACATCGACCGGGCGATATCGTCGGCCAAGCCGATCACACGGCTGGCCTTTAGGCCCGGAGCGGGTTCAAGTTCGTACATTGTCACGACCGGACCCGGACGGACCGAGACGATTTCGCCTTTGATCCCGTAGTCGTCCAGCACGCTTTCCAGCATGCGCGCGTTCTCTTCCAGCGCCTCGTCGCTCAGGTGGTGGCGCTGGATTTCGACCGGATTGGTCAAGAGGTTCAGCGGCGGAGCTTCGTATTGCGTCGCGTTTTCTTCGAATTGCAGACGCGGCTGGGCTTCGTCCCGCGCCCGACGTGACGGGATCACCGACCGTCTTAGCGGCTGCTGCACGACTTTGCGCGGCGCGTCGGGGGTCAGGCGGGGCTGGGCGGTCAGCGACACGGGGTCGCTATGGTCCATTGCGTCGAACAGGGGATCGATATCCTCGCCCTCTTCCTCGTCTGCGAAGGGGTCGTCATAGCGGCCATACGGGTCGTCGTTCAGCAGGACCGGATCGTCGTCATCCAGCAAATCGGCTGCGTGTTGCGGCGCCGGCGTCAGAACCAGGGGCTTGGGTCCGCGGCCAGCGGTCAAGCTGGGCTCGATCCGCAGGCCGTTTTCGGTCCGGCTGACAGCGGGCTGGGCGGTTGCTTTGGCAGACCGGCTCCGGATCGCTTCGGATATCCGCGCGCTGATCCGGTCGCCATCCACCGGCACCAAGGGAGCGTCGGACAGGTGCGGCTCGACCAGTTCGGGGGCGGGCATCGGTTCGGCCCCGCGACGCAAAAGCGACGGGACCAATGCGCGAAGACCGGTTGCACGCGCCACTTCGGGTTCGTGGGTGTCCCGCGCAGTTCCTGCGGGCAAAGAGCGGTCGGCAGTCAGGCGCGGCTCGACCCTGCCTCGCATGGCATTCGGCGGCATCTTTGGCGGGACCGCGGCGTGGGTCGGCATCGCGGGATTGGCGCGGACGACGTCGGCGACATGGCGTCGGGCGGCTTGGTCGGGCACGGCATCGCCGGGCATCGCGCGGGAAATCCGGGCCACGCCGGTCGCCGCAGCCATCGTTGCGCCGCGCTCTTCCTTGCGCTGCTGCATCGAGCCGCGCAGATCCTGCGCCGCCCGCACCGAGGCCGTGGCACCCTGTCCAAGCGCGCGAAGCAGGAAGGCATAAATCAGGATCAGCCCAAGCAAAACCAGCCGGCTTCCCTGACGGACCTCGGTTTTGGTCAGGCCGACGACATAGCCCATGATCAACAGAAACAGCACCGCCGAAACCGCCGACAGGATCTTGATCCCGACTGCGACCGAAATCGGCAGCACGGTCAGGATGACGCCGACAGCGGTGTCCCCGAACAGCCCGCCCAGCCCGAACGAATGGGTCCAGCTTTCAGCCGGAGCAAGCGTTGCGGCCTGCACCGAACCGATCGCGATGGCGATGGGCGCAAAGATGATCCGGGTGACCAGTCGGTCGGCCCCGAAATGGGTCAGGAATCGCAGACCCCAGCCGACCAGAACCAGCGAAATGCACCAAGCCGACAGGCCAATGATCATGAACAGCGGGGCCGCAATTGCTGCACCGGTCCGGCCCATCCAGTTCTGCACCGGCGCTTCGGTCGCCAGCATCCAGTTCGGGTCCTCTGGGCTGTAGGTCGCGATCATCATTCCCGCCATGACCCCCACCGCAAGAAGCACAAGGCCCAACAGCTCTTTGCCGCGCCGCTCGAGAACGGCTTGCGTGTTGCTGTCGAACAGCGGGTCTCTTTGACGGGTGGAATAGGAAGCCATGCGTCGTTACCTCACACGTACAGACAATCGCGGATCTTGGTCAGCCCGCTTTGCACTTCTTGAATACCGGCCACCATCGCGACACGGATGAATCCCGCGCCGGGATTCGCGCCGCGAACCTCTCGGCCCAGATAGGCGCCGGGCAGCACCCGGACACCGGTTTCGGTCCATAGTTTCAATGCGGCGGACTCTCCGTCGGCCACAGGCAACCACAGGAAAAAGCCCGCCTTGGGGCTTTCGTATCCGTTGACCGATCCCAGAATCCGGTCGGCCAAAGAGTATTTCTGCTGATAGAGCGCACGATTTTCGACGACATGCGTTTCGTCGGACCATGCCTTTTCTGCAACCTTTTGCAGCGGCAAAGGCAAGGGCGCGCCCGCATAAGAGCGAAGCTGGCGGATCGCCGCGATGGTCTTTGGCCCGCCCGCACAGAAACCGGACCGAAGGCCCGGCAGGTTGGATCGCTTCGACAGCGAATGGAACACCAGCACACGCTCGGGATCCGCGCCGATCCGTGCTGCGACCTCTAACGCGCCGACCGGCGGCGTGTCGCGATAGATCTCAGAGTAGCATTCGTCCGCGAAAATCCTGAAGTCATGCTTTTCGGCAAGCCTGATGAGGTCGCGCCAATAGTCCTCTCCGGCCACGGCGCCTTGCGGATTTGCGGGCGAACACACGTAGGCGATCGCGGTCCGGTCCAGAACTTCGGACGGAAGGCCCGCGAAGTCGGGCAAATGGCCGGTTTCGGCGGTGGCGGACACAAAAACCGGCTCGGCACTGACCGAAGCCGCGGCAACCGCATAGACCTGATAAAACGGGTTCGGCATCAGGATGGCCGGCCGTGCGCCATTCTTGATTTCGGGGCAAAGCGCCATCGCAGCGTTATAAAGCCCTTCGCGCGTGCCGTTCAGCGCCATGATCGACTCGGGCTTCATCGAAACGCCGTACCGCAACGAAATCCAGCCTGCGATACTGGACAACAACTCGGGCGAGCCGTCGTTGGGCGGATATTTTCCGAATCCGTCCAGATTGTTGGCAATGACGTCGCCCACCCACTCGGGGAAGGCATGCCGAGGCTCGCCAATGGTCATGGCGATTTGCTCTCCGCCGGCCGCATGGGCGTCCAGCAGGCTCCGCAGACGCGGAAACGCATATTCCGGTAGGTTCGAAAACCGCTCGGGAAAATCCATCATTGCCTCAATCCGCGGGATCATTGGCGTCCCGCTTTGCTCAAGCGTAACTCGTGAAGGGCCCGAGTGTCCAGAAAAACGGAACGAATCAGGGGGGTTGTGCGATCTTATTGTGGCTTTTCGGTCCTTGCCCTCTGGTCAGGAGAGCGCGGATTCCGCAGCCGCCGCCAGCCGCATGAGAGCACGGTCATGGCCGCCAGCCGCACAAAGCATGATACCGGCAGATGGCAACCCAGTGGGTAAGGTGACCGCACAAAGCCCCATCAGGTTGCCGATACGGGTGTTCCGCAGGGCTGCCAGATTTTCCGACACATAAAGCGCATCATCCGCCTCCAGATCCGCCACCATCGGAGGCATATTCGGCGTCGTGGGCATGATCACCGCATCCACATCCGCGATCAGAGCCGCGAAACCGGCCCGCATGCAGGTCAGTTCGGACCAAGCCGCGATGTAATCCACCGCCGCCACGTATTTGCCGGGGCGGATACGGTCGCGGATCAGGCGGAACATCTTGTCCGGATTTGCCTCTAACAATCCGCGCCACTGGGCGTAGGCGTCAGCGGTGTACAGCGGACCCGCCAACTGGAAGGCCTTCGGCAAATCGGCGAAGGTGCTGTGAACCACCTCGGCGCCCGCGTCCTGAAGCCGTTCCTTTGCGCTGGTGAAGGCCGCGCGCTGGATATCGGTCAGATCCTCCATCGCAATCGTGTCCAAAATCATCAACCGGCTGCCGGACATATCCGCACGCGACAGGTCGGCAGGCCGTTCACCGGCCATGATCGTGGTCAGCAGGGCGGCATCCTCGACCGTTCGGCACAACGGTCCGACCGAGTCGAATGTCGGGCAGAGCGCCACGACACCGCCGGTTGGCAACCAGCCATGGGTCGTTTTGAACCCGACCAGATCGTTCCACGCCGCGGGGATTCGCACCGAGCCGCCTGTGTCTGTCCCGATCCCCGCCGCCGCCAAACCAAAAGCCACGGAGGCCGCCGCACCTGACGACGACCCTCCGGCCGCGGCGTCGGGGTTATGACGATTGGGCGGAGTCGCGGTCATCGGGTTGTATCCCAGCCCCGAGAAAGCGATTTCCGTTAGGTGGGTTTTGCCTAGACAAACAAGGCCTGCGGCAGTCGCGTTACGCAGAACGATTGCGTCCGACTGCGGGACACGGCCCGCCATCAGTTGGGTGCCTGCCTCGGTCGCGGTGCCGGCGGTGTCGAACAGGTCCTTCCACGACACCGGCACGCCGTCCAAAGCCGAAAGCCGCCGCCCCGACTTTGCCCGCGCG
This sequence comes from Marivivens sp., assembly GCA_023263105.1. Lineage (GTDB taxonomy): Bacteria > Pseudomonadota > Alphaproteobacteria > Rhodobacterales > Rhodobacteraceae > JALQXR01. Next base: position 728 of record JALQXR010000001.1, on the reverse strand, counting down.
GCAGCGGCGCGCGCTTCGGCACGGGCGCGGTCGGCGGTCACTCGGGCATAGATGCGGTCGCGCATCGGATGGGCGTCGATTGCAGCAAGATAGACGTCGCACAGATCGACCGGATCGATCTTTCCCGCCGCGATTCCCCGCCCCAGATCCGCGGCCGAAGCCCAAAGCCAGTCCTGCATATGCGCTGCTCCCTATTGGTCGCTTCGGTCAAGCCTAGCGGCCAAGCATCGCATGGACAATCCTGCGCAGTTGGTTCTATCTCGAGTCATGGCACTGGATCATGACATTCTTATCGTCGGGGGCGGGCTGAACGGTCCGGCACTTGGGCTTGCTCTGGCACGGGCGGGGTTTTCGGTCGGCATCATCGATATGTTGCCTGCCTCGGCCCGCAAGGACCCCGCGTTCGACGGGCGGGCCTATGCGCTGGCGCTGGGATCGCAACGCCTGCTCAGGGCGGTTGGCGTCTGGACGGAGGTTGCCGAACACGCGCAGCCGATGTCCGAAATCAAGGTCACCGACGGGCGCGCGGGCGAAGGACCCGCGCCCTGGATGATGCATTTCGATTCGGCCGAACTGGAAGAAGGCCCAATGGGCTACATGGTCGAAGACCGCCATCTGCGCGCCGCGTTTCTGTCCGCGCTTTCGACCGATGACCGGATCACCCAATACGACCGCGAAACTGTGACCTCTCAATCCGTGACGCCACGCGGGGTAGAGGTCACGCTTGC